>DATIGP010000211.1:0-2720 GCA_035454625.1 Nitrospira sp.
ACCAAGGGCGACGGCGAGATGGCTCAAGCCTCGCGCCATTGCCAAGTCGGCCGCTGTCTTGCCGGCGAAGCCAGGCGCGCCTGTCCCACGCAGCGTGAGATCCGCGCCGGCGCGAGCCAGTGCCAGCGCGATCCCCTCGTGGCCGGCCACCACCGCGAGCATCACCGCGCTGAGCCCATATTTGGCAGTAATGTCCAGGCGGGCCCCGCGATCGATGAGGAGGTGGACGGTGGCCAGATGCCCGCCATGAGCGGCCAGCATCAAACCCGTTTGCCCATGTCGATCGCGTGCATTGGGATCGGCTCCGCGGGCAAGCAGGTCGCGCACGATCTCGGTATCACCTCGCCGCACCGCATCTTCCCAGCAAGCATCCATTCACACATCCTTCAGGAGAATGGCTCTCTCTGTTTGACTTTCTTTCAGCACAATTTTCGACACCGTCCCACCTTGCCGGAAGCACCGTTTCAGCCACGCTGTGCCCATGTCGAACTGCCAGCCAACCCGACAACCCCAACGCTAAGGCGGTGGCCAACACGTTCGGCCAAGCGTTCAAGTCCCATTGGATGGGCGACAGATATTCCCGCGTACTGAAAGGGTACCAGTAGGTGATGCCCCACCCATGCCCACTGCCGAAGAAATCACAGAGCAAATGCACCGAAACGCTTCGGGCGGACATTGCCGATGCTCGACAGCACAGCGAGGTTCTGTCAAATGGACTCAGGCAGGAGTTGCGAGCCGATATTTCCGAGGCTCGACGTCAAAGCGGTATCCTCAATGAAGAACTCAGGCATGAGCTTCAACTAGTCGCCGAAGGGTTCCAACTGCACCTAGGACGACGTCATGCCGAAGAAAGGGCCTATTTTGACGATCAATTTCGAGAGACACGCGCCCTCATTCAGCCTCGCCGATAATTTCGAGATTCCTGACCACGGCATCCTGAGTCTTGCGATCGACCAGGAAATCAGCTTGTCCGGCCGCTGTGTATTCGACGATGTGTCGGATGGCGTCTCGAATGTGAAGAAGGTAAATGCGGTCGCCCTTCATAAGGGGACGGCTTCGGCGTGGATGCGCTCCTCTAGGTAGGGGCTCAGTCCCTCATCGGTGAGCACATCGACCTTCCGTTGAAGGAGTGCCTCGAGGTCCTGACCTAACTGTATCAGGTCAAGAAGGCTGCGTCCGCCTTCCATCTTCACGAGGAAGTCGATATCGCTTTCCGGTCGTGCCTCTCCCCTGGCCACGGATCCGAAGATCCGCACGTTCTGCGCTCCGTGCTCTTGCGCAAGGCGCAAGATCTCGGCACGTTTCAATGTGAGCAAATCGTCGATACCCATCCGGCACTCCCTAAAGAACCTGTTTAAGAATACCGGTTTGCTCCCTCTCTGACAAGCGATCTATGGTCCTCATTGAATACAGGCTTCCGGAACCAGAGAGACCAAAAAACCAAACGAACGAGACAAACGGTCACTTGCCTTCGATTCTCCAGCCCTTCCCATAGGGATTGTTCGGCGAGTCGTATCGAAATGGGCTTCCGGCGCCATACTGGTTGTTGAGGGAATCCGGCGAGAAGGGTGAGCCGTAGCGGCCGAACTGGTTGCTAGTTGAGTCAGAATCGTAGGGATTGGCACTCAGCTTGCCGCGGTAATTCCCCTGTTGGTCATACAATCGCGGTGCATCGGTGGCAAAGGGATTCGTCGCAGATTGATTGCTGAACGGGCTGCCGTAAGAGCTGAACGGGTTGTTGATGCCGTTCGGAGCGAACGGGCTCCCCTTGCCAAACGCGTTGCTGCTCGATTCGAAGTCGAACGGATTGGCACTCAGGGTGCCCAGATCTTCCGCGCGGCCGATCGCTGCGCTTAATAAGATCGTCACCAAGATGGGAATCATCTTCGTCATGATGCCCTCCCTTCAGGCGTCCTAACACTCGCTATGTCAAATCCGACATACAGGCTCCGCTGGCAGCGACTGGCCGGTATTGAACACATCACTGCCGGCAATGGATGCATTTGCGGGCGATTCGGTATGATTTCAACTCACGCTCCTATATAATTCTGTCTATCGGCCTAATCTGCGAGGTTGTTATGGAGTATCCTGTCATCTTGGAACAAGATCCGGAAGCTGGAGGATACGTGGTCTCTTGCCCGACTCTCCAAGGATGCGTTTCGCAGGGAGAGACCGAAGAGGAGGCACTGGAGAACATCAAGGATGCGATCAAGACGTATCTTGAAAGTATTGAGGATTTGAAACGGCTCAACAAATTGAGGACTGTAGAAGTCAGTGTATGAGCCAATTGCCTCAGGTCTCTCATGAGCGAGTCGTGAGAGCCCTGAAGCGTGCTGGGTTTTATATCCTCCGTGAGGGAAAACATATTTCGATGACGGACGACAAACATCTGGTGATCATTCCTCGCCATCATACGATCAAGTCCGGCACACTCCGACACATCCTCGATGCCGCAGACATCTCTCCTGAGCAGTTCAAGGATCTTCTTTAGCGTCCACCAACAGCTGTTATGTCAGATTCGACATACCCGCCTTTATTGTCTTACTTCGATGGCGCGTCAGGCTCAGCTGCGCCATTGGATGACTTGTCAGATCTGCGATACCGCGCCGTCGCTACCGACAAGCATTCGAACGTTTGACCGAGATCCTCTTTGAGAAACGTGATCCGGTTGTGTTCGGCAACACCGAGGTCTTCGCCGGCGGCCCAGACATCGTGGTTAG
>DATIGP010000212.1:0-3151 GCA_035454625.1 Nitrospira sp.
ACTCCGCCAAGCCTATTGTGGGGACGATATCGTGGACCAATCCACACATTTGTCCCTCGAGGTTCGGGTGGCATCAACTAACTCTTTATCGTCAGCGAGAACGGCCGCATTGGAAGATGAAGCCATGCGAACATAATCCACAAAATCCATGCCTGAAGGGCTCTCATCGGCAATGCACGAGCAGAATCGTTCGTGGCCTATTGCCTTCATGCATTGAGCCATCTTCGTGTCCCGCATCTTGACCTCTGCCTGACCAATTTCCTGCGCCTCTCGCTCGTCCAGTGGGGTCGCTTCCTGCTGCGAGAAAGCCGGACCGGCTACTAGTAAGCAGGAGGTGGTAACGATGACTGAGTACCGCATGGTTCCTCCAGTCTGCTGAATGCCTCGCTTTACGCGGCGAGTGCCGCGTGCTGCCGAGCCTTGCCGTCACGATCCATGGGTTCCAGGATAGTGCGATCTCGTTATTATTGTACAGTTATCGGCCTCAAGAGGAGGTGTTTTAGATATGCACGAGCACGACGAGATAACGGCCGTCGCCGCCGGATTCTATACGGCTCTGAATGCCCTGTTTGAAGGCGATCTCGCCCCAATGGTTGAGGTTTGGTCACATGCAGATGACGTGACCTATATGGGTCCGGACGGCGGCTTCCAAGTCGGCTGGAAGGAGGTTCTTGATGAGTGGAAAAAACAGGCGGCCATGAAGTTAGGCGGGCATGTCAAGCCCGATGGGATGCGCATTGCCGAAGGTCACGATCTTGCGGTTACACACAATTATGAAAAAGGCGAGAACATCAATACAGGCGGAATGCCGGGATCAGTTTCGATCCGTGCCACGAATCTGTTTCGGAAGGAGAACGGAATCTGGAAGATGATCGGGCATCACGTCGATAGGCTGCCCTTTTTGAGCCGGGAAGACGCCCCGTAACATCGATCGGTCGAGCCAAGCGAACGACGTCTGTTAAAGATGAGAACCGAAACTCTTTTTACCCTCAGCTGCTTAATTGCTTCGATCCTGAATGCACCGAGTGGTCGGGCAGCAGGGGATGCATCCCCTGTGAACTCTCAGCCCAGCAAAACAGAGATCACCGTTCTTTATGATGCGTTCGGTAAGTCCTCTGCGATGACAAAGGACTGGGGGTTTTCTACGCTCATTGAGTACCGTTGAAAGCGCATCCTATTTGACACCGGAAACAACGCCGACATCTTCGCGCATAATGTTGAAGCCAAAGGCATAGATCTCACCACGCTCGATTTCGTTGTCGTGTCTCACCGCCATGGCGACCACACCAGCGGCTTGAATTATTTGTTGCGCATCAATCCAGACGTGACGATCTATGCGCCGCAAGAGAATTTCGGCGTGTTTGGTGCCGCACTGCCGGGAACCTTCTACAAACGCAACGAAGCGCTTCCCGCCGACATGCGCTACTTCGACGGCAAGCCGCCCGACACGTTGCGATTTGGCAGTGCTTGGCCCGAAGCGAAGTTTTCCTGGATAGCTAAGAACACCGAGGTTGCGCCGGGATTTCACCTAATCATCTTACCGGGACTATGGGGTGTCGACCTGGAGGTCAGAGAAATCTCGTTGGCCATCGATACACCCGATGGCATTGTTCTCGTCGTTGGCTGCGGTCATCCGAAGATCGAAGCGATCATCAAGGCAACCAAAGCGGCGTTCGACAAGCCGATCCATCTCGTGATTGGCGGCCTTCATCTGTTGCCCGCGAGTAACCAGGAGATCATGCGAATCGCGACAGCGTTACGGGATACCTGGAAGGTTCAATTTATTGCTCCCGACCACTGCACCGGTGAACGGGGTTTTGCCATCCTGAAAGAAGTTTTCGGCGGTCGTTATGTTTACGCCGGCCTAGGCACCACACTGCAACTAGGCCCGACGATCACTATAAAGGCCGAAGCAGGACAGACGGAAACACCGGCAATGGACGCTAACGACCTTCAAAGTTACCGCCGGTCGTTGGCCCAAGGACCCTTGCGCGCCTTCCTCGGTCGCCGCGAAAGCCTTCTCGCCGACCGATAGCTTGTTGAATGTCTATGTCTGGGACATAGGGAATCTGGAACACACAGCCGCGATATGTCTGGTTTGAGAGGAAATGCGGACATCCTAAGGTTTCATCTGAATGTCCGCTAATGACCCAAAGCGGACATTGGCAACAGCGCTTTAGGCGAGTAAGTGTCAGCTGGGCAGGACGGTTGCCATCATTGATATCGAAGCAAGACGATACTGAAATTCCTCAGATCGACTAACCTTACCGACGCTCCAGAGTAGCAGGGATATCATGGGCCGGCATTAGCGTGATCTGGGGTTTGATCTCGATAATGGCCTCGGGGTCCAAGGTGAATCTGTATTGTTGCCCAACAGCCGCGAGAACAATTGCTGCCTCCATGAGGGCGAAGGAATTTCCGACGCAGGCCCGCCTGCCGCCCCCGAAAGGATAATACGCAAACTTTGGAAGTCGTCTGGCAAATCCGCTCTCCCACCGTTCTGGACGAAACTCTTCAGGGTCGGAAAAGTATTCTGGATCGCGGTGGCTGACCCACTGGCTCATCAGGACCGTGTACCCCCGCTTAACACGATAGCCGCCGAGTTCCAAATCTGTGGTCGCCTCTCGCCCGAGAACGTAGACCGGCGGAAGCAATCGCATGGATTCAGCGATAACCGCACCTGTATAGGGTAGTCGGGGGATATCGTCCGCGAACGGTATCTTGCCAGCTAGAACCTTCCGCCATTCGCTGACGAGCTTAGCCTCGACACGCGGGTGGCGAGAGAGCAGGTACCAAGTCCAAGTAAGTGTCAGGGCAGTTGTCTCGTGACTCGCGAGATAAAGCGTCATGGCCTCATCCCGAAGCTCGCGGTCATTCATCCGGGAGCCGTCTTCGCGTTTGGCAAATATAAGCCGCGAAAGCAAGTTGTCAGCGACCCTGCCGCGTGACCGGCCCGAGGCAATAAACCCCTGGACCGTCTGGTCCAGCTCCGCGATTGCTCGCCTTAACCGCAAATTCTCCGGCGTTGGCATCCACAGCGGAAATTTGAGAACCCGCCGAAGTCGAGCGGTCATCAGATCGAACGCAAGCGCCAGCGTATTGCTGAAGCGTTCGCGGTCGCCATCGTCATCGAGGTCAAAAAGCGTCTTCA
>DATIGP010000213.1:0-4038 GCA_035454625.1 Nitrospira sp.
GTTTGAAAAGGCCGCGTCGCCTTGGCCCCATTCAGCCCCTCACGTCTGGAAGAGGAGTTCCGAAGTTACCTCATTGATTGGCCTGGGTTAGGGCAAGCTTCCGGCGCAGACACGGCAGATTCTCCGGAAGCTAATGCCGAACCGTGTCCGGGTCTGCAGGGCCAAGATCGTGACAAGTACTACCGTTTGGAAGGGCACGCCGCCGTTGGCAACCTCTTCAACGGCGCGTGTGCAGTGAAAGGCATGGTGTCCCCAACGGGATTTGAACCCGTGTTACTGCCTTGAAAGGGCAATGTCCTAGGCCAGGCTAGACGATGGGGACGTGCCGCTTATGGGCAAGAGAAGAGCACTCTTACCATACTCATAGCCGCCCTGTCACTAGGACGGCTTCACGCATGGCCGCGATCCGCGAGATCTTGCTAGGAAACGGGTGTGGACTGAATGATGATTGCTAGCCAACCGGTCTATAGACCGGCAACTCCCTGTCCACTCTTTTGAGGGTGCCGTAGGTCTGGTCTTTCTGAGAGAGAATAGGCTCACGTGTCGGCCAGAGAATTCCCAAATCCGGATCGTTCCACAAGATGCCATGTTCATCGTTCGGAGAATAATAAGACGTGCACTTATACAGGAACGTTGCCGTCTCGCTGGTGACACAAAATCCATGAGCGCATCCGGGAGGGATGTACATCTGGTGAAGGTTTTGACTCGAGAGTTCGATCCCATACCATTTCCCGAACGTCGGGGATCCCTTTCGAATGTCGACGACGACGTCGAACACAGACCCCTCCAGGGCCATGACCAGTTTTCCTTGCGCGTGCGGTTCCTGAAAATGGAGCCCTCGTACCGTGTTACGGACCGATCGTGAACAGTTATCTTGGACGAAGCGCTCCGTGATACCGGCCTCACGGTAGCGCCGCTCATGATACGTTTCCGTGAACCAGCCTCGACGATCGGATAGGACCGACGGTTCGAGCAAGAGCACACCGGGAATGTCAATCAGCGTCACACGCACAGCGTCCTCTATCATGAGGTCGGGTTGGGATCGTGAGGTGGGCGGCCGGGAGGATCGACGACCGTAGGACGGTCGGGATACAATTGTCCCAGTCGATCGATCAAAGGAAGGGCTTCGGGCGTGCTGGTCATGCTGGCCTCGCTCACCGGATGGTCCCACACCAGAGTCGTGATGTCGGCATCGAGGAGAAGCGATCGCATCGTGGCAGCGCAGGCATCGAGCGTGAGTTCCGTGCCTCCTCGCAGATCAAGCACGCGTTCGTGAGGATTTGTGGGTGGTGCCTCGGTATGAAGGAGAGCCCAACAGCGATCAAAGATGGTTTGCCGGAGTTCCGGCGGGACATTGATCGTCTTCAGCTCTGCCGTGCAGAGCGCGGACACGAACAGGACGAACTGGAGGTCGGGCATGCCAGGATTTTGAACATCGAGAGACGGCATGGCACCCATTATCGGGAGAGACACCGGGGCGAGTCAACTATGGGAGAGCGCAAACCTGTGGAGGCAGGACGGATGATATGGTAACCATCGTACTGACGGGACAACTGCAAACCCTGGACGGCGAGTGTGATGTGGCCTGCGAAATTGATGGATCGATGTCGGTTCGCCAATTGATCCAGCGGCAAGGTGTTCAACTTCGGCACCTGCTGCAGTTGTTGCGCGAAAAGAAGGTGCTCGTGACCGTCAATAAGAAAATCGCCAGTGAGGACTCCATCGTGCAGGATGGAGACGCGATTCGGCTGATCGGCCATGATGGCATGGGAGGCAGTGGACTCGGTCCGTCGCACCCCTAGTCGTGGGGAAAAAATGGGGGCCGAGATCTATGGGATCTCGACCCCCATGAAGATGTGCAGAGTCGCGGATGAATACAGACTTATCGGACCCGGCGCTGCAACAATGCCAGGACGGGAATCTCTCCTTATTTCTTACCGAGAATTGCGTCCTTGGCGGCTTTGGCGACACGAAACTTGACCACTCGCTTTGCCGGAATCTTGATTTCCTCACCGGTCTGAGGATTGCGGCCGATACGCGCCTTGCGGTTCGCCAGCTTGAGCTTGCCGATGCCCGGAACCGTGAAGACGTTCTTGGCTTCACGATAGGCCAGGGCCGCCAGGTCATCAAGAATCTGCACGGCGCCCTTCTTTGTGATGCCGGCTTTCCCGGCGAGGTAATCTGCAATCTGCGATTTCGTCATTGATTTTGCCATTCGCGAACCTCCTTGAAGGTAAGAGATGAAGTAAGCGGATATGTCGCCTGACGCGCCACGTGTAAATACATCCTGACTGGTCTGGGTCGCCGGTGTGCTGGCTCGTTCTCACATCGTGAAAACCCGCGAGAGTGTAGCCAAGAGTCGGAGGAGTGTCAACGAGAAAAAGCGCATCTGGCGTGGAGAAATGCACACACTATCCCTTGCGGTACAAGCAAATGGAAGGGTAGAGTAGAGCTGGATGGACCTCGGACAGCGACATAAACGGATCTTGACCATGGTGAACGCACATGGGTAAAGACCTTCCAGTTTTACCCTTAGGTGAATCAGGTCATACCTCCGAACAGCCTGAGAACGTTCTCTACTCTCGAGTGTTCTGCCAGAAGGAAAATTCGCCTCCCCTTCGACTGTTGATCGATTTTCTGAAATCCCGCGGACAAACACCTATTGTCCCGAGGAATCTAGAGGAAGGAGCCTTGGAGGAATGGGCATGGGTGCAAATCGCATTGGGCTACCATCAACAGCGTAAGCCGGTCCATCTGTTTTGTATACGTGATCGTGGCAGTTATCGAGACGTCTACGATCAGGAAAAGAAACTGTTCTTAGACCTCCTCACCGCTCAGTCCGACATTGAAGCGCAACTCGCGATCGAATATGTGACTCGTTGTCGGTTTATTTTGACGACCCGTATGGTCGAGAAGGATGTGACCGACGAAGGGTATGATTTCAATGGATGGATCCTCGAATTCTATCAAGAGCAGTGCAACGGCATTGTGCAGATCGACAAGCAAGGCTTTTTCTCACCCAAAGGCGAACTGATCGTGGATATGTCGGTCTCGGACGTAGACTAACATGTCGAGGGCGCCTTCGATGCTGTTTGGTAAGACGGCTCGGTGGTTCGAACGTTCCAGCGCCGTTCTCTTGGGTCATCTTCCCTGTACTCAAGGCTGTTCCGGCTGCTGTGTCGGGGTCTTTCCGGTGACGATCCTGGATCGACAGGAAATACAGCGTGGTCTCCGAACGCTTCCAGAGACACGCCGAAACCGGATCAACCGAACGGCAACCGAGCAAGTCACTGCGCTAACTGCTTCCGCACCACGACTAAAGGAAGATCCTTTCATCGACCAGTGGTCGGATGAGGACATCGATCAAGTGGGTGAACGGTTCGAGACCTGGTCTTGTCCAGCCTTGGAGCAGGATGGGACATGTGGGGTCTATGAGTTTCGACCGCTGGCCTGCCGTTCCATGGGCATTCCGCAGGATGATGGATTCTCGGTTAACGGTGCTTGTGCCGTGCAAACGGCTGTCCCCTTAATCCGACTGTCGAAGATCATGCGAGAAGAGGAGAATCATCTGGCTGGGATGGAAGCGAGAGAGCTAAAGGCCTTGCGCCGGCAGCAAGGCTTCCTAGGAGAAGAGTTACTCCTGCCGTTCGCGTTCTTGCCGGATGATGCTCAGACTGGAAGGATCACCGAGTCGGCCTAGACAGCCTATTTCGCGCTGTGCTAAGGTGACGTTCCTTGGTTACGGGAGCGCCTGTAGCTCAGCTGGATAGAGCATCAGCCTCCGGAGCTGAGGGCCACAGGTTCAAATCCTGTCAGGCGCACCAAAACGCCTCTTGTAGTCGGCATCAACAATTCAATACCCGGTGGGGCCGTTAGCTCAGTTGGTAGAGCAGCTGACTCTTAATCAGCGGGCCGTAGGTTCGACCCCTACACGGCCCACCAAACCGCACTTCGTGCATTCCGGTGGCTCATCAGGCGTAGCCTTCCTCATTGACACGAGCGGGTAAGCGCCTCTCGACCCTCTTTTCAAACTACAAT
>DATIGP010000214.1:0-18760 GCA_035454625.1 Nitrospira sp.
ATCAGGGCACGACGGTTCCCGCCTCGATTCAAGAGGGATTCGGTGCGGGGTTAAAGGTCGGGCTCTTTCCATCCGCGCTGCGTCGCATAGCTGGTCTTGAGATTGATTCCAACATGCACGGCACGGCGCTCTCCTTTCCCAACACCGCCGATGGCCGCATCGACCAGACCGGCCGATCCGACCTGCTCATGATTAATACGACGTTTAACGTCATTTTACGCTATCCAGGGGAACGAATTCGACCGTACATCGGGGCTGGTATCGGTTGGTCTCACGGCACACTCCTCAACCCAAACAGTGCTGGACGAGACGATAATGATTTTGACTCAGCCCGCGCCTTTACCCATCAGTTTCTCGGCGGCGCGCAAGTGGTTCTGAGCCCCCGCGTTCCACTGTTCAATTCGCAGCAAACCGTTGCGGTCTTTCTGTTCGGCGAGTACCGGTATCTCTCATCCGACTATCACTGGGAGGGACTAGCCGTCGATTTTCGAACACACTATGGATTGGTGGGTGCAGGACTGCGGTTTTAGTCCTCTTAAAGTCAGAGACCGCTGAGCCACACCTGCTGAGCCTCAACTACCTTTTCGAGACCATCAGTTCACCGAACATTTGGTTACTGCCATGAGTGATCGATTGTAGTTGCTCCCTGGTCCATTGATCGACCACCCGACGGTCACCATCGAGGAGGCGAACACTGCCGTCGGGTCCGTCCTCGGCCTCCGACAAAACGCTTCCGTTCTCATCGACGAGCCGATAGCCCGTCGGACTGGCCACGATCGTCGCGCGACGCTCCACAACACCATCGCGTTGATAGGCCACGGTTGCACCATCTTCGGAAGGAGTCCATCGAATAGTGGTTCCCCCCAGGGTGGTCACCTTCGTGCCGTCACTGCCCATCTCAGAAGCCTTGATCGGGCTATCTCCGGTCCAGAAGTGCATCGAGTTAAAGATAAACGTGTCCAACAGTGCCGAGAACATATAGGCCGGGATGATCAGCATGCCGAAGAAGACGATTTCCTTCATCCATTTGTCATTGACTTGGCCGCTGCCTTTGATGTTGCTGTTCCAATGATAGACATTCCTCGTGAGATTAAACGGACCGTAGCAGGCGGTACTCATCGTCATAACGCTCAACAATGCCGCAGCGGCAACAAACCGATGACAGAATCTGCGCATCATCTTCTCCTTTCGTCAGAAATGATCGTCCTGTTCTATTCGTGGTGCGAGCCCCCATCTAGCACAATATGCGCGACAAGGCCACAATCTCGTATGATCAAGAACCTACGTTATGTGGCCCGCTTTCCAACCTGATGTGTTTCGCCGAGGGCCGTGCTCCTATCGTCATCATTCCCAGCATCCTTGGCAATGTGAATCGCTTTGGTCCTGCCGAACCGGGGTTAAACAACAGTGTGTCGCCGAGCCATTCGCTCCTTGGTTGGTGGGTATGACCGAAGATACAGATGTCCGGTCTGGTGCGATCGAGAAACGCTCTTCCCTCTTTGGTCAGCTTTCCAGCTTCAAATACAACATGCCGGATAGCGATGCAGAAATCATTCAGCCTGATTATGGCCTCTGTCGGGAAGCCACTCTTTTCGTATTCATCGACATTGCCTGAGACAGCGGTTACGGGGGCGATGCACTCAAGTTGTTCGATGACTAGTCGCGAACCGATGTCGCCGGCATGAATAATCCGACTCACGCCATCAAAATGCCGACCGATTGCCGCATCGAACACACCATGAGTATCGGCCAAAACGCCGATACGGATCACATGAGGAGCATTCATGGGGTCGTACCAGGCGAAGTACCAAGTGCCGTCCGAACCTTTGCCCAGTCGAACGCAAAAGGTTCGTAGTCTTCCTTCGGCATCTCCGCCAGTTCAGCTTGGAGGCGTTCGGCTCTGGCGCTGCTCATCGGATGGGTGGACAGCCACTCGACCCGGCCCTCATCTTTCTCAGCCAGTCGTTGAAAGAACGTGATCATGCCGGAAGGATTGATCTTGGCACGGTGGAGCAGCTGGAGACCGGTGAGATCCGCTTCAGTTTCCTGTGCTCGACCGAACTTCAAGGTCATCAATTCAACGCCGAGCTGCTTCATGACTCCACCCATTCCCTGCTGATTCCCTAGCACGATCGACACTACGGCCACAATGCCCAGCTGCTTGACGATACGTTCGAGTCCATGCCGCTCCAGCACATGGTTCAGCTCGTGAGCCAATACGCCCGCCACTTCTTCAGGGCTTTCCGCTTTTTTCATCAATCCGGTAAAAACAACGATATAGCCGCCTGGTAGGGCAAACGCGTTCACGACGTCGCTCTTCACGACGGTGATCTGGAATGTGTAGGGATTGTTCGGAATCGAGTCGCTCAGGCGACGGGTCATTTCGGTGACGGCTGCCACAGCGAGGCCTTCCTTCATGACATCCTGACGAACAAGGAAATCGTGATAGGCGGACTCGCCCAACTTCTGCTCCCACTCCACTGGGATTCGATCGAGGGCGAGTTCGACCAGCAGGTCGCTTCCAAACCAGAGTCCCAATACTATGGCCAGGAAGGTCCCTCCTATGATGCCCCACACCATCCGGTGTCGTTGCCGTACCTGGCGGACCTGTTGCGCCGCTCGTTCAAGCGGCATGGTCAAATGCTCAGGAGCCGCTTGTCGAAACGCACGAATCACGTCGAGATTTTTGAGATACAGCGTTCGCGGTCCGGTTGACCCCACCCATTTTATGACCAGTTGATCATGATCCAACCCGCCTGCCGAGACGGTCAGTTCAGAAAACGGCACCTCTTCCGAACGGCCTTCAGCTCTCTCACGATCGGAAGGAAAGGCTATCATGAGGAGATGTTCTTCGACATGGACAAGGCAAGGCACCCCGCTGGCGGGAAATTCATCGCCGAAACAGAGCGCGTTGGGGAGCGGAGTCATGGAGGATCGTCACCGGTCAATAGTCAATGGCATCTCGGTCTGTTCCATAGCTTGATGATGGATGTGACTAGTGACCATCGCCACTTTCATTCAGAGATAGGAATGAACTGTCGCACCCAGGCACCGAAGCCGCCTGGATTGCGGCTCTGAATGAACACAATGCCTGGCCCTCGAAACCGGCACACAAAGCCTTCCCCCGATGTGAAACTGGCCACCCATCCGGAAGTGGCTTTCTCGATGTTGTAGGAAGTCGTCGTAGACCACGCCACCAGATGGCTGTTGTCCACGATATATTCTTGACTCGGCTTCAACTCGACCTTGTGAATGGCTCCGAAGCTGTTCAGAAGGAGCATCCCCTTCCCGCTCATTTTGAGGATGAAGAACCCTTCCCCGCCCAGCAATCCACGACTCATACTCTGCATCTGACTATCGATCGTCACTCCATCAGCGCCGGCCAGGAATCCATCCTTCTGCACCATATACTCGTTGACGCCATCGAGATCAAGCACAACGATCTCGCCTGGCACGGTCGGCGCGAGCAACACTTCACCGGCGCCACGACTGGCGCGCAACGTCTGAAAGAAAAACTTTTCTCCGGTCAAAAATTTTCGTGACAGCGCTCCCAGAAAGCCTCCCTCCATTTTGCTTTCAATGTCGATCGTCGGCGAGCAAGCCACCATCGCACCGGACTCGGCTTTGATATGCTCTCCCTCTGCCAGCTCCACGCGCACCATCGGAAATGCACCGGGATACAGAATCTCGCTTTTCATTTTTGTTCCTTTCTCTTCTTTTCCTTTGATGCGGGTGGGAATGAGCTGTGAGTTCTTCGCATCTCTCAAGCCCGCCCGCGGCGAGGCGCAGCCTTTACCCGTCCGCCGCGGATTCCCTACACCGGGCGGGGTGCAAGGATGGGTGGAGCGCTCATCGATAGGACCGCATCATGACCCTACCACCCATCCGTACACTCTTCGGCTTGGTTCAGGCCCCTCTTCCAGGTAGCTCATTCTGAGGCGACCGAGGGCGTCCTTCGGCACCTCGCGCCGTTTCGCCTCGACATCCACTCCAAAAACCTTGGCCGCGTTCAAGCCAAAAATCCTTTCCTTCACACGTCTTGTCAGAGGCTGATACTGATGCTTCTCGATCACCTCCTCGGGGATCTGAAACCGCCGAAACGCCTCGATCTGCCATTGCGGCGTTCCATACCAGATGGAGTCTGTACCCCACAGAACATGATTAATGCCGAACGAACGGATAATCTGTCCCAGCAGATGCGCGCAGACCAATGGATGGGTCGTCACCAGTTGTCCGAAGGTGGAACCCAGCTCCATATAGATATTGGAGATGCCCGGCTCCGCTTCCTTCATGCGGCAGAACTCGGTGGTCCAGGGGATTTCACCGGTCTTTGAAAATACCTGATCGATTGAGGCCACGCCTCGGAGTCCCGAGTGATACACCAAGAAACTGAGGTCTGGGAAATCCTTGGCCGCCTTAATCAGGTCTTTGGGATGGTTGTAGTCCGCCACGGGACCGAGAGGCAATCCCTTGTGGACGCATATCCGCTTCACGTTGAGCTTTCGTGCCTGTTCCAACATTGGATAGGCGATGCGTTCGTCATCCATCCACCAGCCTCGATCGAACCCCTTCGGGCAGGAACCGGTGTAGCATTTCCAGGCATCAACCTTAAGGACCTCTGTCTGCAACGCCATGAATTCTAAATCAGCCGCACCCAGTTGTGGTGTCGCCAGGCCGTGTGCAAGCATCCGTTGTGATCCGGCCAACCGATTGATTTCATCACGAATGTGGACCATCTCCTTCGGTGGGACGACGGCTTCTTGCGGATAGGGTCCGGGTGGCGTGCTGATCAGACCGACGGTCGTCTCGCTGTCGAAAAAAACCTCTTTCACAAAATTCTTCCATGACAAGTCATCGATTGTGCCTCGATCACCGGCTAGTTTCGGGTTTAGCCCGGTCTCACGAATGTATTTCCTCAATGAAAGCAGAGCCTGTTTAGAAACAGCGCCCTTCCGACTGGCTTCGGCATCGGAAAGATCATAATGAGAACTCACGTAGTGGGTTTGCACATCGAAAATAAAATACGGTGCGCCCTGCTGCTCGGCAAACGCTTCAGTTTCGAACATCTCGATTTCTCCAATATCAAAAAACCGGCCGAATGCGTCGTTCATGGCCAGGAACGCGGCTGCCATACCACCCGTTGTTTTCAAGAACTGTCGCCGGGTCACACCTCGCCGGGCTGCCGCCCTTTCCATCAACTCTTCCGCCACACGTTCGACGCAAGCCTGCTTGGCCGTTTGAGAAATCGGGACAAACTCCTCATTGGATACGATCTTCGTCGGAACAGGTATCGGCAATGTCGCTCCCTTCTTCACGGAGAGGGCACCGAAACGTAGTCTTGGTGAATGTCCCATGACACCCTCCGTCTGTACAAGGATTGCTGATTGTGTGAAATACTCCAGGCGCTGTCAAGCCGGCGATACCAGAGCAGAGCGAAAACAGCGGGATAAGGCTTATCTGGACTTGGAGGAAGCGCCTGAGGGCTTCGCTGGAGCGACAGAGGCCGGGACGCCAGGAATCTCTACCACTATATCTGCCTGAGGATCGGCATCCTGATCTTTACCGTCGTGTCCGACACTGTAGAGCAGGCCCTTTTTCATATTCACCAACATCGGCAGCCCAGTATAGGGATCATAGAAATTTTGCCCTGCTTTTGCGATCCGTGTAAGGAGATCCCCTTCTGCAGGTCCACGTCTGAGCCAGGCTTGTAAGCTGGCTAGCCGGAGGTGGGCATCCGTGTCGACCACGAATCCATTGTATAGATCCCACGGAGCAAGCGGTTCAAGACCTACAATATTTTCGATCGGATTAGCGAGATAGTCCATCAGGCCGGACGCCGGAAATCGGATATAGGTTTTCCATTTCGGCAACGAACCATATTTTCCTTCGCCGGCAGCTTTATAAGACGCATCGTAATATTCTGCATAGTCGTTAAGACGACGTTGCATCGGCAGAGGAAGAGCCGATGCCACCATGCTATAGACGGGCTGATCTTCGGTTCTTGCTGCCTTCAGGCGGGTCTCGTATGTCCTCGAGGCAGAGAGCAGTTCGCTTTGCATAGGCCAGCGCATCGAAAGTTCCACCTGATCAAGCGGGCGAAGGATTTTCGTGAGTTGCCGCAAGTATTTCCCGTCAAAGTCCGAGCGTACGAGTAGTCCCGAGACGACTGCGATGTCGTCATTGATTGCCTGGAGCGCCAACATTTTCACTGCAAGAGTCCTCGCCTGACCCAGCACGATGCGCCAGGCCTCCATGTCCGTTTCAAGTCGGTCGACTCCGACATCGGCGCCTTGCACAAACCCATCCGCGACATGCAGCTGGTGGGTGAAGACCATCGCGGCACAGGGCGGACCGCCCGGTTGGCCATAACCCCAATCTTCGAAAAGAAGTTTTTGCCACTGGCCATATCGTTTGAGCGTCACTTGATGCTGATTGCTCCATCCCTTGATGGTGTCCTTATGGGACTTGAACTCACCAATTGGATCTGCACTACGAATCCAGCCGCGCATGACATCGGTTGATGCATTCGATCCTTCACTCGTCCTCGCTCCGGAACTCCCGAAACAAGCTAATGCCGAACTGCCGTTCTTGCCCTCCAGCTTCCGATCATATCCCGCCTGTATCGGATCATGCTCGAAGGATGCGTCAATTCCGAGTAGTAGAAAGTACCCATTGCTCTTGTAATCCGATAGGGTGCGTTGGGGAGTGACCGTAAGGCTTTGAAAAATCGGAGATGGCGACTGTTCCATTATGATCCATGCCAGCCCGATCGCACCGATCCCCAACGCGATGAAGACCCCGGAAAGCATGACCAGTCCCACACACGTCATCACGATAGCACGGGTGGTCGAAAAGCATGAGCTGACAAATCCGGCAATCGCAATGCGTGCTCGCGTCAGGCCGGGACTCGATTTTCGGCTGGGCTTCGAATCCGCTATAGGTTCTCGTGTCTGCGCCGCCCTGACGTTTTGGGACGACTCAAAGAGCACATCGACCGCAGCAGCAGCCACTGCGGTCGATCGGCTGACTTCCTGCCGCTCTGAAATCGGTGGGAACATGGGTGCAACGGGAGAAGCTTGAGGTGGTTCGACAAATCGAATCGACTCTCCTGTTCTAACCCATTCGGGCACTGGCCGAGCAACCGGTTCCGCAGTAGGAATGGGGGCATCCTCAAATGCCTTTGCCTTCGCTTGAGGTTCATGAACCAGCGTCTCGGGTGTTTCTTCGGCGAAATGATCTGCGTCCACTATGACAAGTGGAGGTTCGCTAACGCGCTGTTGCTTGAGCTGCGACGGTGGAAGTGCCATCTCCTCAGCTGTGTCGCTCAACGGCTCGCTGATAGGTTGCGCCGACGTGAGGGAAGGCTCCACAACAGCGCTCTGCGCAACAACGATCGGGCGGTCACCGTCCGTGGTCAAGACGGAGTCCACGCTGTGTGGCGGAACCTCGGTAGGGGCCACGATATCGTCCGCAACAGATCCATTTTCGAGAACCTGCGAGGCGCTTGCGGCCGCCATGGGAGCGTCAACTGGCGGTGGCTCATCCATCCCCGAAAAGCTCACCCCCGTCGGCTGTTCAGGTTTTACAAAGGTAAAGTCGCTTCCTGTCTGGACAGAGGTTTCCCCCAAACCAGCAGCAGAGGGCTTGAGCTCAGCCGAGACCGGCATCAGTAGAGTGCGCGCAATCGAGAAAGAATCCGTATCTACAGGCGAAACCTCCGGCGAAGGCGAAGATGGCGTTTGCTCCGGATTACCTCTCAGTACCCAGCCAGATTCATGAGACGACAGATCGGGTGTTAGCTCCGTGCTTTCAGGAATTGGCTGATCTGTTTTTGCCTGAAGAATCGAAATGGCTGACTCCCGAACTTGATCCCATGGCATCGGCGCTATTTGAGACTTGAGATCGGTGGGGCCTGCAACCGTAGCTATTGCCTCACGTTGTTCACGCTCTGGAATCTCAACCACTTGGTCTTCAAACACTTGTTCCTGGAGAGGTGTCGCTTGCGGTGCTTGAGCAGATGCTTCCTCGGCGTTTGTCAGACTTAATTCCGGCGAGGAAACAGTAGCGGAATGATCCCTTCCGAACTTCCAAGCCTTATTAAACACGGATTCCCATGAGAAACCCGGTTGCTTCCATGGCTCTGTAATCTCACTGGCTGAAACCGGCTCTGGACTCGATAAATCGCCCGTGTCTTGTGTCTGTTCTGCCGGTATCTCGCTCGAATCGGTCGTGACGGATTGTAATAGAGAGGGTTGTCTATCCTCGACCTCTATTGGTCGAGCAGACTGCGGTTCCGTCTCCAACAGGGGGGACGCTGCTACTTCTTCAATGCGGAATGAGGTCGTTACGTTCGCACTTTCGAAAGACTGTGCCGAGCTAACTGAAGGTTCCTCGGAGAGGAAAACCGTGGATGGGCCACTTGCATCATTGGATGTCTGAGTTTCAAACAACAGCCTGTCTTGTTCCTCAGCAGCGGCATGATCGCCTGGGGGCATCGCTGTATCTTGCTCGAGTTGTGCTCCTGAACTCACAGCGGCAGGTATTGATACAGGAACGACTGGAGGCGTATCGCCAAGGTCAACCTGTTCGGAACCATTATCGAACCCTGCTTCGGAAGAATTACTCTCAAGTGCATAGGAGCCTATTTCTTCCGGAGCATGACCTCCCACTTCACTCGCGTGGCTCACTGCCTGCTTTGGTTCTCGTACGGGTGGATCAGATGGCATCGACGCTACTTCAAGGGTTGGACTTAGAGATGCGGCATCGTCCGTAGTGGCCGATGAAACAAGGGACGTGGAGACATCGGATACTGTTGCTTCCATGAGGGCATCAGCCACCGCCGCCGGAGGATCTAGAATCTCCCACGGCATCGCTCCCTCCATCGGTTCCGGAGCTTGACCCCCTTCCAGCACGTCGGGTGTTGGGGGAACAGTCGACTGCTCAGAATCGCTAGGCCGTCGGACCAGCAACTCACCGGTTTGCGGATCGAAGAGGCAAGCCAACCGAAAAGCCACCGGACTTGCGGGTGCAAGGCCTCGTATTTTTTCGTAGAGGTGAGCAGCATGGT
The DNA here is from genome assembly GCA_035454625.1 of Nitrospira sp. GTDB lineage: Bacteria > Nitrospirota > Nitrospiria > Nitrospirales > Nitrospiraceae > Nitrospira_D. Next base: position 9,068 of record DATIGP010000214.1, read on the forward strand.
CGGGGTTGTCCGGGTCAGGATCTTCGATCAAAATCTCGATCGCCTTGCCGTACTCGGCAACAGCTTCAAGAGCGTCCCCTTTTTCTTGATAGAGCGCTCCCAGTTTCTCTAGGAAAGGCACACATCGCGGACCGGCAGCTAAGTATTCACGGAGCAACGATTCCGCGAGCCAATAATCTTGACGGTGAAAGGCTTCGCTGATGAGTGCGTCAAAGGCTTGTCTCGCCGGGATAAGGCTCCCCAGGCGAAGGTGGAGGGTAGCGAAAAGCCGCCGTGCCTCCATGTTGTTCGGATCAAGCGTCAGTAATTCCTTTAGTGCGGCCGAGGAACGCCCATACTTTCCGGCATTCATTTGGGTGATGGCTTCTTCAAGAAGAGCCGTCTTCCTGCTGTAGCCGACTACACCGCGCTTGTGGCCACGGATGGCTTGGGTTTTGTCTGATTTTATGGGGGATTTTTTATTAGCCCGCACGCTACAACCTTAGCAGATCCCTACATCGAGGAAGCTGGCACGAGACCTCGATACGCTCTGACGACTGCCTTGAAATTCGGCATTAACCTGGGAGTGAAACCGTTCAGAAGTGTGCAATCTAGATGCCTCGATCTTCTGAGGATCACTTTGATTAAGTGATGGAAAAGCAAACGTTTTACTTGAGAGCATTCCTTGCAGGTCCACAGTCCATTCAATTTTGGACCGATTGCCTCCTCCACGCAGCTTGCTCAGCAGGATGGAGAAAGGAAATGCGGCGTACCCCGCGACTATTAGGCAGCCACTATAGGCTAGAGGATTCTCTGGGCCACACCTAGTGGCTCTTTATCGGCATTTTATTGAAAGCAGTTAACTTCCGTTTCAGAGTCGGGCCTTTATAAAGACCATGCGGCAGAGGCGGACTTGCTTTCCCATGCGGGCTTAGGCTCCCTTATCAGAAATTTTCATCCTGGTTGTGTCCTTTGATACGCCTATGATACGGTCAGATCCACGTATTCACCTCAACAAGATGCCACGGAATCAATAGTCCATCGTGCAAGCCTTTCCAATAGTTTGTCGTCCATCGAAGACGACCAAGAGACTTCAAGCCTGCCTGGCTTTGTTACTTTTTCTCTGCCTGGCATTCCCTCCTTTGCTATGCTCTCAGGAAGCAGGAAGCCAGTTAGCAAAGGTTGCGCTGGATTTTAACGAAGTGGATATCCCGATTTTCGTCCGCTTTATCAGTGAGCTTACGAGGAAAAACTTTGTTTTAGATGAAACCATTAAAAAGCAGGGCGGGAAGATCTCCGTGTTTTCTCCCACCAAGGTTTCGTCAGAACAGGCTTACAACTTGTTCGTCGCGGCATTGGAAGCCGCTCGGTTGGCGGTCGTTCCTAAAGGGGGAAACGTGTATCAGGTCGTTCCAATGGGTGACCTTCCGCCGGAGCGGGGTGTATTTGTTTATAAGCTCAAAAACGCCAATGCCACAGATCTCGCTGCTGTGCTGACCAATCTAGTTGCCCGCTCACAAACCGTTGCACAGATTACGCCCGGCACCAGACCTCCAATCAGACCCCTGACGGAATTTGAGGCTCCGGTTCAGGTGTTTGCCGATAAGGCAACAAACTCCATCGTGATCAGTTCCACTAAGATCGCCTGGGGTCATCTCCAACCGGTAATCCGGGACCTGGACATCAAACGCAAGCAGGTATTCGTCGAAGCCGTCATTCTCGAAGTGCAAGTCGACCGGTTGAGACAAATCGGTACCGACCCCGCACAGGTAATCGCAGTAGGAGGGGGGGATACTGTTCGGGGAATCGTCGGGATCAACCGGGCACCGGAGGAAATCTCAAACATAGCGCAGATCATCACAGGCATCGCGGCCGGCGCGGCCACGGGTGGTGGGCTTCAAGTATTGAACACGGTTAATGTCCGCGCCTTTCTTAATCTCCTGATGAATCTGACCGACACCAACGTTCTTTCCACGCCACAAGTGCTGGCCGCAGATAACCAGAAAGCCAAGATCGTCGTCGGTGAAAATCGGCCTTTTCCAACAGGACAGGCTCAAGGCATCACTGGAGGAACGCTGGTCACCATTGAACGAAAAGATGTCGGGGTGACGTTAGAGTTGACGCCTCAGGTATTAGAAGATGATTTGATTCGTCTGGAAATCAAGCAGGAAATCACGGCGATAGCAGAAAATGTAGCTCAAACCATCGGCTCCGGTACGGCCAGCATCCCGGTCGGACCTACCACGACGAAGCGGTCCATGGAAACCACGACTATTGCTCAGGATGAACAGACGCTGGTCATAGGAGGATTAGTGCGGGATAATCTAACGCTGAGTGAAAGAAAGGTTCCATGGTTGGGTGACATCCCCTGGCTCGGATGGTTATTCAAATCCCAAAGTCGTCAGATCGAGAAACTCAATCTGCTCGTCTTCCTCACGCCGCACCTAGTTCGGGATAACGCGGACGTCGTTGAGCTCAATGCCAGAAAGGCGAAGGATGTCAATGTACTGCAACGAGACAATCGAATTGAGGAGCCAACCAAACTTAAGCAAGAAGTGCTTGAACGACTCGAACTTCGGTCAACCGTCCCTCCTCCCCCTTTGATAGAAAAGCCGGCTAAGCCTTAATGGCCCGTATATTCTTGAATCAGTGCTAGTCTGCCGAACCACGCTCCAGAACCAGTAGTTCAACAAACCTCAGGCACCTCCCGATTGCCATAGGGGCACTGGTAGGCCATAGCCCCCCGTCAGCGGAATGGCCCCCTTGCACTTACCTGGATAGACTGCAGCCTATGGAGGGCATCCACATGTCAGACATGGTGAACTGGCGAATCCATCCTCGACTGCCTGTGGCCTATCCTGCAATATTCGGAGGCGCCCCTTTTGTGGGAGAAGGGGTGGTTTCTGACCTGTCCGTTGCAGGCTGTGCCGTCATCTGCGAACGGACCGTGCTCATGGGAAGCTATATCAAGATGAGTGTCATCTTGCCGGATCCCAGCTCCTCGCTCTTCATTGAGTTGGGGAGAATTCGTTGGGTACGCGGCAGTGCCTTCGGCGTGGAGTTCATCCGGATACCGACGCTCACCCGGCACCGACTCGACCGAGTCGTGTCTCAAGAGCCCGCCTTAGATCAGAAACTCCTGCCAATACCCGCCTAAGTTTAACCGCTATCCAATAACGATAGCCAGGTCGTCCCTAGAGATCAACTGAACAGGTCTTGCTCGATAGATAGAAGTGAGGCTAGGAGAAGGAAGATTTGAAAGTAGCATTTTGTGTCCGATACCCCCACCGCAACGGGTGGGGGTATTGTTATGGACCGACCCTACGGCTTCACATCAAAGTGAATTGACAGGCCCGCATGCACAAAGATCGTTCTGATCATGGATTCATAGTGATTTACAGTTAGACCATCTCCAAATGGTTGAGACACCCCGTACCGATCAGTCGTCAGCCCGTCGTGAAAGGCATGGGTATACTTCGCCTCGGCAAATGCAGCCACGTACTTGAACAGATGGAACTTGAGTCCTCCCAGTGCCTGAAACGCGACAGTCGTATCCCGCTGATCAGTGATAGGATTCTGAAAGGTAGCCCCCCGTGAGCCACCTGGCCTCATCGCGAGCTGATGCGCTCCCACGCCGACCCCGACGTACGGATGCCACCGGCCGTTGGGATAGGCTTCAGAAATCGCCATCGGTCGTCGAATAAGGAAATTCGAGCCGACGTAGATGCCTTGAATCTCAGTCGTAGTGCCCTCAAACGCTCCGTCTGGAAGAGTTACCCCATTAAAATTTTCCCGACAGCAGGCCACGTCCGGCCACCAAACAAAGCCGGCGATTTCAACGCCGAGGTCGAATCCTACCAACTTATTTCTGGTTGGAAACCAGATCCCCGCGTTGCCACCGATCGACTGCTTCATCTGATAGTCGATATTCTGCATCACCGTCGGCGTTGTCCCGTCAGTAAACGTGGCATCCTGACTGAACGGAATTGCCACGCCCGCCATAAAGGAAAGATAGGGCTCGATCGTCCCGGACGACATGGTTGGTGGACCAGACGTTAGGGCATACGGATCAGCCACCCGTTGGCTGTACGGATCTTCTGCGAGCGTGAGATCCGAATAGCTGAAGACACAGAGGAGGCAAATCATCGCCGAAATTCTCGTTTTCATTCATCACCCTCCCAAGGTAAAGAAAACATGCTATTCGACGAGTTTTCGTCTCGAAAGCGGATGTGAGTCGGTATTTCTTCGAAAATCAAGGGAGCAGAGCAAGATAGCCGTGCCTTCATGGCGCTCGAACTGCTCTCAGCTTGTGCTGTGGTGATCATTGGCATGAAAGTCAAAATAGTCGACACCAACAAGATCACGAAGGAATACCCTCTTCCCATCGTGGAGGCGGACGGCGCCAACAGTAACAATCCCCCCGTGTTTTTTAATAATAGATAAAACGGATTGGAGCTATCGGTAAATCCAATACCCTATCGGACATGGCTGCGCCAACAGATATGGCGACTACTTCTATGGCCTTCAGTAACCGTCATCTCACTTTGCTCTTTTACAAGGGCACTGCAACACATCAGGAAGCAACTCATTGGAAGATATGACAATCGTCACGCCCACGTCACTAAGCAAAGGCGACGGACATCCCTATCGAGATGATACGGAGGAAGTTATGACAGAGGAGGACGGCAACGGAAGAATGTACCCAGGAAAAATTATCGTCCCAACGCTTTTTTAACCGCCGCGCCGACCTCAGCTGGATTCTTGACGACTTTGACCCCAGCCGCTTCCAGCGTTTTCATCTTTTCGGCTGCCGTTCCCTTGCCACCGGAGATAATGGCGCCGGCATGGCCCATGCGGCGGCCTGGAGGCGCCGTGATACCGGCGATGAAGCTGATCACCGGTTTCTTCACGTTCCTCTTGATGAACTCCGCGGCTTTCTCCTCAGCATCGCCGCCGATCTCGCCGATCATGACGATCGCCTGCGTCTCCGGGTCCTTTTCAAACAGGGGCAACACATCGACGAACCCTGTGCCGTTCACCGGATCGCCGCCGATACCGACACAGGTCGTCTCGCCTAACCCCAAAGTCGAGAGTTGATGGACGGCTTCATAGGTCAAGGTGCCACTGCGGGAGACCACACCGACTACGCCCTTCTTGTGAATGAAGCCCGGCATGATGCCGATCTTAGCTTCGTCCACGGTAATGACGCCGGGGCAATTCGGCCCGATCAGCCTCACATCCCGGCCGCGGAGCGCCCGCTTGACCTTCACCATATCGTTGACGGGAATCCCTTCGGTAATGCAGATGATTAGCTTGACACCGGCGTCCGCCGCTTCGAGGATGGCGTCCGCGCAGAACGGCGGCGGCACGAAGATGAGCGAGGTATCACACTCGGTCTTCTTCACCGCATCGGCCACAGTATTGAAGACGGGAATGCCCTCGACTTCCTGCCCGGCCTTCCCCGGCGTCACCCCGGCAACCAGCTTCGTCCCATAGGCTTTGCACTGAGTCGCATGGAAGGAGCCTTCCTTGCCCGTAATCCCCTGCACCACCACCCGCGTATTCTTATTGACGAGAATGCTCACGATATCCTCTTTTCTGCCCTTCCTTTTCAAGAAGGTGTGCTGGGTCGAGTCTCATACTGCGCGCATCCACCGAGCACCGACCATATTGATCGCCATCTGATTGATCCTGTGTGCGCGGCGGGCGAGCACTGAGACTCAACCCGGCGCACACTTCTCTTACGCCGCTTTGCCGGTCAACTTGACGATTTTCTGCGCGGCTTCCCACAGATCGTCGGCGACGTCCAGTTTCAAGCCGGATTCGGCCAAGAGCTTGCGGCCCTCATCCGCGTTGGTCCCTTGCAGGCGCACGACCAGCGGCACCGTGATCTTGACTTCCTTGGCCGCCTCGATCACCCCATGCGCGATCCGTTCACAGCGGACGATGCCGCCGAAGATGTTGATGAAGATGCCTTTGACATTCGGATCTTTCAGGAGAATGCGGAAACCGGCCGCCACCGTCTCTTTGGTCGCGCCGCCACCCACGTCCAGGAAATTCGCCGGCTCGCTTCCTGCCAGCTTGATGACGTCCATGGTCGCCATGGCGAGGCCAGCGCCGTTCACCATGCAGCCGATGTTCCCGTCGAGTTTCACATAATTCAGGTTGTTGGCCGCCGCCTCAATCTCCAACGGCTCTTCCTCATTCAGGTCACGCATCTTTTGCACGTCATCGTGCTTGAAGAGACCATTGTCGTCGAAGGAAACCTTCCCATCTAAAGCCACCAGCGCCTTTTCCTTCGTGATGATCAACGGATTGATCTCGACCAGGGCGGCGTTCTTCTCCATAAAAAGGCGGTAGAGGCAATCCAGCAGCTTGACGAACTGGTTGATGACTGCAGGCTCAATATTTTGCAGCCCAAGTGCAAAAGCCACGTTACGGCCATTATGCCCCTGGAAGCCGACGGCGGGGTCAATGGCTTCCTTAATAATCTTCTCAGGCGTATGGGCCGCGACTTCTTCGATTTCCATTCCACCTTCGGTACTCGCGATAAAGGTCGGCCAACCAGTGTCGCGGTCAACCAGAATCGACAGGTACAGCTCCTTGGCGATATTGGCGCCTTCTTCCATCAACAGCCGATGAACCTGACGCCCCTTTGGACCGGTCTGATGCGTAACCAATGTCTTGCCGATCAATTCCTTGGCCAAGCCTGCCACGGCCGCTTTATCTTTGGTGATCTTGACGCCTCCGGCCTTGCCTCGCCCGCCAGCATGAATCTGTGCCTTGACAACGAAGACCGGTGTATTCAGCTCGTCGGCCCAGGCTGTCGCCGCGTCCGGGGAAGTGATTTCCTTCCCGCGAGGGACCGGCACGCCGAACTGTGCGAACAGCGATTTGGCCTGGAATTCGTGGACGTTCATCGATTAAACCCTTTCAGATTGAGGTTTGGGCTAAGGTTCAGAGTCGCAACTGATTCGCACCCAATCTCATCCTCAAACCTTGATCTTAGTTTCAGCCTACCTTTCGTGTATACGCCGGCAGAATCATCGGTGAAATGACACCGCTGACGTTGCCATGTTTCTTCGCTTCGGTGCGGAACATCTGCAGATGTTTCAGCGTGAGCTTGCCCTGCTTCATCGATTTCGCTCGCCCGGCCGCGGTCAAGCCGGACCGCTTGCCAAAAACCATGAGATCGAGCAGCAAATTGCCCATCAGGCGGTTGCGTCCATGCAGACCGCCGGAGGCTTCACCTGCCACAAATAAATTCTTCACATTGGTTTCAGAGTTGGTGTCGATCTTCACCCCGCCGTTCTGATAATGCAGCGTCGGATAGATCAGGACCGGATCCTTACTGATGTCGATTCCGAACCTCTCGAATTGGAGCATCATCGCCGGAAAATGCTTTTCCACTGTCCCGGGGCCATGCTCCGCATCCAGTAGCGGTGTATCCAGCCAGACACCGACGCGGCCGGACATCGTTCGAATACCGCGGCCTTCTTCGCATTCACGGATGATCGAGGACGACACGACGTCGCGCGTGTCAAGTTCGTTTACGAAGCGTTCGCCCTTTGCATTCACCAGCTGCCCGCCCTCGGAACGGATGCCCTCGGTCACCAAGGCTCCGATCAATTGTTCGGGGTACACCGCCCCTGATGGGTGATACTGGAACGTATCGATATGATCCAGCTTGGCACCCATGCGGTAGGCCAGACAGAGTCCATCGCCCGTCGCCCCATAGTGATTGCTCGTCGGAAATCCCTGTATATGCAGCCGGCCGATGCCGCCGGTAGCCAAAATGACGGACTTGGCCGCCACCACCACGTGCCGCTGATTATCGAGATCTTTAAAGATCGCGCCCGTGCAGTTCCTCTCGTCGTCACTGAGCAATTCAATGGCGGCGGCAAACTCGAGCAATTGAATCTTCTGATTGATGACCTCATCCTTAAGCACACGCATGATTTCAAGGCCGGTATAATCGGAGCACGTCAGCAGGCGCGGTTTGGAACTGCCCCCGCCTTTCTTCACATGCAGGTTCCCGTCGGCTTGACGGTCGAACAGCACCCCCAACTCCAAGAGCCACTTGGCAATCGACGGCCCTTCCTCCACCATGACCTTGAGGAGGGCATGATCGTTCTGCATATGCCCGCCCTTGAGCGTATCGAGGAAATGTGTGACCGGCGAATCCTCGGGCGCGACGGAAATCTGCATCCCACCCTGCGCCATTACGCTGTTGGAATCTCCCAAGCGCAGCTTCGTCGCGAGAATCGTCTTCACACCGGCGGCATGCGCGTGCAACGCCGCCGCGCAGCCGGCCCCCCCGCCGCCGATGACGAGCACATCACAGGTGTGTTGCGCGCTGAGATCGGCATGGTCTTGTATGGAACTGTCGCCTTCGAGCAGCGTCGCCAACTCGACGACCGTCTTGTCTCCCGCATTCGGACCGAACCGTATCGGCCGATAGGCGCTGGCGCGAAAATCCGGGTGATATTTATGGATCAGTTGATCGCGGTCTGCGGCGGAAAACTTGGCAATCGTCTGCTTGCGGCGGGCATCTCGCGTCTTGTGTACGATCTGCTGGAGGGCGTGGATGTCCATGATGGAGAAACTACGAGTTGGAAAGTTTAGCCGGCCGAGCGTTTATCGGTCGGATCATCAGTCGAAACTTTGACACGTTCGAACGTTCTCACTTAAGGGTGGCACAGTGCTCGGCCAGTTCCTTGTCGTTCATCGTGAGAACTTTGTGCCATTCGTCGTTGAACCGACCGTCTTGAATTTCCTGGATGCGCGTATCGAGGCCCGCCGGTCTTTCGGAAAAATGAGCGCCCTGCGCGCGGCTGACATACAGGGCCACGAGATTGGGCGCGATATCCGCGATGCAGACCGGCGTACACATTCCGCACATCACGCAATCCATGAACATCTCGGAGACAGCCTTGAAATCACCGAAGACGGCCTTCCAGACTCCTTCGCGCACGTCGATTTTCTGCGGACAAGCTTCGGTGCAGGCGTTGCAATTCCTGCAGAGTGGCGCTTCGGGATAGAGATTGAACAGATCCTGTTTGGGGTCTTGGAGCGTTTGGATGTCGTAAACGGCCTTGCGCGCCGGAAACGGCGGCATCATTGTGAACGACATCCCGTCCTGCACCGCGGTCTGACAAGCCAAACACGTGCGGACTTTGGGATCGTCTTTGGTGCGGTAGTAGGTCGCGCAGGCACCGCAGAAGCCGCCCAAGCAGCCGACGCCGCGGACCACTTCCTGACCGGCATACCACATCGCCTTGATGACCGTAATCCCCTCCGGCACGTCCACTTTCTTGCCGGCAATCTCGATCGTCACCAGCCGGGGCTTCAATACTTCGGGCTGATCGATGACGTTGGCATCTTCTTGATTCATTGTTCCTTCGTCAGGCGTGAGCGTGAAGGGTGAAAGCCCCTCACGCCGGACGCCTTACTCCTAACGCCATTTTATGCTATCGCGTCGATGATCCGGTTCAACGTCGCGCTTGGACGCATCGCCTTTGCCGCCTTCGCGTCGTCCGGATGGTAGTACCCGCCGACGTCCTGTGGCTTACCCTGCGCCGCCAGCAACTCCTGATCGATCGTCTTTTCGTTGTCGGCCAGATCTTTGGCGATCTTCTGGAACTTCTCCGCGATCTTCTTGTCCGCCGTCTGGGATGCCAACGCCTGCGCCCAATAGAGCGCAAGGTAAAAATG
>DATIGP010000215.1:0-15057 GCA_035454625.1 Nitrospira sp.
GACCAGGGTTCCGTAGCCCGGTTTCGTCATGATGACATCAACCGATGCCAATAAGGCCTTAAACGAGAACGGCACGGATTTGGTGGATACGAATCGCCTGCTTTGGGGCGTAACTGAGCCGTCGAAGAGGAACCGGTATCCGGCGACTGATTCCACCCGGTCGAATGGGAGTGAATGCAGGGGAATTCCGCCGAACCCGACGAGCACGATACGTTCTCCCGGAGCCAACTCTAGATGCCCGGCGAGGGCTTCGCGGGTGGGCGGCGCCGGCTCGGCGATCGGCCCGATATCGATGGCATGTTGAAAAACCTCCATTTTGGTGGCGGGTGCAATCCGGAGGGCAAGGTCGCTTTGAGCATAGGCCTGGCGAATCGACTGAATGATTTTCGAGCCGTCAATCGATGGAGGGACGAGGTATTCGGACAGGACGAGGTCCCAGGTAAAACTGACGAGTGCGACGGTGGGAACGGCGGATAATTTCCCCGCCGCCAGAGCCAAATAAGGCGTATCGGCTAGGACCAAATCCGGCGCGGTGGCTTGCATAGCATCAACTTCAGCTTGAAGCCGATCGTCCCATTGACTGTGGAATCGCTCGTGTTCATGCCAGGTCTTCTCCACGTCAATCGTCATGGGTCCGTTTTGGACGCAACCGATGTCCTGCTGAACAGCGCTTATTTGCCATGGAATCGTAAGCCGATCGTTGAAAAATGTGGCAGGGACCGTAGTGCGCAGAAGGACACGAAGGTTAGGAACGAGACGGCCTAATGCATTGAGCACCGGCACGACTTGCGCAGCGTGACCGAATCCATGTCCTGAGATTGCGGCCCAGATCAGCGGCATTGGCGGGGACGTGTAGATGTCACCAAGCCAACGGTGGAGCGGCAGGTCGCCATTCAGCTATTGGAATGGTCCGATTCCATCGGAGTGATGTTGTACAACAACTCGAGATCGAACTCTTCAATCAATTCATTAAATGCACCGGCACCTAAATCCGAGCGGACTTCCGCCATGACGAGGTCAATGGCCGGGGCGGCGTGCTGCCCATATTGTGTGACGGCCGATTCAATTCGTTTCCTGGCATCGTCGAGGTTCACGGAGCGACTCCTTTTATGTATGATAGACGCTATAGCGAGCGCAGCAACTCCTGCATCTCGGGGACCAAATCCTTGCCGCCGTTGGATCGTCCGGAAAGCACCGCCTCAATACCGGCGGTGAGAATAGGTTTGGCCTCGACTCTCTTTCCCAGTCGGGCCAACGCGCGTCCTAACGCCAAATGAGAGGCTGCATGGGTCGGGTCCAATTGCGTGGCAACGGTCAGATGTTCGACAGCTTCTTCGAGACTGCCGTTTTCCTCAAGAATCTTATTGCCTAATCCATAGCGGCCGAGAAATCCCTTTGGATTCTTAGCCACCATCTGACGAAACGCGTCAAGATTCATTGATCGAGGCTCCAATGCTGAAAGGTACTATACCATTGGAACGGCAGGATGGGCCAGCCGAGAATGGGGGTGGGAAGGAGGATCCGTTCTTCTACGGAGTTGTGGCCGTCGCAACCGGAACAAGTGAACGGGTAGGCTGTGTGGCCCCGGGTCTTTTGGCTTTCACGGTCACTGTGCGAATGCCGGTGTCCGGAAGCGGGGCACTGCTGGCCATATACAGCGCGGTGTCTCGAACGAGCTGGCTAGTCAGGTCGGTAAGACACGCTTCTGTTACGTGTCCCTTGAGCTCCTCGATCATGACCGGCGTGGCACCGAACAGTTTGTAATGGACCGCACCTGATGAGTTGGCTTCATACCGTTGGACGTGGCCGTCCCAACGTTCGAGCTCAAGAGCGACATTTGCCGCATACCCATATTCCAGGTTGATGAAGGGCGAGAGGAGAAACATGGACCCTCCAATGACGATGCCTTTGAACGCCGAGAGCCAGGAATGAGGCTCGATAGTTTCGTTGACGATGATGCGCGCCGAGATGACCTTCTCACCGAGTGAGTCGGACTTTTCTCCAAGGGGCAATAATGTCGAAAACAGATTGGTTTCCTGGAGGCTGTTTAAAATCCGCCGTTCAAGGTCGGCAGAGGGATATTGCGACGCACCGTTCCTTGAGAGGTGAAACGAGTTTGTCACGAGCGGCACCCGCTCATTCTTGTCGAGCGAGTACGTCATGGTTTCTTGGGCGGCTGAGGAGGGCTTGACGTCGATCCATCTGCTGCATCCCGTTGTGCCGCACAGCACCAATCCCGCAAGACTCAGAACCAACAATCGTGACATGTTCTTCGTCATGAGCATCGTCTCCTCAGAAATAGAATGAAAACCCTCCGAAGGGCAGACTCGCATTCAGCCCAAGGTTTGGAAAGGCTGTGCCGGCATTGGAAATATGGTGGAAACGGTAGCCGATATTGAAGGCGAGTCGTGGTGTGAAAAACCATGAGACCCCAACCCCCCCCGTCAACGCGAAGTTGAATTCATTAGCCTCTTCGGGAATCTGTCCGCCAAGATCAGTCCAGAATGGCCCGCCGGCAAATTCAATGTACGGGCGTATACGACCCAAAGCGACGAACGTATATTTGATTCGCGGGGTAAACCCGATGCCATGCGTGACTAGAGGTTCTTGAAACTCAAGGTAGAGCATCTCCGCACCGAGCGAGACCTGTCCGCGGTACCATCCGCCACCCACCGGATCGGTGAGTGTCATCATCCATGAGGGCATCAACGCCGGGCCGTGTTGTTTGGTCGTATGAAGGTCGGTTAGCCGGTGGCCGAACAAATAGCCCGCGGTGAGTCCGACTTCCTGAGTGCCGACGGTGATCGTCGGGGAGAGGTCACCGGCCTGTACACCTGACACGGTCGTGATTATCAGAAGTGTTGGGACGGCGTAAATTCGAGCGAGCAAAGACATCCTGTCTCCACGTCAATATCCTGTCGGCTTGTATGAGGTGAAACTTGATCAACAGGCGTCCAGGTGTGCTGTTCAAAAGGTAGCAGAGGATTGGATTCTGTCCAGATCCGGCGGGTGACTTTGCCGTGACAAGTAAGGACGATGGCCAGAAACAGCCAGAGCGGATAAGGTTCGAAAGCGAGAAGGTTATGCGGATGGACCGAGCCTGGAGAGGCGGGCGGAATCGGCTTGAAGCTCGGGCAACGAATATCGTCCATCAAGCATCACTACACGTGTGAGGCATCGCAGAGCGGAGACGGTATCCCGGCGGGTCTCGTAAACCGTTGCCAGAAGACGAAGCACCGCGGCTTCGGCCGGTTCATTCCCGAGTTTGATGTAGTGCTCCGAGGCGTTGTTCAAGCAGCGTTCGGCTCTGGTGAGGTCTCCCTGATCGAGATAGCATTTGCCGAGTTGGCTATAAGTAACGGCAAGTCCTTCTTCGTTTCCGACCATCCGATGATGATCGAGCGCTTGTTTGAATGACGCAACAGCCTGATCCCATCGGCCGTCACGCGCCTCTTGCAGTGCGAGGTTGTTGTAGAGAATGCCGAGTCCGCGGTTGTCCTGTAATTGGCGCAGAAGATCCATGGCTTCGAGGTAGTAGGGGCGAGCTTTCTCGGGCTGATCTGATGCGATGTGCAGGTTGCCGAGGTTGACCAAGGTATGAGCCACGGCGGTGAGGTTGCGCTCGGTCCGTTGGATCTCGAGAACCTCCCGATAGCACTGTTCCGCGCGTGGGAAATCATTCATGAGAGCGCAGGCGTTGCCGAGATTTCCGAGAGAATCCGACAGCGCTTGCTGACTGCCGGCAATTCGGTCATCGGCCACAGCCGATTCCCAGGCCGCGCGAGCCTGGACCACATCGCCGCGATGGAGAAAAATCTTGGCACGATGTTTATGGTTTTCTGTCATCGACTTGTATTTGGTTCAGCCGGGAGCGTACATGATTCACGAGATCCATGTTCAATCACCGCCCTTCGGCGTGTCTCGCTTATATTCGACCTGCAGCTCATCCTGTTCCTCCAGGCCCAACCCCGCCTTGAATGAATCGTACAGCTCTTCGATCTGTTCAATGTCTCGTTCTGATCGCGGTGCATGAGACGCGAGGTACGCTTCACACAGCTTCACGCCTGTCTCGAAGTGACGCGCGATCGTCTCCTCTGTGACCTGCTGCCAGGTAATGTAAATGCAGAAGGCATGAAACGAATGGGCGTTGGGGTACTGCTGGGCCAGGGCGAGCAAACCCTCATAGGCCTCCCGTGCGGTAGTACCGGCATTGGAAGAAAAGGTCTGTTCCAAGTCAACAGCTATATCCCAATCTGGGCCAAGTTCAATTTCGGCTCGGTGAAAAGCTTCTTGCGCAACAAGGGCTGGATCGAATTGCATGTAGTTCCAGTATCTGTGAAATGAATCTTGTGAGCCTGTTGCAGGATACTGGGGAAGAGGAAAGCAGGTCAATCGCTCATACGGACTATGCATTTACATTAAGGCCACCTGCTCTGTAGACTGCCATCATCCCTATGAACCGTGATATGACAGCCTCACCTGAATCACTTCACTCTGCTTCAAAGGATCCCGTCGATCGAGTCATCCATTATCACATCCGGACCAAGCACCATTTCAATCGTTACGCCCGCTCGCTGGGGTATCTTGATTGGGCGAACCAGCCTGATCCGTTCCGGCGGTTTGAGGGGTCTCAACTTATCCCACTTCCATTACTCAAGGCTGGTGAAGAGCCGCTGTCGCCGGCTTATGGAGCAATTTACGAACGGGGAGCCGTTACGGCTCAGCCTATGAATGTACGAAGTTTTTCTCGGTTCTTGGAGTGTGCCCTCGCCTTGTCGGCCTGGAAAAAGGCAGGGGAGTCGGAATGGGCTCTACGGAGCAATCCATCGTCCGGCAATTTGCATCCGACGGAAGGCTATGCCGTCTTGCCGAGGATCATCGGTCTCAATCTGGAGCCGGGGCTATATCACTATGCGCCGAAAGAACATGGGTTGGAATTGCGCGCAGAGTTTCCCGGAGATTCAGTGGGTCGGTTGCTAGCTCCGTTTCCACAAGACTCCTTTCTCTTCGGGCTGACATCAATCCACTGGCGCGAAGCGTGGAAGTACGGCGAACGGGCGTTCCGCTACTGTAATCACGATGTCGGGCATGCGATCGGAACAGCACGGATCGCTGCTGCCACGCTCGGCTGGAGCATGACCTTATTGGACGGTGTGGGGCAAGACACGGTGGCAATGCTGCTGGGGACAGATCGTAAGGCAGACTTTGGAGAGGGCGAACAGGAGCATCCCGATTGTCTGGCGGTCGTCTGGCCATCTGAAAACGTGACGCGTGAAGCATCGTTTGCGAATCGCGAGCATGCGGAGATGCCGTTGTTCGTTGATCCGACCGTTGTGAAAGATTTGGCCGCCGGAAGTTGGCATGGGAAGGCCAATCGGTTGAGTCACGAGCGTGGCGTTCATTGGGACGTCATTGACGAAACAGCCGAGGCTTCATGGAAAAACCAGTCTGATCAACTGATGATTAGTCTTCCCCGGAAGTCCTTTCCTTCACCAGATACGCTTCACGCTTCACGAACGAGGAGCGATCGTGGCCCGTCGGCTGGCCAAATCATCCGACAGCGTCGAAGCGCCGTGGCGTTTGACGGCAAGACTTCGATTTCTGCCGCGACATTCTTTCACATGATGCAGCGGGTTCTGCCGCGAGCCGAACGTCCGCCGTTGGAACGGCCGATGCCATGGGATGTGTGGCCGTATGATCCAGGGATTCATCTTCTAATATTTGTTCATCGTGTGGAAGGGCTGACTCCGGGGTTGTATTTCCTCGTGCGGAGTAACAAGAAGTTATCATTCATTCAACAATCCATGAATCCTGAGCTTGTATGGACCATCGCACCTCAGTGCCCCGATGGGTTGCCCCTCTATTGGCTCCTGGAAGGCGATGCGAAAAGATTGGCAGCGCAAGTCAGCTGCCATCAGGACATTGCCGGCGACAGCGCCTTCTCATTCGGGATGGTGGCCGAGTTCGAGGGGATCTTGCGGGCACGTGGCGCTTGGTGGTACCCACGCATGTTTTGGGAAGCAGGATTGCTCGGGCAAGTACTGTACTTGGAAGCGGAGGCCGCTGGAGTGCGGGCGACCGGAATCGGCTGTTTTTTCGATGATCCGGTCCACGAGATCGTCGGTATTCAGAGTTTAGCCGTTCAATCTCTTTATCATTTCACGATTGGTGGGCCGGTGGAAGATCGACGCTTGCAGACCTTGCCGCCGTACCATCATCTGCAGTCTCGTTCATAAGGCACATGGCCGCGAAGTAGCTCATGTTCAAGATCAAGAGAAAGGCCGACAAGCCGAAGAAGACGGTACTCTACAACATCGTCGAAGACTATTCGGCATTCGATGCCCCGGGAAATGTCACCGTGTGTGCGATGACGGAAGTGGAAGATTTCTCGGCACACGCGAAGATCCTTGCAGAAAGTTACGACGTGCCACTGGAGAAGATGATGACCTTGCTGACTGAAGGAGGAACCTACGTGTATCCGGAAGTCGGCGGCATTCTCACGCGAGGGTTGTTTGCCTGCTGGATTGATCCTTCTGGGCACACGCCAAAACAAACCTGGACGTTAGACTTAATGCAATTTGCAGAAGCAGAGCAGTTGGCTCAGACCAGCGCGATACCCTTGCTTGATCGGGCGCTGGAGGTCTTTCGGAGGACGCTACCGGAGGAATTGAAAACCAAGCTGCAACAAAAAAATCTAGGATTGGATTACAGAACGTTGGATCGGGCTGTCGCCAAAGGCGGCGACATCAAGTACATCGATTTCCGGAGAGACTGGTCGCCGCATTTCAAGCGGCTCTGTATCATGCCGGACGGCCGGCTCGTCGAGACCGGAGGGTTGCAAGAGTTTGCCGAGCTTCATGGTATTACAGTAGCTCAAGCGAAGACGTTGATCGAACAGGGCGGCACGCTCGAAGTGAACGGTGAAGTGTTAGCTTGTCAGATTGTGAACGGTCAGCCGTCCGTGGCGCGGTTCAGTGCCAAGAATTACGCCAAGGCCAAGGACTTGGTATCCTCGAAGGGGCTGCATTTGATGGACGCCCTTAGTGAGGTGGGATACAGCGATCCCGTGATGATGCAGGGTCTTGCACGGAAAGAATTGACAGGGAAACAATAAGTTCGCGAAGTGCGTGACGGGGCGCCGCAGCTCATGCGACGGCAAGTTCTTCATTCACCGCTTCAAGAAGCTTGTTGAGGTCGAACGGCTTTTCAAAAGCGCGACGCGCTCCGAAGAGTTTGGCGACGTCCAGAAAGTTGTGGTCGCCTTGCGCTCCGGTAATGGCGATCACTTTGGCGTCGAGATACTCTCGGGTGAGTTGAAGAGTTGCCTCAAGACCGTCTGTTTCCGGCATCAACAAATCCATGATCACAAGGTCGACCGGTTCATTCTGATAGAGTGTAAGCCCTTTGCGTCCATCCTCTGCTTCCAGCACACGGTGCCCCGCCTTGACAAGGACCTCTTTCAGCAACCCTCGGATGGATGGTTCGTCGTCAATGACAAGAATGGTGGCCATACACACTCTACTGATTTTTTCTGATCTTACCTGGAGGCCGCGATACAGTCTAGAAAGAAAATGATTTTCGGAATAGGTGCAAGAGGTGAAAATCAAGCTGAGTCCGATTGGCCTCATTAGCCTCACGTCAACGCAAGACACGTCTTTTTCAAAATGCGAAGGTAAATACATACATCGTTAATGTTGCAATGAATGAATAAGCATACAGACTGAAGGTGAAGGCGCTTATTGCGTGCTTTCAAGGACAAATTATTTGACTCAATTTTGAATTATTTGTTACAAGGCCGAAGGTCGTTGGAATGTTCACCGTCTCCTTTTTGCATAGGAGTTGTTTCCGTGAGCACTACAGATGAATCCACATGGGCATGGACCAGGCGAGCGTTTCTTCAGGTTTCCTTGGTGGGAACTTTATTGCTGAGTGGACGGTTGATTGGTCCACAGCCGGTGCAGGCTCGCGAGCTTCCGGAGGGCAGGCTGACATTGGTGAACGTGTGGACGAATGAGCGCTTGGATGTCGCCTACCGAGACGAAGTTGGGAACTATGACCTCGCAGCACTCGATGACGTGAATTACCTCCTGCGCTGTCATTACACGGGTGAAGTCGGGGCGATCGACGTGCGTGTGTTGGAGCACGTGAACTTAGTCCAAAAGAA
The DNA here is from genome assembly GCA_035454625.1 of Nitrospira sp. Classification (GTDB taxonomy): domain Bacteria; phylum Nitrospirota; class Nitrospiria; order Nitrospirales; family Nitrospiraceae; genus Nitrospira_D. Next base: position 8,165 of record DATIGP010000215.1, read on the forward strand.
ACTCGGCAGTCAAAAAGAAATACATGTAGTCTCCGGCTTTCGATCTCCCGAGTATAATGCGATGTTAGTTCGGACAGACCGACATGTCGCCAAGAACAGCCTTCATATGCAAGGACAAGCTATCGATCTCTTGATCCCCGGTGTTCCAGCTACGAAGCTTCGCCAAGCCGCGCTTGAGCTGCGGTACGGAGGAGTCGGTTTCTATAAACGTTCGAGCTACGTGCATTTGGATTCCGGCCCTTTCCGGCACTGGTAGCATCAGTCCGGATGCAGGCGGATTCTTCCGTCTACCTACAATACGGCGATTCTGACGAAACCTACACAGCCGCCGTTCCGTGGTTATCGTCCGTTGTTCGGTTGCTTTAACCAAAGGATGGAGGAGGGGCGGAAGCGTGACCGATAGCGAATAAGGGAAACCGTGGCTTGGCACTTCCGCAGCGAGGATGCCACCGCCATTCTCTATGTTGCTGCCGCCGTAGGCTATTCCCCTCGGTGATCAACTCTCGATACCAGCTCGGTTCAGGAACGCCGACACGGTAACGGTGGCGAGGTACAGGCGTGAAGTTACACGGGCAAATGATGGTCGTTAGTGAGGTTGTGGCCTTTCGAAGATAGGTGATGACGGAGTTATAGGAATCGCTGAAGTCGATCCACTGAAATCCGCCGGTTCCACGCGCTAGATGGCGGTTTAGATCCCGGTTCAGACGTTACAAACCACGTCGTGGCTCATTCTCGCAGAGATGCCAGTTCAAGCTGGCGTTATGATTCAATTCTCGCCACTGAGGCCGGCCCTGTGAGCGGCATCCACGAAAGCCATGAACCCCGCGGGATTCCCATATCGGCTGGTAGCTGCAAGTATCCTGTCGCTTGATACCCCATGATCCATCGAAAAGATGTTCCGTCACCGGCATGAGTTCGAGGTGTGTGCCCCATATCCGTTATGTATGGGATCAGTTGGGCCGCGACTTCTTCATAGGTGGCCAACGACTGTTCTGTTCCGGTATCCGCATCCGTCTTCACGAATACGTGTCATGCGCCACAGGACTAAGTCGGAGACTGCTTCTATCCCCACCTCGGGGAGCCAGGCTCGGATCGCGAGGTGGGAGCGGTTGTCGACGGTTGTGGGATGTGGCCGAGAACCGAGTGAGGTCCCAGTGCGTGCCTACGATGATACGATCGAAATCGTCTTGATGAACAGCTAGCTCGATAGACATAAAGTTATCCCACTGGTCGCCGCTTTGATGAGGGAGGGGAAAATGTTCCCGGCTGAATCATCAGGTGAGCAGAGAAATTACGACTTTGATTGCATTGTGACGGCCGTCCCACGATAATGCGATGGTTTTTGCCCGACCTGGCGTGAGTTCGTACCGAGGACTGGCATGTCACCTTTGGCGGTGGCCCTTCTCATCTTCAGTGTCTGTTATCTGCTGATCGTCACGGAGCGGATTCACAAGACTATTGTGGCCCTCTCCGGGGCGGCGTTGATGATCGTGTTCGGTGTCGTGTCGCAAGAGGAGGCGTTTCATTCCCATGAGTTCGGGGTCGATTATAACGTCGTTTTTTTGCTGATCGGCATGATGGTAATCGTCAACATCGTGCGGGAGACGGGCCTGTTCGAAGTCTTGGCGATCTGGGCGGCGCAGCGAGCCGATGCCAAACCCTTTCGCCTTCTGTTGCTGCTGGCCATCTTGACGGCCGTATTGTCGGCCATGCTCGACAATGTTACCACCGTCCTCCTCATGGCTCCGGTCACCCTTTCGATCACCAAGCGGTTAGAGTTGAACCCTGTCGCATTTCTGTTAACGGAAGCCTTGGCTTCCAATATCGGAGGGACCGCGACGCTCGTCGGTGATCCACCCAATATCATGATCGCCAGCAAGGCCGAGCTCAGCTATCTGGATTTTTTGATGGTCATGGGGCCGATCGTCATCATAATCATGACAGTATTCTTGGGGGTATTGTGGCTGATCTTTGGGCGAAGGATGACGGTCGCACCCCATCTTCGGGAAGCGGTGCTTGCTCTAAGCTCACGCGAGGCGGTTCCTGATGAGGCCTTCTTACGGCGGTGTCTCTTCTTGCTGGCCGTCATCAACGTGGGATTCTGCCTCCACTCGCTCATTCATCTGGAGCCGGCCACGATTGCGCTGCTGGGCGCGAGTTCGTTTATGTTGATCGGCCATGCCCGACGGAAGCCGGAGGATGCCGAGGAGCTGACTTATTTGGCCGAAGTCGAGTGGAAGACGATCTTCTTTTTTATTGGGCTTTTTATTCTAGTAGGGGGTTTGGTGAAAGTAGGGATGATCCGCTATCTCGCCGATCAACTGGTGGAGGTGACGAGGGGGAATCTCACCGGGTCCACGATGGCTGTGCTGTGGGGGTCGGCGATCTTGTCCGCAATCGTCGACAATATTCCCTATGTCGCCGCCATGAATCCATTGATCGTCGATCTTGCCCGATCCCTGCATCCGGAAATTGCCGATTATGCGACGCTGGTCCATCAACCGGACATTCTTCCGCTGTGGTGGGCATTGGCGCTGGGGGCCTGCTTAGGAGGCAACGGGACCATCATCGGTGCCAGTGCCAACGTCGTCATCGTGGATATCGCTCGGAAGGCGGGCTACCGGATCACCTTTTGGCAGTTCTTCAAGTACGGCTCGCCGGTCATGATCGGTTCGGTCGCACTAAGTGGGTTCTATCTCTGGCTGCTATTCCTGCGCTAAGGCAAATTACTGCTTACCGTCGGCTTTCAGACTGAGTGACCCGTCAGTCATCATCCGAACATGCAGCGCATTCACATCGGCGAACACGCCGATGCCCTGCACCGATGTGACGGTTCCATGCGTCGTGATGGTCGGACTCAACTCCCGATTCAGGGCCTTCGTCACAAGGTCGCGCATGCGTTCAATCGCCGGAGTCACACCGAGCACGGTTTCACCCATTACGAGTTCTCTGACCGAAGAGTGGGTCAGCCAATGGGGACCGCTCTTCGCGAGAACCTGTTCGGAATCCTGGTCCAAGCGGAGGCCACCAATTTGGATGGACTGTGTCAACGTGTTCATTTCAGGTTTCCCCACGAAATACAAGTGGCCGGTCGCATCTCCACCAAACGCTATCCGCAGAACCACTTGGTTGCCACCACGGCCCAAAATGGCCGCATCAGCGATCTCAATGAAGTCTCCTTTCACGGCGACACGTTTCCCCTTCAATCGCGCGGCAAGTGATTGGGACAGCGAGGGATAGTCCAGCGGGATGTCAGCGACCACGTGGAATCCAGGGGAAGCCGGTTGCGTATCGAGTGGAGGAAGTGCTATGGCGGTCGGAGCGGGTTCGGGGCCAAAGACGATCACAGGTTTGGCAATGACGTGCAAGGTGTCATTGAGGCTCTGTCCATCGATCGAGAAGCCACTATGCTTAACCCTGTCGATATTGAGCAGAAGCCATGAGTTGGGTTCCAGTTGGATGGGGGTACGTAACCCGTTCCAGGCCTCTTCCACTAGAGGATGAACCGTGTTTGCGTCAAGACGCGCAACGGCGTGATTGAGGCCTCCTCGTATAGTGTCCATCAATCTGTTCCTAACATCCTGGGGGAAGTCCGCGGCGACGACCCGAGAGTTGCATATGGCAATAGCGTTGACCGCTACATCGCCCACGGACGCGGATAGACCGTAGTTCGGAGTCATGCCGATTGCGATACTACCTTGCAGCGTCGTTTTTCGTAGTCGGTCCTGGCCGTTGCCGCAGTCAGTGGGTGCCTTACCGGCAGGTGTCTGTGCATGCACACCAAGAGAGCGAAGGCCAGCGGTGAGGTGGAGGCGAGTACCCGGAAGGTCGATTCCCTTCCACCAATCGCGGAGTACGGCACCTTGATCGGGGCTCATGGTTTGGTAGGAGTCGGAACGACCGGTCGCAAAATCATCCCGTTCGAAATACAATTTATGATCGTTGCCTTTCGCGTATTTGATGGGGTTGCCTGAGTGATCGAACATCTTTGGAATGACGTTCTCATCATTGACCGTAGCCAGAAACTGAGCGAGGTTCATCTGAACCGGAAAGCTGATGGCGGACTCCGTAGGCGGGAAGAGCGGGTTTGGTGTTGCCGGAAGTAGCGTCGGCGGCGGGGGGTGGACGATATACTGCTTGGCAAGACAACCCGTCAGCGCTGCCGTTACGGACAACACGAGGAGAGCTTTGTGTATGGATGCAGGAAGCATCGGTTTCATCCTTTGGCTAATCGGTAGTCGTGAGAAATCGCATCAGACGCGTGAAAGATACTTTTCCAGGCTGCGAGTCGGGCTAGGATAGCAGAATCGGACAAAGCTTTGTCAGGGTAAAGACCAGCAAGGCTGCGCAAGTTTGGGGAGTGCCAGGTTAGGACTTCCGACTCTCCCCGTCATGACATTACTGTGCGCATTGCTAATCATAGCCATACAGCCAGCGCGTTGTAGAAGAGGAAATATTCTTGACGGAGTGGCGAATCCCTTTCGGAATGAACACTTCGTCCCCCGGTTCCGCGATGACCTCTTCTCCACCGATGGTGAGCACGAGCTTGCCATCCATTACGGTCACGAGTTCGTCCGTCCCGTGGACGAAATCATTCCACGCGCGTCCAGGCGGGTCGGTAAATACATCGCAGGAATAGCCACGCCGGCCCCAGTCTTGCGCGATCTGGTCGCGATCGAGAGGTGGGGGGAATTTCTGGCGGGTGAGATAGGGCATGGGGAAAAGTTATAGGGTCTTCAACGCTGAGCTCGAGCTAACGGGATGTTCAATGATGGTGCGCGAAGGAATGAGCTTCGTCGTGATGCCCCGTCAGTTTCCGAAGGTCGCAATGCACGTCGTAGGGATCGCAGCACTCGGTTTCCAGTTGAATGGTCATGTGTTTGATGCCGAAGTCCGTGGTGATTCGATTCTGGATCAGCTGCAGCAATTCCGGAGGGGTATGGTGACGTTCGACCATAACATGGCTGGTGAGCATGACCAAACGAGGCTCAACGGCCCAGATATGAAGATCATGCACGTTCTTCACGCCGGGAATGGCCTCCATGGTGGCGGCAACGTGGGATGCACTGATGCCCGGCGGTGTCGATTCCAGTAAAATTTCCATCGATTCTTTGAAAATCGGCCAGGCTCCACGAAGGATCGCGCCTACCACCAACAAGCTTACGAGCGGATCCAGGACAGTCCATCCAGTCAAGAAGATAGCCCCACCACTGACAATGACGCCGAGCGAGACCCAGGCGTCTCCCAACATATGCCAGAATGCGCTCCGAATATTCAGATCATCTTTGGCTCCATGCTGAAGCAACAAGGCGATCCCGAGATTCGCTGCGAAACTGACGGCCGCGACAGCCATCACCCAACCACCATCGACGGGAACCGGTTGCAGCAGACGCTTCACGCCGACGATCGCGATGCCGAGTGCGGTCAGCAGAAGGATGAAGCTGTTAAGGAAAGCCGCGATGATGCCGGCGCGATGGTAGCCGAAGGTTCGGCTCTCCGAGGCCGGTCGTGCGGTGAGAAGATGTGCATACAGGGCTAGAAAGAGCGACCCTTGATCAACGAGGTTGTGTCCTGCGTCGCTCATGAGGCCGATGCTGTTCAGAATCCACCCTCCGATGAACTCAGCCGCGATAATCACGGCATTGATCGCCAGAGCGACTTGGAGCCGGGATCGGAGATGTGCGTACGAGGTGAACGTCGTCATGAAGCACAGTTTCGCATGGGGCAGGAGATGCGGCAAGCCTTGCCGAAGGTTTCCATCAGGAAAGTCGCAGGCGATTACGGAACAGATGTGGGCGGGGGACGCTCGCTCAACACTGGATAGTGTGCCTGATCCATTCCTGAATTGCCGGTGGACAAGTCCGTCGCAATCACTCGAAGCTCGATTCCATCGGGAACATCCTTCGACGGCGGCACAAAGAACGGCGCTTCGAAGGTGCGGCTCCCTTCATCGTAGAACATTTGCAGTCGTTCGATGACTCGGTCTTCGACCAACACCTCTCCATAAATACGGATCTTCCGTGAATCCCAATCCCCATGAGGACGGACCAAGGAGCCGGATAAGGTTCGGACCGAAGCTCGTAGTTTTACGTCGTCCTTCGCGATCAGTGCTTCTCGTGGCTTGGGCCGCTCGATCTGCACCAGATAGCCATAGAGGTGCAGCACGATGCCATCCTGCGTGAGGTCTTGTCCCGGGATCAGCCACAGGGTCTGGCTGGTCTTTAGTGACGAAGCGGGATATGCGACCGGCCCTTCTGCTGATATTTCCACCAATGTCGGTTTCTGCAACTTCAACGTCGTGGTGAAAACGGCAGAGGGACGAGAGCTGTAGATCGGCTCTTCCATCATATGCGGCGTCCGCATGATTTGATTCTGATCACCTGATCCTCCCTGCTGGAGGCCGGCTGCGAGGATTTTCCCACTTGCAACATCGGTAATAGTGACACGAGCCCCACCGACCTCTCGTCCCAACACCATGGCCCCATGTGCGACAACCCGCACCAGAACTGTTGTCGGCTGGGGCCCGTTGAGCGGTAACTCAGGAAGTGTCTGGCATATAGCTGGAGACGTTAGGTGAAGGGACAGGATGAGCGAGAGGATCAGTCCGACAAGAAGAAAGGAAGCTCGCGTCATTTCACTTTGGTGCCGGGATCGACTTCTTCCAGAATGGTAAGCAAGCCGCGCACCTCGGCATCCCCAGCCGCCAGGACCATGCCCTGGGATTCAATCCCCATCAGCTTGGCTGGCTTGAGATTGGCCACGATCACGATGGTCTTGCCGATCAACGTGTTTGGCTCGTATTTTTTGCCGATGCCTGCCACAATCTGACGCTGTTCCGTCCCGAGAGAGACTTGCAGCTTGATCAGTTTTTCCGATTTCGGGACACGTTCGGC
>DATIGP010000216.1:0-12146 GCA_035454625.1 Nitrospira sp.
TGAGATCTTTTCCAAGCATCCACCCGTCCAGATTTCGAGAAGGGCGGCCGGTGGTCGCTCGATGATGACTCGGATCAATAAAGTCAGGTCCGGCCTTGAATGGCTGGACCCGACGGCCTTGCTCACGTAAGGCCGCCATAATCGCCATGGTCACCGTCGTCTTCCCCACACCGCTGTGCGTGCCGGCAATGACCAATCCTGGAAACTGTTTCATGCGACCTTAGAGAGGCAAGTCATAATTGAACCGCACTCCTCCGAAGATAGAGCGTATCGGTGTGCCGAAAAACAAGGTTTCTTCGTATTTCTCGTTGAAGATGTTGTCAAGACGGAGATAGGCCTGCATGAACTTCGTCACGTCATAGCTTGCAGAGAAATTCCAGACGACAAAAGAGGGAGTCGCATTGGTGTTCCCGACATTGCCAAAACGTTCTCCGACATATCGTCCCTCGAGGTTGGCGAGCAAACCTTCCACCGGCTGATAGCTGATGACGGTCGAAATCTGATGGAGGGGCCATTTGGGAAGACGTGAGTCCGATCCACTTGTGATATCCCGCGTCGCTGCGTAGGTGTAATTGATAAACAGATCCAAGCTTTTGGCCCATGATCTCTCACGAAGGAGCTTTAACTTTGTGCTCACCTCTACACCCTCCGCTCGAGCTAACCCCACATTTTGCGCACAGAACCCAAATGAACCAGGGGCCGTACAAACGGCTGGATCGAAAATAGACAAGATCAGATTGCGGTAGCGCGTCCAAAAATAACCCACGCTGATCAAGCCCCAATCATGGGGTAACGTTTGTTCAATGGCTGCATCGAGAGCTTGGCTTTTTTCGGGTTGCAAATTTGGGTTCCCGAACCCAGGAAAAAACAATTGATTGATCGTCGGAGCTCGAAATCCTGTCGCATAACTGCCACGCAGTTTTGTCCCCGTTTCTTGATGTAGGTATCCTCCCGTCACGCGATACGTTGTCGCGCTTCCGAACACATTGTACTCATCCTGCCGGATGCCAGCGGTTCCGAACACACGATCCCAGAGGTTCAGCTGCGCTTCGCCAAATCCCGCATGACTGCTGACGGATTTGTCTTCAAACGTGGTGGTATTTGTCAGCAAGTCGCGATTGCTGCCTTTCTGCTCGCGAAACTGGTAGCCTGCCGTCAGCAACAACGGTTTGCCGACTTGAAAGTTGTGTTGCCATTCAATCCGATTACTGGTTGTTTCAATTTGAGACCTAAACGGGAACCCTACCGGCCCCGTGACCCCGGTCACAAGATTACGTTCGACTGTACCGCCGTCACTCACAAGGTTGTCGGTTGCCCGCGACAAAGTCAGTTTCTGTAACCACCAACTAGTCAGCGGCTGCGCATAGTTTCCCGCAAAGATATACTGAGTGCTCTGAGATCGCGCGCCGAACACATCGGCCGGATCGGAGGCAAATGTGACAGGATTAAACGCGAATCCATCAAAATTGACAATGCCGTCCAGCCACCGGAAACTAAAGTCAAGATGGCCATCCTTCGGCAGGTCTGCACCCAGTCGAAGAGAGCCTTGCCAGTTGTGGTAGCCATCCCGCTCTGCCGCGCCGCGCCGATAATTGATCGCCGAAAAGCCCGCCGTGTCCCAGCGGGAGATCGATCCGGAAAAATCTATAGGACCCTTCTTACCGGCTAAGCCGGCTCCTTCCCGAATGGTAACGAACGAGCCGTACTCTGCATAACCCGAGATGTTGGGCTTATCACGCCCCCGTTTTGTCGTGATGTTGATGACCCCTCCCATGGCGTCCGATCCCCAGAGCATGCTCTGGCTCCCCCGCAGAATTTCGATCCGTTCGATGTTGTCCGAAGTCAAGTTCGCGAAATCGTATGTTCCAATGGTGGCGCTGTTGACAATCGCTCCGTCGATAAGGACGAGCGTCTGCTCCGGCGTTCCTCCACGTATCCGTACGTCAACAACCGTGCCGGGGCCTCCGCTTTGAAAGACGGCAAGACCCTGAGCCCAGCGCAGCGCTTCCGCAACCGTCCTAATTTTTCGCTGTTGCATTTCTTCGCCGGTGATCACTTCGACGGCACTGGTGACTTGTTCGGCCGGCATTGGAGTTTTGGTCGCGCTCACGACGACGTCCGGAACCTGGATCTCCGGTTGGTCGGCCATTGCAATTTCCTGAGCCGAAGCGGGATGCGCGAGAACAGCGATCCACGAGAGCAGGATACATATGTGAAGAACACGACGAGCTACGCACGCTACCATGGGAACCTCCCTTTGACTCGAAGGGTGTGGATAATCCCGGCAGTTGGGTCTCCTGACTCGCGGCTCGTCGCTTCTCTGCGCCTTCCCATGTGCCGAGGCACACAGTGGCACGTTGCAGAGTCACTCCCCGCTTACAGTGGCGGCACCGTGATGGATTTGCACCATCTTCCCCGTCGCTGACGGTATGGTCTTAAACAATCCCTCCAGAAAAATTGATACGCACCCTGATTTCTCTGCAGGAGAGGGGTGCCGCTCTTCCTGCCGGCATCAGTCTGTATCGGTTGGATGAACGTCACTGGCTCGCCACATCGTCCTTCCCACGTTGCCTCACGATCGGATGTAGTCGATCGAATACTTGGAAGAACGCAATCTCATGGCGCCGAAATCCCAGTCGAACATCAGTACGGCGGATTTCTTCGACGTATGAGCAAGCAAGCGCCTGCCGTCTTGTACGACCAAACTCGGAGCGTTCCAGAAATCCAGCGTCTTCTCGGCACCGGTTCGGTTACAGACGATCAGTGGAAGTCCAGTTTCATGAGTCCGCTGTTCCCATTCCCCGTTTGGACCGTGAATTCCAGGTCCCCATGATGCCGGTGACACCAACATCTGCGCGCCTTCGAATCTCAGTCCTCGGGCGATGTTCGGCGTATAGACATCACTACAGATGAGAACACCGACCTTGATCCCATCACACTCGATCGGAGCGGTACTATGGCCGGGGCTGGACCATGACAGTGAATCGCTCGCCACATTGATCTTGCGGTGTTTACCGAGGATCTCACCGGTCGGGCCGATGACAAATACTGAGTTGTAGAACCGGTTGCCGTCCCGTTCCGGGCACCCGAGAAAGACCGTTCGTTTCAGGGAGTTGACCAACCTACAGACCTGTTGCATCCATGGGTCAGGTTGCGACTGAATCCAATCGGAACCCACGAGGTGAGCGAACTGAAGTCCGCAAACCGCAAGCTCCGGTGTCACGATCCACGCGGCCCCTTTTCCGGCCGCATGTTTGATGGCCTCGACAATCACAGACCGGTTCCCTTGGATGGCTCCAGGAATCGTCTCAAGATGAAGCAGCGCGATCTTGCCCGTTCTCACTTTATGCTCCACCCGATGGCTGGCGTCCAGGTAGCGTCACACGTGGCCACCCTGTCTCCGGATGCCGGTCCACCAACACTCGGCATCGATACACCGATTCCACTACCTCCGGCTCGATCACTTCTTCAGGACGGCCCAGCCGTACCACGTGTCCATGATTCAACAACAAAATCCGGTCGCAATACTGACTGACGAGATTCAAATCATGCGACACGAGAACAACGGTGAGACCCCGGTCCTGTTTTAGCCGGACCAACACAGAACAGATTTCGACCTGATGCTGTAGGTCGAGGAACGCGGTCGGCTCATCGAGCAACAAGACCCTAGGCGTCTGGGCGAGCGCCCGCGCGATCATGGCTCGCTGCCGTTCGCCACCGGAGAGATCCGTGACGGCACGATGAGCCAAGTGGATGATATCCACCGTCATCATCGCCTGCTCGGCGATGGCCACGTCATCTCGACTTTCCCATCCAAATCCGCTGGCCCATCGGCCGCGAGGCCGATGAGGAAACCGCCCCATGAGTACGGTTTCTGCGACGGTAAAGGGAAAGAGTTGTTGCGTATCCTGTTGAACGACACCAACGATACGGGCGATCTCCTCTTGAGCCATCGCTGCCAGCTTTTGTCCGAACAAATCGATGCGGCCTTGCAGCGGATGTATGAGCCGCGCGAGCACTTTGAGCAAGGAGGTTTTTCCCGATCCATTGGGGCCCACGACACCCAGCATTTCACCTTCTTGGACGCAGAGGGAGACCCCGTCAAGAATCCATCGACTCGCATCCGATCCGCTCGACTGATAGCGGAACCGAATGGATTGCATGTCGTACGCCGGACAGGGCGGACGGAGGCCGGCTGGGCCGATTATCGCTGACCCCGTCGATCCGCTGTCAGACAACTCGCTCATGCCAAGCGATCCTTTCGCCAGAGCAGGAGATACACAAAGAAGGGGCCGCCGGCCAGAGCCGTGATGATGCCGACCGGAATCTCCGCCGGCGATATGACGGTCCGCGCGATCGTATCGGCTCCCATGAGGAAGGTGCCTCCCACCAAAGCGGACGCGGGAAGAAGCAACCGATGGTCCGAACCTGTGACCAGGCGCACGGCGTGTGGAACGACCATGCCGATAAAACCGATCATGCCGCTGACGGACACGACCGCACCGGTCACCAACGCCGTTAGCACAAAGATGAACCGCTTCGACTTTTCCGTATCGATGCCGAGCGAGCGAGCGGAATCTTCCCCCAACGCCAAAATGTTTAAGACACGCATTTGACTGAACAGAAGAAACAGACCGATCAAAAGATAGACGGCCAGCCCGGCCAGACCACCGTAGGTGGGGGCGGTCAGTGTGCCCATCAACCAGGCCATCATCCCGTATGAACGATTCGGTTCCAAGATCGAGGTGATAAACATGATCAAGGCAGAAAAGATGGCGTTCAAAATCACCCCTGTCAGCAGCAAACTGTGGATCGGCAACTGCTCATGACTGGCGGCCATGCGATAGAGGAACACCAACGCCAAGAGGCCTCCAGCAAATCCGCAGACCGGTAACGCGGTTTCCGCCAAGAATGTAGTCCCCGCTCCGAGCAAGACCCCAACCGCGGCCCCGAGCGCGGCTCCGCTGGAGACGCCGAGTACATAAGGATCGGCCAACGGATTCCGCAACAGCGCTTGTAAGGCAACGCCCACCGTTGCCAGGGAACATCCGACGAAGAAACTCAGCAGCATTCTTGGCAGCCGGACTTGCAGCAGAATGGTGCTGGCGACATCCGATGTCCCACCGTCGGTTTCCTTGGCGCTGATGGCATCGAAACCCACGCGCAGGATCTCGCCATACGCAATCGATTGCGCGCCGAAGTGGAGACAGATGAAGCCGACCACCGCCGCCGCGAGAACAAGAATTCCCAATGTCGCCATCCAGCGTGTATCGGTGAGAATGGCGCCCTGAGCGATAATGCCCCTCGTTTGGTCCGCGCGACATGATTCGTCGGACAGGACTCCGGCACACGAACCGACGTGAGGTGAAATAGACGGTGGCTTCAAAGAAACCTCATCAATGACCAGCAGCTTCGCTGGAACTGAACATTTCCGGATGGATGGCACGGGCAAGTTGCTCCAAGGCCTCGACCACTCGAGGACCTGGACGATTCAACAGGCTCGAAGAGACTTCGTGAAAGCGCTGCTGCTTGACGGCCGAGAGTGAGTCCCAGCGCCGCCATTGCTGTTGCTCGCTGCGCGGCACCGTTTCCACCTCACCACTGGGAAAGATCAACACCTCCGGATCGTCCCTCAGCACCGCTTCCATACTGAGTTTCGGATAGGCCATGCCGGCCTGTGCCGCAATATTGATCCCTCCCGCGAGCTCGATCATCTGGTGGATGAAACTGCCCGGTCCCACGGTAATCAACGGCTGGCTGTTGAGGACATACAGCACGCGCTTTGTCGGTGATGTTTCGACTTTACGTCGGATGTCGGCGATACGTTGACGCATACTCTGAGTCACTTCCGAAGCCGCCGAAGCCTTCTCAAACATCTTTCCCAATGTTTGAATCTGCAGCAGGATATCTTCCACTGTGTGAGCCTCGAGAACAAAAAGCGGGATTTTCAGTTGCTCAAGCTTCGCTTGCAGATCGGGACGGAGGAAATCTCTTGGTGCAAGGACTAATTCCGGCCGTAGGGCGATCAACCCTTCCACGCTCGGATTCGCATATCCGACCTTGGCTTTTAATTTGGCGGCTGCCGGATAGTCGCAAAACTCAGTTACCCCGACAATCCGGTCATCCACCCCGATCGCAAACAGCATTTCGGTGATACTGGGAGCAAGCGAAACAACGCGCGTCGGCGACTTGGCAAGGTAGATCCTGTGCCCGGCATCGTCGACGAAAGCCCGTGACGAAACATGCGCCATGAAGGGCATGCCGGTAAGGATTCCCTGTTGCCGCCGTTTCATCTCAGTGCAATCGTCTCGCTCGCATTCGGCCGCCTGCACAAGGAGCACAGACAGCATAGCAAGGAGATACGCGGCAATTACAGGAAGGAATCTTCGCCATCGCCTCAAAAGAAAAATCCCCAAGGCCTGAATAGACCCTGAGGATTGCACCCGCTTCTCATCCTCACCCGTTCCCCAGCCTCGAGGGAACGACGGTCAATTCTCCGAGCAGGTCTTCTGGCTCATGGTTCACCCTACTCCCCGGCCTTCCCATCTTTCCCTGGACGTTCAACGTGGATCGAGAGGCGTAATCGCAAGAAGGTACAAATTACGCTTGACGACTGACGGGTAACGTCCTATTCAAGACAGTGGCATGACGGGTTTCGTCCCCATTGACAGCGGCGGGACCGCGAGGGATTTGCACCCTCTTCCCTTACTCAGAAGTCACAACGGATAGCACAATAGGAGACGGCATCAAAACTTGTCAAGTTCAATAATGCCCAAGTTTATCGCCACTCCATCACAGAAGCGTCTGACACTTGTGAGCGTTCAGCGAGCTATGGTACTATCCGCACGCCGACTTTGATTCATTCAGTGAGAAGGGAGTACGACGGTGGCGTTACAATGTGAGATTTGCCAAAAGAAACCGGTATCCGGTAACAATGTCAGCCATGCCAACAATAAGACCAGGCGAGTGTTCAATCCTAATATCCAGACCGTTCGTGCCATGATCGGCAAGAGCCATCGACGGATTCGGGTATGCACCCGCTGTTTGCGTTCAGGGTTGGTTCAGAAAGCGGTCTAACAGCTTACTCCTCGTCCACAGGAAAGTTACGGCGCCTCCCACAGAATCCGACCTCCTCGTTCGACCAACTTGATCACCGACGGATCGTCGGGGGAGAGGGTCAGGGTGCGACTGCCGTCTTTGCTTCGAAGCACGAACCCTACTTCGCCGTTCGCGTCCAAGCCCAAGCCGGCCCGAGCTTTCCCTTTTGCATCCAGCAGTAAGAACTCTTCGGCATTCACGCCACGTGGGTTCTGGGCTTCCACCGCTTGTGGAACCAAAACGTGACCGCTGACGACGCCACCTATAACTCCGCCTAGAAATGCTGCTGCGCAAAGCGTGATCTGTTTGTGCATTAGGACCGATCCTTTCATAAACACGACATAGAAGCCAAGAAGCGCGGAAAAGCCATGCGAGATGATGGCCGACGGTGACTGTTGCCCGTTATATCAGAAAAGCCGTTAGCTTAGAGACGGTCTGGTTAGAGATAGGGAAAAAGGGTTTCGCCCACGACGACGAGGTTGGCAAGATGACCTTGAAGAACGCGGCTCCATTATATTGCTTTCATATAGAAGGTTGAATGAGCTGATCTTCGCGCGACCTTAGGGCTTAGTGCCGATAAAGATGAATCCATTCGTTCTGTCATCATTCAATGCCGCGCTGTAGAGTGTTTTGGATCCGGCATCATAAGTTGCTATTCCGTTTACAGTATTCGCTCCGTTGCGACAGCCGGCTTGTCCATCGAAGGTGACCGTGATGTCAAACACATTCCCACGTGCTCGCGGTGAAAATGATCCAGTGAATGTGCACACGATAGTTCCGCTACCGATAGCGGAACGACCGGAGATGGCTCCATTGGGCAAGACATCGACGGTTACGGTTTCAGTTGCAGTGATCGGGCCGATATATGTCCCAGCCGCAGCGTTCATATCCGGAAAGAACTCGTATTCGTTATTGTACGTCGTTGTAAAAGTACTCTGTCCCCCGATTTGATAGACAATCGTGCCGTTCAAACTTTGCTTTATCGTGAAACTGCCATTGATTGTGGCATTGAGGATTCCTTGTCCTTCTAACCTGAAATCCCTGGCATTTGAGGATGCGAAGCCACCGTTTTGCGAGTTGCTATCACCTTGTATGAGCCCTGCAACGGTCGAAGGGTCTCCGACTGCAGAATAGAGGATCCAATAGACACCGTCATCGAGAACAACCCCGGTAATGGTACGGTTGGTGTTGGTAGTGCCAGACCAAAACCCTTCGGCCGAAGCTGCAGGAAAAGGTGCAGGAGGCGCGGCCGACGTATCACCCTCTCTGCTACAGGCAGCAAGAGAAGCAAGAAAGAACAGGCCGAACACTGGAATCGCTGTTTGTTTACGGCGCATAACTGGGCTCCTTATGAAGCGAGATCTGATTCATTGCTAAGGGCGCAGCATTCCTAACAGCCTGGGTAGGAAGACTCCAACCCCTCTCAAGATGGGCTCGGGAGAAGTGAACTTGGCCGGTTCAAAATTGGACGGGATAATCCATTTCCAGCGGAACCGTGACGAAACCGTGACGGGTGCGGATGCTGAGGAAGGAAAGCCTGCCGAGGTGGTTGAAAACGTTGGAGCGGGCGATGGGATTTGAACCCACGACAACTAGCTTGGGAAGCTAGGACTCTACCACTGAGCTACGCCCGCTCGCTGCAACGGATGGTACGCTGGCCTTCCAGCACAAGTCAAGGAAGCCGCTCTTTCACTTCAAGGGCCGAATTCCGCAACGGCGAACTTCTTCTTTCCGATCTTGAGACGCCGTTGTTGATGTATTTCAAAAGAAATGAGCTTATCTGGAGTGGTTTCCTTCACGCCGTCTACTTCGATGCCGCCTTGAATGACCAATCGCCGGGCTTCACTGCTGCTAGAAACCAATCCCGTTTTCACAATCAGCCTCGAAAGTTTTATGCTGCCACCCTGAACAGCGTCGATCTCTGACATATCTTCCGGCTTCAGATCGATATGTGTGTCGGGTTCGTCAGGAAATTCCCTGACTTGAAATTTCTGTAGAAAGTCTGCTCTTGCCTGCCTGCCGGCCTCGGCACCGTGGTAGCGCGCCACGATTAGCTCGGCAAGTGCTTGTTTAGCTTCCATCGGATGGAGTGCTTTGGCACGATCGAGGTTTTCCGTCGTGAGGAGTTCGTAGTACCGATACATAAGCGTGTCGCTGATCGACATGATTTTTCCGAACATGTCCCCCGGTTTGTCTTCCAACGCGATATAGTTTCCGACGCTCTTACTCATCTTCTTAATGCCGTCTGTGCCTTCTAGTAACGGCATCGTCATCACGACCTGCGATTCTTGGCCGTAGTCTCGCTGCAATTCACGTCCAACCAAGAGATTGAACTTTTGATCCGTTCCCCCAAGCTCTACATCGGCCTTGAGAACGACGGAATCGTAGCCCTGTACCAAGGGATACAAGAATTCATGGACGCTGATCGGCTTCTGCTCCTGATAGCGTTTATGGAAATCGTCTCGCTCCATCATCCGTGCGACCCGATAGTGCGCGGCCAACTGAACGAGCCCTTCCGCTGACATCTCCTTCATCCATCGACTATTGAACTCAATCAGGGTCTTTGCCGGGTCCAGAATCTTGAAGATTTGTTTCTGATAAGTCTTGGCATTTTCCAGCACCTGTTCTTTGGTCAATGCCTTACGAGTCTCGGATACACCGGTCGGATCACCGATCATCCCGGTAAAATCGCCGATGAGAAAAACAACCTGATGCCCGAGGTCTTGAAAATGTTTCAGCTTATGGATCAGGACCGTATGTCCAAGGTGAAGATCGGGTGCCGTTGGATCAAATCCCGCTTTGATGCGCAAAGGGCGTTTCTCAGTGAGAGAACGCTTCAGTTTAACCTCGAGCTCGGTCTGCTGGATCACCTCCACCACGCCACGCAGGATCAAGTCTAACTGCTGGGTCACGTCTTTCATGACTCACGTTGCTCCGTCTCTCGTCGTGTATCCTCTGTTGAGACTGTCACCAATGACTTCAGGCGATCATATTTTTTGGCACCGATGCCTTTGACCTCACGAAGGTCTTTGATCTTCTGAAACCCTCCGACTGATTCTCGAAAGGCGACCACACGTTGAGCCAGCACAGTTCCAATCCCTGGCAACGAGGCTAGCTCATCGGCACTGGCACGATTGAGGTCGAGCCGTGAAGGAATCGACGTAATTGATGACACCGCTGGTGCGGCAGCATCGCTGTCCAACCCTTGCACGGTCCGACCGGACGGTCCGGAGGTTCGGCCGCTCCGCTCTGCCAATTCATTAGCATGGGTGTTGACGATATGCTTCTCAGGCGTCGGTAGGATTGGTGGTGATGGTGGTGCAGTCCATCGAAATCCAAGTATCACACCAATCGTCATGAGGAGCATACCGAGTTTTAGAAGTAGAGACTTGATCATCAGTCGACCCTCATCCGTACTCGACGACTAGCCGAGTCCCCGGTGTCTTCCATCGCTTCCATCATACCTTCAGCCACGAGTCGAATGGACATGGATCATCCCGGCCACATGAGTCGCGACTTATCCGCCGGGCCCGGCACCGAGAATCGCGATGTTGATTGAAGCGGCCATGTCAGGGCACAGGTGACGGGTGCGGTCGGACGAGAAGAAGGAACGCTGGAAGATACCACTTCCTCAGAATCTCAACCTTTCTTTTGACTGGCAATGAAGACTTCGTACTGCGCGGCTGTCATCAGTTGATCGACTTCCCCAGGATCAGCGAGTTCGATCACGGCGATCCATCCCTTACCGTAGGGGTCCGAGTTTACCGCTTCAGGATGATCATTCAACGCGGTATTGATCTGGCTCACCGTCCCACTTACCGGCGTGTAAATAGTTGACGTTGTTTTCGTCGATTCGACTTCGCCAAGCTGCTGCCCCACCTTGACCGAGACGCCCACCTTTGGCAGATCCAGGAAGACGATATCGCCTAAAGCATCTTGGGCAAAGTCGCTGATACCGATAGTCGCCCGTCTGCCATCGAGACGAACCCATTCATGCTCTTTGTGATATCGCAAATCGGCTGGAATCATGTCGGCTCCTATGACCCGTTACGCCCTGTATGTACAGTGCTACCGCGGTGACCGCATCGTTGATTTTTTAAGCATTATCCGCGGCTAGCCGTGAATTTTTCACGATGGTAGTTGGGCCGACCGGCGTTGTCAAGAAACGGCCTGGTCAGCGTCCAACGAGTAACCGTAGACTATCGATCTTCACCGGGCTCAATTCGAATCGCGGTGCCGCCGACAAGCACCGAGGAACAGCACAAGATGTTGCTCCTTAGCGGTACCGGTCGAAGCATGGACATTGAGGAAGTTTTACGCTCCAAACAGCGAACGTCAGCTGAAGATCTCCATACCGGGGAAAAAATATCCGATTTCAAATTGCGCGGTTTCCGGCGAGTCTGAACCATGCACGGCGTTAAATTCGATATTCGTTCCGTGCGCTTTGCGAATGGTCCCGGCATCGGCTTTCGCGGGGTCGGTCGCCCCCATCAGATCGCGATTTTTTTTAATGGCATTGTCGCCCTGCAGCACCAGGACGATTGCAGGCCCGGAAGACATGAAAGCGCAAAGGCTCCCGAAAAAAGGACGCGCCTTGTGGACGGCATAAAACCCCTCCACCACCGACTGAGACATATGAATCATCCTCATGGCAATCGGCTTCAACCCCGCTTGCTCATACCGATGAATAATATCTCCGATGACGTGTTTCTTGACTGCATCCGGCTTGATGATGGCCAACGTTCGCTCGCTCATGATCGCTAGGTTACCTCCAGATGGTTACGCCATGCTTAATCAGCTAACAGAGCGCTGCATTATAGGTTCCGCCTCTTCACCCTTTCAAGCATCTGATGGCATCGATCTATTGCATCTATGCGACAAATGCGGTGCGTCGCACGTGTATCGCCGGCATAAAGACGTTCCTTTTCCAGTATTTACGCATGTATTCTAGAGTTGGGCACACTAGTCGGGACCGCAGGCATAAGGCTGTGAAAACAATTCCGTCAGGAGTCCTATCCCGACATCTGGGATTCGCGCACATCCCAACT
>DATIGP010000217.1:0-6099 GCA_035454625.1 Nitrospira sp.
GCGTGCCGCCGGAGCAGATCGCACGAGATTTCTTCGCAAGCTCCAAATCGACGACCCAAGGCCGTCTCATGCCGCAACACTGCTCAATAAAGCAGCTCAATATTTTTCCGGGCGTGACAGCCCAGGGAGCCGAGTGTCTTCCGGCGGTTGGAGCTGCCTGGGGAATCAAACTAGCAGGCGAGTCTGCCATGGTCCTTTGCAGCATCGGCGATGCTGCAACCCGCCAGGGCGAGTTCTATGAAGCCCTATGCCTGTCTGTGCAGGAACAGTTGCCTATTGTCTTCGTCTTAGAAGACAACGGCTTCGGCATTAGCACTCGTACGCACACCATGATGCCATTTCGGTTGGGGATTTTTGACGATCAGCTTGCGGCGCAGGTCAACGGCAGGAATCCTTTCGAGGTTTACGAGGTAGGCGGCCAGGCTATCGAGAAGGCCCGAACCGGAGGTGGTCCGACCGTTCTTTGGTGCGACTTGGATCGGCTCGCTCCGCACACCAGTGCCGATGATCACCGGGTCTATCGGTCTGCCGAAGAGATCGAGGAAATGATGGATCGCGACCCGATCAAGCTGTTCGCCGAGACTCTCATTGAAGAACGACTGTTGACAATGGAAGAGTTCAAACAACTGCAGGTCGAAATTGAGCACTTCGTTGACATGACTTACCAGAAGGCGGCTAGCGAGCCCCCGCCCAATCCGACCGGCGTGCTAGAGCATCTCTACGGACCGGCGGTGGACGCTCCTGCGATTCCGTTCCAATCACTTGGCGAGCCCGTTACGATGGTCGAAGCGATCAATCAGACTCTTCACGCAGGAATGGAAAGATTCCCGCGCATGGTTTCCTTTGGACAGGACATCGAGGATCCGAAGGGCGGCGTTTTCGGTCTGACAAAAGGCCTCAGCTCCCGATTCCCTAACCGAGTCACTAACTCTCCGCTCGCTGAAGCCACCATCATCGGAACTGCCGTAGGGTTGGCCGCGACTGGCTATCGACCGGTGTTCGAAGTACAGTTCATCGACTACATCACGCCTGGTTTTCACCAGTTAGTGACGCAGATGGCCACCTTGCGATGGCGGTCCTGCGGCGAATGGACCTGCCCCGCCGTGATCTATGCACCGTATGGAGCCTACCTTCCAGCCGGCGGCCAGTGGCACAGCCAGAGCAATGATGGGTGGTGGGCCCACACGCCAGGTATCCAAGTGGCAGTTCCCAGTACGCCTGAAGACGCCGCTGGCCTGTTTTGGACCGCGATTCACAGTGAAGATCCGTCACTCATCTTGATCCCCAAACACCTGATGCGCCTTCGAAAGCCGGTGCTGGAGTACCTACCTGTACCCTTCGGGCAGGCGGCGTTGCGACGCGAGGGCAAGGATTGTACGGTAGTTTCCTGGGGGAATTGCCTGGAGATCGCAGAACAGGCCGCACTTCAGATGGATCGGGAGGGCGGCGATGTTGAGATCATTGACCTCAGAACCCTCGTTCCGTGCGACTGGTCAATGATCGAGCGATCGTTGGCCAAGACTGGACGCCTCGTGCTGATTCATGAAGACAACCGGACCTGCGGCTTCGGAGAGGCAGTGATCGCTGAAATGACAATCGACCCAAAGCGTTTTCAGTTATTATTTGCTCCTCCTCAGCTCGTAGCACGAGCTGATACACACATACCATACCATCCGGACCTCGAATATGCTTTGTTACCCAGCTTGGACCAGGTTTTAAAGGCGATACGTTCGACTTTGGAGTATAGCTAATGACAATCCTCGATGTCGCCGTTCCGCAGTTAGGAGAGGGCTTGCAAGAGGTGCTAATTCAGAAGCTCCTAAAGAAGCCCGGTGATTTGGTCGAACGCGATGAACCTATCTATATCATGGAGACCGACAAAGCAGATGTCGAAGTCGAGTCACCCTATGCGGGAACCCTTATGGAGTGGTTGGTCGGGGAGGGCAAAGTCGTTCCAGTCGGTGCGCTCATCGCTCGTATTGAAGGCACCGCTAGTACAGCAGTGCTGAACCCATTACAGTCTGCGAGCACTTCGGCAGCCCCGGCAGAGATAGACACCTCCTCCACTATCGAGCGAGAAAGGACCTTAATCACTGACTCCGCCTCTTTACCAAGCCGCACAAACGTTTTCGTGCCTCCGCGCACTCGCGCTTACTGTAGGAAGTTGGAGATCTCTGACGATGAGATCAAGCGGATCATGGCGGCCAGTGGCACGTTGATGCCAACCGACGTGGACCGTTATTTGGCTGAGAAGGCCGGGCCATCTATTAAACGCGAGGAAGCTGTTACGGCCACCACGTCTACCGACTTTGAAGATTATCCCGTGCCTGCTCGCCAGCGCGTGTTCAACTTTCGGCTTAAGCGTAGTGCTCAGTTAGTAGTACCAGGTACCATGATACGGGAGCTGGATTGGCAGCGGTTGGAAGCGGCGGTGCAATCCCTGAGCCGGCAGACCCCTGGGCTTCACCCATCTGACTTCGAGACTTTCGCCTATGCACTCGTCCAAACCACTCGCGATCACCCGGAGTTCCGCTCGGTTCTGATCGGGGACGACGTCGTTCGTCAGTTCGAATACCTGAATTTGGGAATCGCAGTTCATCGGCCCGGTGGCGAGCTACTGATGGCGGTCGTTCCGAGAGCCGATCGCCTGGATTTCACATCCTTCGTTACAACTATCCAGCTTCGGGTCAGGCAGGCACTCGAAGGCGAAGACCAAGTCAACGAACAGGTCCCCCTCCACCTTAACTACGTAAGCAGCTTGGAGATTACACAGGGCAACCCCGTGTTGGTCGCTCCTGCCATCGCCGTCGTTTTTCTGGGCGCGCCCACCGGTCGAGATCACGACAGGAAGGCGAACTTGGGAGTGACTTTCGACCACCGTCTGATCAACGGCGTCAGTGCTGCAAACTTCCTCGCCACGATCGTTCGTAAAGTAGATAGCTTCGCCTCAGAAGATGGCGGACCGCAAAACAAGACGACTATTTGGGACAGTGCGATTGTAAGCGCACTCCGTGAAGCAGAGCCCAGAGAGCGCCGAACAATTCTGGAAAAGCAGATAACCGAACAGGTGGCAAGAATGGTAGAGGCTTCTCCCATAGACATCGATCCTCGGGCGCCCTTGCGCATGCTGGGTTTCAGCTCCCTTATGGCGGTCGAGCTTACAAACTACCTCGCAACGAACCTGAGGCGGAGTCTGTCGGACACCTTGCTCTGGACTTATCCCACCATCGCTGAACTCGCGGCTTACCTCGCTGACGAGACCGGTGAGGCCTTAGTGAATATCGAAGAGCCACAGCGGCAGTCGCACAAGGTAGGACTACAAGGATCAACAATTCTCGATAACCTTGAGAACCTTTCGGAAGAGACGGCAGAGGCGTTACTGAAAAAGAAGGTAGAGGGAAAGCTGTGAAATTGCCTGTAAGCACTACTGCCGTCGCTCAGAAGTAGTAGAGCACTGCACCGGTCTGGATGCCTGTGCCGATGGCGAGCATCATTCCGATATCACCCGATCCTGGCGGGTGTGTCTTGTAGAGTTCCTGTAGCGAATACGCCAAAGAAGACGTAAACAAATCTTGATCTCCGAGAGCGGCGTCGACGACGATGTCTGACGATACGGGCAGCTTCTGACGCAAGGCTGTAACGAAAGCAGTAGAAATTTGCGGTGGCAGGACTGAATCCAGATCATTCGGGGAGAGTCTCTCTTTATCAAGCAGATCGTGGAAAGTCTTTTCTACGCACGTGAGGTAATCGTAGTCGAGAGATTCATTTCTCCGAAAGGACATGTAGGCCTTCCCATTTGTCTGTGCAAGGTGTGCTGAAAAGGAATCCACGTGCGCCAGAAAGTCGCGAAAGAGGAAGCCGCCGAAACCCTGCTTCCCGTCTTTACTGGCCGCAAGCATAACCGCCGAGGCGCACTCATTAATGCCTCGCAAATCTGCCGAGGCTAATCCGGCATTGTTCTCAATCTCGGCGGCGACGACCATCGCCCGGCGGTAGCGCCCCGTCTGGAGCATAGCGACCGCCGAGAAGCAGGCGTTGAGAAAGCCGAGTGCGCCGTTCATTACGTCGAAAGCGAATATGTGTTTATCTGCAACTGAAGCTCGTTTGAACCCCAGTTCGCCGGCCAAGAGCGTGGCGATGGCTGGCTCACAGATGACGTCGCTCCGATAGACGCCGCTGTAGATCAGCAAGTCGATATCGTTGGCCGATTGCGAAGACGCGTGCAGGCAGTTCCTGGCGGCTCCCACCAGAAGCTCCATCGAGCTTGATCTCTTGCCGGCAGTATCCCGATAGGTTCCGAGCGCCTCGATGCGCACTCGCGGCAATCCATCTTGAGAGAAATAAGGACCTGAGCCAGTGGCGGCAGATGGCCGGACTGTCACGACGTCCGGTGCAGAAGAGCGCAAACGTGTCGGCAGATCATCGAAAGTATACAGCGCCGTGCCGCCGGTCAGTCCAGAAGCCACAATGCCAAAAACTACCTTATCGCCTTCTCTGATGGCTCCAGCGCGACTGAAATCTCTAAGGGCAACAAAATGAGTCGTGCTAGCTGTATTCCCACGCTCGGCGAGATTATTAATCATGTTGATTCGACTCCAAATCGCCCGGCCGAGCAACCGCTGCAGCTCGCGGGATGTTGCGTCGATGCTCGTTCTTGAAGTCTGATGAATTAGAACATGCTGAATTTCGTGAATCGGCCAACCATGACGATGCATTATGTCAATCATGTGGCTTGTGGTGTGCTTGATCCCTGCCGCTGTGAGATTCACCATGTCAGTATGCATAATTACGCCACCGTGTTGCTGATCGGTGGGCTTTGCAATGCAGTACGAACTGTACTCAGCGAGTGTGAACATCTCCAAGGCATCAAAGCCTACGTTATCCGATTGAGCTGCTTCGATGATGACGGCAGCACCGGCATCACCCAATGTCAGACAAGGAGCCCGGTTGTCGAAATCGCCTTCGATTTCCTTTTGGGCCGTTTTTGTAAGATGGGTAATGTACTCGCCACTGACTACCATCCCTCGCTTTACTAACCCGGCACGGATCATTACATCGATGAGGTGGATGGCTGCGAACATTCCGGCACACGCGCAACTTATATCGAAGACAAGGGCGTTGGAGAACCCGAGCCTGTGTTTCAGCCTTACCGCAGTAGAAGGCTCAAAGAAGACTTGAAGATTCGGACCGTCGTAGCGCGAGATGTTCGCAGATATTAGTATGTCGATGTCGGAGGCAGAGTACCGAGAGTGCATCAGGCAATCAAGAATAGCCTTTTCGGCCAAGTCAATCGAGAACTCGGTTTCGCCGGCAACGCGCCGAGAGTGTATACCTGTGAGGTGCTCAAAGGGGACTTGGATGTCATGTTTGCAACCACCCAGGATCTCGGCAGAAGTGACCGACTTGGGAGGAAGGTAGACCCCAAGGCTCTCAATGACTGTACGAGTGTATGTCATGATGCCACCCACGCCGAGCATTGTAATGAACGAGCAAGGCGATTCATTCCTTCCTCAATCGAAATGGCAGGTTCGTAGCCAAGATCCCTCCTCGCGGCGCTGATGTCGAACCAATGAGCAGTAGCAAGTTCGCGCGCCATAAACCGCGTCATCCGCGGTTCTTCTGAAAGCCGCAACACTCGGTGAAGATTCTCCAGCACTGCGCCAAGAAAGTAGGCGACCGAAGGAGGGACAGAGGGTATGTCCGGTGTTAGAGACGCGGCGCGAAGGATCTTCCCTAGCAACTCGGCCATGGGCAGAGGTTCCCCATTGGTGATGAAGTAAGCTCTCCCCGCACAGGGGGCCGAGGAGGTTAGGCGATCAACTGTCAGCAGGTGGGCGGCAGCAGCATTGTCGATGTACGTAGAGTCAACGAGATTCCGTCCATCACCGACGAGCCGCAGCCGACGGGCCTGTGCGAGCTTGAGGACGTGCGGCACGATGTGTGTATCGCCAGGTCCCCAGATCAAATGAGGTCGTAAAGCAATGGTCGCTAGATGCTCCGAGTTTGCCGCAAGAACGAGTCGTTCGGCCTGGGCTTTCGTTTGAGGGTAAGAGCTCAGGTAACGCGCTGGATAGGGTGCCGACTCGTCCATGCCTTCAT
>DATIGP010000218.1:0-3917 GCA_035454625.1 Nitrospira sp.
TTCGACCTCCACAAGCGTGGCTTTCGAGGCGAGAGACGCGACACCAATACCCGTGACCGCCGGACGTGAACTGCCAAGGAAGCCGGCCATTATTGGCGCCAAGGCTTCCATATGATCTTCCAACTCTCCACGGATATAGACCCGAACATGCAGCAGGTTGTCAACGCTTGATCCCGCCTCCACAAGAACGGTGCGTAAATGTTCTAGCGCGACTTTAAACTGGCCAGAGACTGAGTTCTGGGAGACTTGGTACCGATGATCCCAATCGACCTGACCAGACACAAACAGAAGCGAGCTTTCCGGATCGAGCACTGCCTGCGACATCCCAAACGGGGCGCCGTCATACAGTCTTTCGGGGTTGATCAACTTTTTGCCCATGTGTTTTCCTTTGTTGTGAGATAAGAAAAGGTGTCAGTGTGCATTCAAGATCCTAGTTGGGCAGGCAGCGTTCGCACTTCCCGGGCAAAGGCCCGCCGCACGGCGGTCGCATCCTTCGCCGTCAGCGGCACCAACAGCGTAAACCGCGTGGTGCGTTCCACTAACGTCCCCAGGGCCGAGGCATTGGCATGGCCCACGAGCAAGTCTCCCTCCCAATGACCCGGCACGGTCCGATCGGCGACCTCGGCGGGCCGTTCGTCGATGCTGATGATGCCCTGGACGGGGCGCGACGAGAGGCGGATCTTGCGGGGGCGGCGGAACCGATGCCGGCGACGCAGATACCGGGTCAGCTCTCGCTTGAACGCGCCGCGAGGCAGCACATAGAGATAGGTATAGATCGCTTCGGGTGAGATACGCATCGTCGGATCATTAGGATAGCGCTGTGGAAGGCCAGGGGCAATCTGTTCGGGCGACCAGCGCTGGGCCAAGAGCCGGAAGACTGCTGCCCGCAAGCGGGTCTGAACTGCGAGCGTTCTCGGCTTCCGAGGCTGATGCGCCCGCCGGTACGCCCGCTGATGGGCAATCACCGCCCGATACGTCAGCGACGACATTCGGTGACGCGCCAACTCGCGTACCAACGTACTCGGCGCACGCCCCAGCACATGAGCGGTCGCGCGAAGGCTGTGCCCGACGGCAAGCAGACGACTGCTTTCCTCACGCTCCATGAGGGTCAGTCGTTGATAGCGGACCATGTGCAACTCCTTCGTTCCTGGGT
Organism: Nitrospira sp.; assembly: GCA_035454625.1. Classification (GTDB taxonomy): domain Bacteria; phylum Nitrospirota; class Nitrospiria; order Nitrospirales; family Nitrospiraceae; genus Nitrospira_D. The sequence continues at coordinate 1,154 of DATIGP010000218.1, forward strand.
GAACCAGGATACAAGTGTTGCACTAGGAACGAAGCCCAGACTGACACCTTTCTTTTCCCACACGTCGCGATCTATCGGACGTCGACTGCTCTCTGTAGGGAAAACAAAGACTCCCGACCCCTTTGTTTCTTTCCCGACCCCTTTGTTTTGTCCTTGGGATAAGGCGGGCTGCCGCGGTCACACACTGGCTTATGCAGATTCGACATATAGAGACGGTGATGAGTGAAAAGTGATGGGTGAGAAGGCCCGCACGCGATGCGAGGTTCAGGCAGTGTGCGAAGTAGCCCTTTCTAAGAGCTCGTGAATGAGCGTCTGATACGGCTTGCCCTGCTTGGCCGCCATCTTTCGTAGCTGATCCAATAGACTCGGCGACAGCCGGATCGCAATCAATTGTTTGGCCATCCCGCTTGTCGGTCTGCCGACTCGGCGCGCACGCCGAAGCTCCTCGTCCGTGGACTCCGGGATGTCCGAGAAATCAATCCGTGAGTCGGGCGTATGCCTGGCGCTCCCTCCGACTCGCTTGCCGCGCGCTGATGATCCGGACCGTTTCCTTTTCATGCTCCCTCCGTATCGTATACACCACCAACAACAACCGCCTGTTCACCGACAAGCCCAGTCGTTTGAACCGCGCCTCCTGATGCGAATGCCCAACATCCTTCCAGTCCAAGGCATTCGAATCACCGAAGATCGTCGCAGCCTCCTCGAATGGCACCCCGTTGCAATAGCCTTGGCGATATCCCAATCAAACACGTTTTTGTATATACACTAATTCTCACTCGACTGGCAATGGCTGGCGCCTCTCTGCGAAATGGACACAGCGGTTCTCCAGACTCCCAGTAAGCAACATCATACAATTGTCACCTTCCTTCCATGCGCCACCCTTTCCCATATGGATTGTTTGGTGAGTCATGCCGAAATGGGCTCCCAGCGCCGAATTGGTTGTTCATCGAATCCGGCGAGAACGGCGAGCCGTAGCGGCCGAAGGGATTGCTGGTCGAGTCTGCATCGTAAGGGTTGGCGCTTAACTTGCCCCGGTAATTCCCCTGTTGGTCATACAATTGCGGTGCATCGGTGGCAAAGGGGTTGGTCGCCGACGTATTGCTGAACGGGCTGCCATAGGGGCTGAAGGGATTGTTGATGCCGTTCGGAGCGAACGGGCTCCCCTTGCCAAACGCGTTGCTGCTCGATTCGACGTCGAACGGATTGGCGCTCAGATTCCCCAGGTCTTCTGCCAGTCCTTTGTCTAAGTTCATAACAGCTGAGGGCATGAGCAAAACCAGCATGAGTGATATCCGTAGCATTGATCTGCTCCTATGCATCGGGAGTTGGAGGATCGACCGGTCGCTTCTGAGACCGCCGCAAGGTCGCGGTAGCTTCTGACAGGCATTCGAACGTTTGACCGAGATCCTCTTTGAGAAACGTGATCCGGTTGTGTTCCGCCACGCCGAGTTCCTCGCCGGCGGCCCAGACATCGTGATCGGCACCAAGATAGAGGAACATCCACCCCTCATCTTCGTACGCCTTGATCATGTCGAAGATCTGTGCGCGGGTGTATCTCCGTGAGGCGTTTTCCTCGCCATCCGTCAGAATGACGCAGAGCTTTCGGGATTCGGCCGGCACTTGCAGCCTCGCGGCGGTGAGCGTACGACCGATCGCATCGTACAACGGCGTCGTATCGCGAGGCCGATAGGTTTCCACGTCCAAATCGTGGACACGTTCCACTGGTACGGCGTGATAGCGCACCTCCGTTCTCTTCGAATTGAACAACGTCAGCGTGAGACGGGTCTCGGCCGGTTCCTGTCGCAATGTCGCCACATACTGATTGAAGCCAGAGATCGCGGCGCCTTTACACTCTTGCATCGAGCCGGTCTCATCGAGAATGAGCGTAACGTAGAGCGGTTGGGGGCTATTCTCGGAAGGTCCGTTGGATGGTTCGTTTGACTGTTCGCTCATGACGCGCCTCCTGTGGAAATAGTTTTGAGGACGCCATCTTACCGAACGACTGTGACATCGGAGGTCACTCTTCCCACCCCACCTTCGAAGGGGAGACATAGTGATGAGTCAAGGGTGATGGGTGATGAGTGGGCGGACTAATGAAATGGAAGTGAGGAATTCTGCCGGCTGCGTCAGGCGTGAGGCGAACCAGTAAAGGACACCGGTCAGCTCGCTCGCCTTTTGGCGATTAGCTCTCTTACGGCGGGATCGTTGGGAATTTCCATGACAGTTTGAGTCTTGTCTTCCATGGCGGCTTCACCTTCTGCAACGGCTTCTTCTTCGGACTGCTCTTCATAGTGTGACAAGACTCGACGAACCCGCGCCTCATCCCAGCCTGGAGGAAATTTGCATTGCTTCATGTCTTTCTCTCCTAGGTGTCTCAATACATCCTCTACCTCCCCTTCGTCAACTTGATGACCACAGCAATGCGCCCACCAGCGCCACAACACTAAATGCGATTGTTTTGAGCATCCGTTCCTCCGCTTGTTTTTGTGTCCCTTCAACGAATTTTCGCTCGCCGACGTTCGCTCTCTGCCACAATGGCGGACAGATTTTCGGTCGGGCGAATCTCAAACGCACCCGCCTTGACTCCCGGGTGCTTCGACATCAGTTGAACGGCATGATCCAGATCCCTCGCTTCGAGCACAAGGATTCCGCCCAATTGCTCTTTCGTCTCCGCGTAAGGGCCGTCCGTCGCGAGCACTTTGCCGTTCTGCCATCGTAAGGTCCTGGCATTGCGCGCGCTCTGAAGCGCGTCGCCGCCTACAAA
>DATIGP010000219.1:0-10649 GCA_035454625.1 Nitrospira sp.
GTTGTAGCGCCATCGTGCATCTGGCCGCGAAGGTCCATGCGATCGACGAACCCGGAACAGAGAAAGACTATGAAGATGTCAATGTCGAAGGGACGAGGCACCTCCTGGATGCAGCCGTGAGGTCAGGCGTGAAGCGCATCCTGTTTGCCAGCTCGGTCAAAGTCTTCGGCGAGGCGACGAGGGGGTGTATCGATGAATCGCAGATCCCCGAACCGAAGACTTCCTACGGTCGGTCAAAGTGGCGGGCGGAGCAACTGGTGTCGGAATATGCGGAGCGACATGGCCTCACGGCCGTCTCGCTCCGTCTTCCGATGGTCTATGGCACGACGAAGAAAGGCAATCTCTACCGCATGATCGAAGCGATCGACCGCGGACGGTTCCCCGCCTTGCCTCGTCTTTCGTCGGTGCGGAGCCTGCTACACGTGGAAAACTTCCTCCAGGCGGTACTCCTATGCCTTCGTGCCCCAGGCTTCAAGCGGACGGCGTACATCGTAGCCGATGAAGAACCCTATTGCGTGACCGATCTTTACGACTGGTTACGAGCCGGCTTGGGAAAAGGTCCTCCGCGATGGCGGGTACCGCTGTGGCTGCTGAAAAGCGGGGCGCGATGCGGTGATGTGCTCCAGGCCCTCAGTGGGCGCCCTGCTCCCTTGACGACGGAGCAGCTGAGCAAGCTCATCGGCTGTGCCTGGTACAGCCCTGCTGCCATGAAACATGAATTGGGGTATCAACCATCGTATTCATTCAGGAAGGCGGTGCCCGAGCTGATCTCGTTTTATCGTACTCCGAGCGATCCGGACCACTGAAGACGGCTTGGAGCGGCTCTCCAGTCGGTGATAGGACCATCCGTGGAGGCGATTACGGGAAGGTTTCGGCTTGATTTCATTGGAAAAATGAGTCATAGAGCTTGTCCACAGAACACCAATGTCCCTGTGTTCTACAAAAGAGCTGTGGAGCGGGCAGTCTTCCGACGAGAGGTAGCGGTGTCGATATGTCGATCATGATGGTGGCCTTACCAGGGTTCTTCGCCTTTCTATCGGCCTGGTGGCTCACAAACCGTTTGTGTTCGCCGACATCATTTCTTTCCATCCACGCTCATCCGAACGAACGAACATTACATTCCATGCCGACTCCCCAGACCGGAGGGTTAGCCGTCATAGGCAGTGTCGTGATCAGTCTCATTCTTGCCGCCAGCGTTCTGGCGATCAGCCAACCGTCGAAAGCTGTGTTGCCGAAAGGTGTCGCGTCAGGAAGTTTGTGGATCGTGGTTTCGATGCTCCTCATTTTTCTCGTGTCTTTCATCGATGACTGTGTCGGTCTCCCTGCCATTCTCCGATTGGGTGTCCAAGCAGTCTCCGCTTGTATCATTATTGGAGGAGTCGGTTTGTCCCTGTCCTCCGTCCCCATACCCGGAGGACCGAGCATCCTGCTGGGGATGGCCGCAATTCCGGTGAGCGTCCTTGTCCTTCTGTGGATGGCGAATCTCTACAACTTTATGGACGGTATGGACGGCTTTGCCGGTGGAATGACGTGTTTCGGGTTCGGGTTTCTGGCATATTTCGGGTGGCAAGCCCACTTCCCGGTCATGTTTATCATCGCCACATTCGTCGCGATGGGTGCGCTGGGATTTCTCACCTATAACTTCCCACCGGCGCGCATCTTCATGGGTGATGCGGGGAGTATTACCGTCGGATTTCTGGCGGGCACCTTGATGATCCTCGGCGTTCGCGATGGAATATTCGAGTTGTGGGTCCCCATCATTATCTTCTCACCGTTCATTGTGGATGCGACAGTGACCTTGATCCGACGTGCGCTTCGTCGAAAAAAGATCTGGCAAGCTCACCGGGAGCATTATTATCAGCGGTTGGTCCTGAGCGGATGGAGCCATCGTCGGACCGTGCTTGCGGAGTATGCGGTCATGATTCTGTGCGGAGGGCTGGCCATTTTGTATCACCACTCGACCGATGAGGCGCGACTCATTATTCTTGGTACATGGGTCGGTATGTTTATCCTGCTCGGGGGGATGGTCAGTAGGTTGGAACGGAATAGAAAGGCCTCCTGTGTCCCTCGAGATCCCATTGCATCAAGCAGGAAGGCTGACGTCCCGGTTGTTTCGGTTCAAGACCCTCCTCGCGTCGTCGTCAAGACCTAGCTTGAGACCGACCTCTATCGTAGTCCAATTAAGAAATAGTGGGAATGTTGTATTTCGGCGTCCACTTTCGGGATGAATGTCGGCTTTTGGTTTCCTTTGTGTTCAAGTGATGAGCTGGATGAGAGACAGGGTGCAGGCGGAGGCGAGGCGAGCGGCAGGCTGGACGACGACCGGGCTCGCGTTCACCATTCCGATTTGGGTGGTGGCGGACAGCCTCCTCGTCGGGTTGCTGATAGCATGTTGGGCAGCCAGCGGGGAATGGCGTGAAAAGCTCCGTCGTGTCGCCTCGAGTCCCGTATCGGTATCGGCCATTGTGTTGTTTGTCTGGCTGTTGCTTGGAACCTTGTGGGGAGAAGGGGCTTTAGAAGAGCGAGCCTTATGGGTGAAGAAATACGCCAATCTCTTGCTCATCCCCCTATTGATTTCCATGGCGATCGATGCGCAAGAGCGTCGTCGCGCCATTCTTGCCTTGGCGGCCTCATTGGTCGTGACATTGATCCTGTCCTTTGCCTTGAGCGTGGGGATCCTTCCAACCGGCGGACTCATCAATTGTGATCCTTTCAATCCGTGTTTATTGAAAAAGCAGGTTCCATGTGATCCATCCATTCCCTGTGTTCCCGCCAATTACCCTCCCGTCTGTGATCCATCTAATCCGTGTATATTGAAAAAACACACCACTCACAACTTGCTCATGGCGTTTGGTGTGCTGTTGTTCGGGGTATTGGGTTGGAAGTCCTCCAGCCGGGGTGCGCAATGGGGGTGGGCGACGGCTTCGTGCCTGGCCGCGGGCAATGTCTTATTGATGGTTCAAGGTCGAACCGGCTACATGGTGCTGGCCGGGCTTGCCATGGCGGCCTTCCAAATGTATTTCGGGTGGCGAGGCATGGTTGCCGCGGCCATTGCCCTCAGTGTCACATTTTCGGCGGCCTATCAAATCTCCGCTTCTTTCCATGATCGGGTCAATCTTGTCGCCACTGGTGTTGCACAATGGAGCTCTCAAGTGGCCGCCGAAGATCCGGTAGGCCAACGATTAGAATTTTACTATCATACGGTTCAGGTCATTCGAGATCACCCGCTGATGGGAGCCGGGACGGGAGGATTTGCTCAAGCGTACGCCGTATATGCAAAACAAGCCGGCGTGCCTGTTCCCTCGCACCCGCACAATCAATACCTCTTGATCATGGCACAGGTCGGAATTGTCGGGCTCTGTCTCCTGCTCTGGCTCTTTGTGCAACAATGGCGATCCACTCCTGGTGCCATCGATGCGGCGTATGGATTGCTTGCCAGAGGGTTAGTGGTCACCATCGCAATCACATGTCTCTTCCAACCGGCGCTCAACGACCATACCGAGAAACTGTTTTACTCTTTGTTTTCCGGTCTCCTGTATTCCGGGATTGATCCACAACCGGATGCTCGGACATGAGCATTTCGGCCTACATCATCGCCTACAACGAAGCCAAGAAGATTGCCGATACCATCAACAGTGTGTTGTGGGTCGACGAAATCGTTGTAGCCGATTCTGCCAGTACCGACGACACGGCCAGAATCGCCCAGGATTTGGGGGCCCGTGTCGTCCAAATTCCGTTCCAGGGATTCGGCCATCTACGAAATGAAGCCGTCAAAGCCTGTACGCATGAATGGATTTTCAGTCTCGACACGGACGAGCAGTGCACGCCGGAAGTCCGTGATGAAGTTCTCATGATCCTTTCCGGCACTCCCGCGCATGACGCCTATCTAATCCCAAGGCGAAATTACTTCATGGGACGCTGGATCAAACATTCCGGCTGGTATCCCAATTTCCGTCAACCGCAGTTGTTCCGGAAAGGGACCATGCAATACGTGGAATCGCCAGTCCACGAGGGGTATGAACTACTATCGGCTAAACCGGTCGGTCGGCTGAAGCATGCGATTTGGCAGATCCCGTTCAGGGATTTCGAAGAGGTCGTCAAGAAGGCCAACCGGTATTCGTCGCTCGGGGTGCTGAAGCTTGCCGGCCAACGGGTGTCGATGGGGACCGCGTTATTTCATGGAACTTGGTCGTTCCTCAAACACTATGTGGCAAAGCGGGGGTTTTTGGACGGCTGGCCCGGGTTTGTCATTGCCTTGGGAAATTTTGAAGGAACGTTTTATCGGTACGCCAAGCGGTTCGAACAGCAGGAGATGTGGTCGCTTCCCAAACAACCGCCTCTTCGCCGCCGCGGCGGCTCACCAGCGAAATGAAGACGGCGGTGATCGTGACGACATACAATCGCCCTGATGCGCTCGCGGCTGTGCTGGACGGCTACTGCGGCCAAAGCGATCATGACTTTTGGCTGGTGGTTGCAGATGATGGATCGAAGGAGGAGACAGCTGAAGTCGTACGCCAATTTGCACGGCGCACGCCGTTCACGCTCACGCATGTTTGGCATGAGGATCGTGGTTTTCGCGCCGCCGCCATCCGAAATCGTGCCGTCGCGTCGACGGACGCCGACTATATCGTCTTTACGGATGGGGACTGTGTTCCGTCGCTCAATTTCGTGAAGGCCCATAAGGAACTGGCGGAACAGGGCTATTTCCTTGGCTCCAACCGTGTCTTGCTGGATGAAGCCTTCACGAGCCGAGTGCTGCGCGAGCGGCTTCCAATTCATGATTGGCGCTGGTTGGATTGGGCGAGCGCGTGGTTGCGGCGCGAGGTGAATCGTCTTCTTCCCCTGATGGCGCTTCCCGATTGGGCTTTCCGCAAGTGGTCACCGGATCGATGGGAAGGGATTAAGACTTGCAACCTCTCCGCCTGGCGGAGCGACCTAGTTCGAGTCAACGGCCTTGACGAATCGTATGAGGGCTGGGGACTGGAAGATTCCGATCTGGTGATCAGACTCCTCCATGCAGGGGTCAAACACAAGAATGCTCGATATGCCGCGCCGGTGTTTCACCTGTGGCATCAGGAGCAGGATCGGCGGCATCTTTTCGACAATCAGACACGACTCGACAGTTTGTTGCAGTCGACTACGATTCGGGCCGCCGTCGGACTCGATCAATATGGTTCTACGTGGGAACGACGTGGCAACTCGTTCGCGGCCAGGTAAGGCGATATAGGCGGATGGTTTGAGCACTGATCGCTGGTTGGCACATCAGAGAAAATGCTCTCCTCATGTCGCAAACAGGCAGCATGACGGCGAAAATACCATGTCGGCAACAGTCTCACGGGAGCGGCTATTTTACCGGTGTCCTCTTGGCTGTAGCGCCGACTTGCAGACGAGTGCGATTTCCTTAACCGAAGGGCCGCTGCTTCGATGCTCAATGTGCGGTCAACTGCTAAGCAATTGCACGCAGGAAGAATTCGAGAAAGCGTTGAAGAAGTGGGACACCGCGATCGGTACAACTCCGGAGAATGAATCAGCCGCTCGTTTTCAGCGGGTGACTCAGCGGCGATTGCGCTACGCGCTCCGTCTGCTGGGTCGGTTCTCTCCTCCACCGCTTCGTTTGCTCGATATAGGTTGCTCCAGCGGAGCATTGCTTGCCGTTGCGGCAAAGTTGGGATTCTCGCCAAGCGGTGTCGAAATAGCTAGCAAAGCGGCTGAGACGGCTCAGCGCGCAGGTTTTGAGGTATTTTGCGGTCTGCTCCATGAAGCCCGCTTTCCTGACGCGACGTTTGATGTCATCACGGCATTCGAGCTCATTGAGCACCTGAACGATCCGCTCAATTTCCTGAAGGAATGCTCCAGGATCTTGAAACCCGAGCGTATCCTCATCGTCAATACTCCGAACGCTTCAAGCTGGACGGCTGGTGTCATGCGAGAACGCTGGGATGGGTTCAATTTAACGTCAATGGGCGGTCATGTCAGTTTTTTTTCTCCTCGCTCGCTCGCCTATCTGGCTACGCAATGTGGATTTCGAGTCGAACGTCTTGAGACGAGGCGTGTCAGGTTCGCCGAATCTCATCACGTGTCACCCGTTGTCTACCGCGCGTTGAAGGTGCTGGGAGAAGTTCTCAGCATTCCGGCAAGTCTGCTGGACAAGGGCCACGACATGCTCGCATTTCTAAGGAAGGTGTAACACGGCGCCTATTGTGTGGTATGGGATGATTGTTGACCGGGAATCTGCACAAGGTATCTGGTGGTGACGATGAAGCGGGAGATGCGCAGCGCGCTCATCGTGTGTACGCGTCGAATCGGGGACGTGCTTTTGACCACACCGGTCGTACGTTCGCTCAAGGCGGCGTTGCCTCATCTGATGATCGATATGCTGGTGTTCGACGGGACTCAGGATATTGTATCGACCAATCCTGATATCCGGCGAATTTTGACGGTCGCCGAACGCCCTCCCATTGCGACTCATCTGAAATTACTCGGCTCGATGTGGCGCCGCTACGACCTCGCGTTGTCGGTCTTGGCGGGCGATCGTCCGACGTTTCACGCCTGGGTGGCCGGGCGGTATCGAGTGGGTACGCTCCTAGCCGACGGCAAATCGTGGTGGAAACGAAGGCTGCTCCATGAATGGGTCCCGTTCGATAATCTGGATACCCACACGGTCGTTATGAATCTCCGGTTGCTTGCCCCGTTACAAATCGAACCTCTGGGAACACCCGTGGTCAGCTGGAGAGATGAAGATGAAGCATCGGTTCATCGTATGTTTTCGGGAGTATCGAATCGACAATACGCCGTCTTGCATGTTTCACCGAAGTTTGCCTACAAGACCTGGTCGGTAGCCGGGTGGGTCGCACTTGGGCGGAGGTTGATCGATCAGGGGCTCCTGGTCGTGGTGGCTGGAGGGGCGTTGGATCAACGAGCCGCCAGTGAGGAAGTGGCCAAGAACCTCCCTGCCGCGGTGGACCTTGTCGGTCGTATGACGTTGCCGGCGCTCGGGTATCTGCTCAGCCGCGCAGCCGTGTATATCGGAACCGATACCGCCGTCAGTCACATGGCGGCGGCCGTCGGTGCGCCGACGGTCGTTCTATTCGGGCCTTCGAATCCGGTGAAATGGGGACCCTGGCCGAAGGACTTTCCGGTCACGGCTCGAAGTCCGTGGAAAACTCATGGATCGCAACGACTGGAGAATGTCTACCTGCTTCAGGGAGAAGGAGACTGCGTGCCGTGTTTGGGGGAAGGCTGTGACCGCCATATCAATAGTTTGAGCGAATGCCTGCAACAGTTGCCCGTGCACCGTGTCATCCGAGCGGTCGAAACGATGTTAGCGGAGCATGAGGTCCGAGTCCGGGCCCCAGGGTGCGCATGAAACAGCCGGTCGCCAGGCTTTTCCACTCTATTGCGGGACGATACGGAAACCTAGTACTGGCTTACCGATCTTTTGTCGTCATCGGCACACAGTTGTTCTTAATCCTCGCGGCCAATTGGATGGCTTTTGAACTGCGCTTCGAAGGAGACATCCCTCCTGAATACAGGGAGATCATGTGGGACCATATGCCCGCGGTCCTCTTGGTTTTCGGCTCCGGTTTATGGGTGTTTGGAGTTCAGCGGGGGCTCTGGAGGTATGTCGGTCTTTATGACTTAGGAAAGATCATTTTGGCCTCGCTTGTCAGTGCGACAGTATTCTACGTAATCATTCATCTGGTGGGAGGGATCAGGGAATATCCTCGGTCCGTAATTATTTTGACCGGTGTGTTGAACGGGTTGTACTTGGCAGGCATACGATTGGCTGTGCGGGGGTTCCGGGAGTGGCTTCAGATCGTTGGGCCCACCGCACGACGGGTGTTGATCGTCGGCGCCGGACATGCCGGAGAGCTCTTGGTCAGAGACATGCTGTCGGATGCGAACTACAACAGCCTGCCGGTAGGGTTCGTAGACGATGATCCCGTCAAACGCGGGATGAAAATACACGGCATACCGGTCGTGGGAACGATCGACGATATCCTGAAGGTGGCGGATCACCTCAACGCACATGAGATCATCATTGCCATTCCATCGGGCTCCACAACCGTGAAACAAAAGATTCTAGCGGCTTCTGAAGGTTGCGCCGTCCCGATCAAAACCCTTCCCGACATCAAACAGCTCCTGGGTGATCCAGTGTCCTTGCACCATGTGCGCCCGATGAGATTGGAAGATCTGTTGCAGCGTGAGCCGATCCAGACCGATCGCCAAGCTTTGCATCCGCTCATCACAGGGAAGACGCTCCTCGTTACCGGAGCGGGAGGTTCCATCGGATCGGAATTATGTCGGCAAATCGCCAGACACCAGCCTCAAGCTCTGGTGCTGTTCGAACGTTACGAGAATGCGCTCCATTCACTTCTGCTGGAGTTACAAGCGGACTTTCCGGACGTCAACATACTTCCTGTCATCGGTGATGTGACCGTGCTCGACCGCGTTTCGGAAGTATTCCGACGGATCGGCCCCGATATCGTCTTCCATGCTGCCGCGCACAAACATGTTCCCCTGATGGAGCTGAACCCAAAAGAGGCGATCCGCAACAATATCCTCGGCACGCGCGTGGTAGCCGAAGTGGCTCTGAAAACAGGCGTCGACCGATTTGTGCTGATCTCCACGGATAAGGCCGTCAATCCATCGAGCGTCATGGGAGTGACCAAGAGAATCGCGGAGCATTTGGTGCAGGAGTTCAACCACACCGGCCTCACGAAATTTACGGTCGTGCGGTTCGGCAACGTGTTGGGCAGCAACGGAAGCGTGGTCCCTCTCTTTTCCGAGCAGATCCGGAGAGGCGGTCCGGTGACCGTGACCCATCCGGAGATCAAGCGGTTCTTCATGACGATTCCGGAGGCGGTACAGCTGGTTCTCCAAGCGAGCGTGATGGGGAAGGGAGGAGAAGTGTTCGTTCTGGACATGGGCGAACAGATCAAAGTGGCCGATCTGGCCAGAAACATGATCGTGTTGGCCGGTCTCGTTCCCGGGAAAGACGTCGACATAGTCTTTACGGAACTTCGGCCGGGAGAAAAGTTGTACGAGGAGCTGTTTGAGAACACCGAGAAGGTTGAGCCGACGGTCCATCCCAAGATCCATCGAGCTGTCGGTACTCCTGTTCCTGTCGGGGAGCTGGACGAATGGGTGCAGTCATTGCCGGAGACGCTCCCCACACGCAACGAAGAAGACTTGCTTCACGATCTCAAGCGGCTTGTGCCCGGCTTTCAACCGAACCTCTCTCAAAGTCTGTCGTAGTTTTGCATATCAAGTGTCGATTTCCTCCCTTCGTGTTATCGTCAATCCGACTGACTCAACCGACGGCAATCGCTCAGAACAACGGGGAACCACTTTCAAGAGGCAGGTAGAGTCGTGAAAGGCGTAGTGCTGGCTGGTGGGCTGGGGACCAGATTATTGCCTCTCACTAAGGTCACCAACAAACATCTGCTACCCGTTTATGACCGGCCGATGATCTATTATCCGATCCAGACGCTGGTCAATGCCGGTGTGACCGAGATCATGCTGGTGACGGGAGGGAACAACGCGGGTGACTTTTTGAAATTGCTAGGAAACGGAAAAGACTTCGGGCTGAAACATCTGGACTACACCTATCAGGAGGGCGAAGGTGGTATTGCCGACGCACTTCGGTTGGCTGAGCACTTCGCCGACGGGGAACCGATTTGTGTCGTGTTGGGCGATAACATCATTCAGGGCAGCGTCGCCAAGGCGGCGGACCACTTTCGTCGTCAGCAACAAGGGGCCAAAATACTCCTCAAAGAAGTCAAAGATCCGCAGCGGTTCGGTGTGCCGGTTTTGGAAGGCGACCGTGTCATAAAGATTGAAGAGAAGCCGCAGCATCCGCGGTCGCCGTATGCGGTCACGGGCATTTATTTTTATGATTCGCAAGTGTTCGGGTTCATCCGATCCCTCAAGCCGTCGGCCAGAGGGGAGTTGGAAATTACCGACGTCAACAACGCCTACATCCGGGCCGGAATGCTGACATGGGATCTGCTTCAGGGATGGTGGACGGATGCTGGCACCATCGAGTCTCTCTATCTGGCCAATCAGTTGGTCGGCCGAACCGGCGCCAATCACCTTCAGGTAGCGGCATAGATGCGCATCCTTGTCACGGGCGGAGCCGGGTTCATCGGGTCTCATCTTGTCCGGCGGCTGCTGGCCGGCGCACAGCATCACGTCGTCAACCTCGACGCCCTCTGCTATTCGGGAAATCCGGCCAACCTGGCCGCTATACGTGGACAGCGGCGCTATGTGTTCGTCCATGGAGACATTTGCGATGGATCGTTGGTTTCATCCCTGCTTCGCAAATATCGAATCGAAGGCATCATCAATTGCGCGGCGGAGACGCATGTCGATCGTTCGATTCTTGATCCGGGAAGTTTTGCGCGCACCGACGTGGTCGGTACGGGTGTGCTGCTTGAAGAAGGGCGACATGCCGGTGTGAAACGGTTCCTCCAAGTCAGCACGGACGAGGTGTACGGCAGTGTCGAAACCGGTCTGTCGACGGAAGAAGACCGGGTTGAGCCACGCAGCCCCTACTCGGCCAGTAAAGCGGGTGGAGATTTTCTTGTGTTGAGTTACTGGACAACCTATCGATTCCCCGTCGTCGTGACGAGGGGCAGCAATACTTA
>DATIGP010000220.1:0-4033 GCA_035454625.1 Nitrospira sp.
TCGCTTCGGCAACACGAGCAATCCAGCCCCGATTGCCGCACCCGCTGCCGCCGCGAGCAGCAGGCCTCGTCGCGTGATTTCTCGATTCAATTTCGGATCATCGTACGCCACAGTCATTCCTATTGGCTGGCGTTCTCGAGACGACCGGCACGCGGGAAACCTGACACGTTCAGATTATCGTCAGGCTGCCCGGCCAGGGCACCGAGGAACAGCAGGCTCAGCGATGACGTATCATATTCGCCGAATCGGGACTGATTGACCAGGCAGCGTTCGACGAGCGCCACACCGTTCGCCGGCCAGAGATTCCACGCCGCAAGGCCGATCAGACTCCATCCAAGAGAAATGGGAGTCGTCAGTCGCCCCACTTCATTCAGAAGGTAATCCAGAGCTTTTTCGATATGCTGCCGATCCACCATACCGGCAAGAGAAGCCAAAGCAGCTCCCGTCGTTTCGGGCATGGGACGAAGCTCCTGTCCGAACACGAATGAATTGCCGTAATTCCATCCCCCGTGGGGCAGTTGCCGGTCGAGAATCATAGCCTTCGCCTCTCGAATGCGGGCATGTCCTCCGTATCCCTCGCTATTCAACGCGATGACCGCCACGGCCGTCGGCTCAATCCAGGAATGCGTCCCGCTGATCCACGGCCATCCTTTTAAAAACGTATCGTGTCCCGCCGGTTCTTCCGACTTCGCCGCATAATGATTGCCAGTCGTCGTAAGGACAAAAGCGATGGCGCGATCCTTGGCAGACTCGCATGCCTGGTCACCCCGCCAGGCTAGAATGGCGATCGGCGTTGGCCAATAGGAGTCCGACCGGTTTGACTCTATACAGAGACGACCATCACGTTGCTGTTCTCGAAGGAGACGCGAACGTAAACGGTCAAGACTCTGGCGGTCTGCATTCGATGCCGCTAGGGCCACTGTTCCCCATGCAGTCGCATCTGTCCGGTATTGACCTGCGGGACGGTCGGCCAGGCCTCCGCCTGGCAGGACCCGGCGAAGAAGAACATCCTGAAGCACTTGAGTAATCGGTGCTCGGGTCACGCGAGACCTAAGCTTAGTGGCCAGTCAAAGCAGGGAACAACACGCGAACCATTCGGATACAAGCCGGGCCGACGGTCACGATGAACAGGCTGGGAAAGATAAAGAAAATGAGCGGAAACAATAGCTTGACCGGAAGTTTGGCCGCCATTTCTTCCGCCTTGAGCCGACGCGTCGTGCGCATCGAGTCAGAATGGACGCGAAGCGCCTGTCCGATGCTGGTCCCAAACCGATCTGTCTGCACAAGAATAGCAACCAGATTCCTCACCTCTTCCAAATTGGTGCGATGGGCCAGATTCCGCAGGGCTTCCTGGCGCGTGACACCAGTCCGCAGTTCTAAGGTCAAGACATTCAGTTCATCGTGGAGTTCCGGATGAGCGCGCTTAACCTCATCTCCGACTCTCGCGATGGCCTGATCCAGCCCAAGCCCTGCTTCCACGCAAACGACCATCAGATCCAGGGCATCCGGCATGGCCCGATTAAGAGCATCCTGCCGCGACGAAATGGCGAGTTTCAGCCAAAGCGATGGTGCATAATAGCCGCAGGCCGCTGCCAGCAGATAGAGAAATATCAAATTGGTCACAGTGGGGAAACCCAGCGCTTTTGCGGGAATTAATGTGAGCAGAAATACGAACACCGTCGCCAGGAATAGCTTCGTGCCCATGTAAAAAACGGAGGCTTTCCTGCTGCGGTACCCGGCATTGACCAGGAGAAGGCGGGTTGCCCTGGCTTCTTCCACATTGGCTGGTTGATTGAGTTTGGCAAACCACTCCAGGAGAGCATGCAGTTGGGCCTTCGCCTGTTCGGCAACTCCTTCAGGCGCATTATCCTGTACCGTCGAGTTGCCACCGTCGGCACGCCGGCGCCAGGTCTGGACTGCCTGTCTAGAATTAAAAAAGAAAAAGGCGGCCGAACTGGCAAGGATGACGCCCAAAAACGTTAGCAGCGCTGCAAGCAGTGGCATATCCATCCGATACTCCTTACACCTTGATGGCGATCATGCGTTTCATCACAATGGCGCCCATGATCATAAGAACGCTGCCAATTGTGGCGAGGTTTTGTCCGATCGGGTCCGTGAATAGGAGGCTCATGTACTCAGGGTTAATTTTATAGAGAATAAGCCCAAGTACCAACGGAAGCCCGAACAAGACAATTCCGGAGATTCTTCCTTCAGCCGATAAGGCTTTTACCCTGAGCTGTAATTCAAACCGCTTACGGATCAGACCGGCGAGTGAATCAATGATCTCGGCAAGGTTCCCGCCGGTTTCCCGCTGGACTAGCACCGACGTGACAAAGAACCGCAAGTCCACGCAGTCGAGACGTTCGGTCATGTTTTGAAGCGCTTCAGGAAGAGCGACGCCCATCGAGACTTCGTCGAACACACGCCTGAATTCCATACCGATAGGATCTGCGGCTTCCTCGCCCACGAGCTTCAATCCCACCGAGAATGCATGGCCTGCGCGAAGGGCGCGAGAGACGAGCTCCAGCGCCTCAGGCAATTGCCGCTCGAACATGGCCACCCGCTTGGTCTTCAGCCAGTACAGATATCCGGCCGGCACTGAGCCGCACCCAGCTGCGGCGATGAGCGAAAGCACGAAGGACAGGTGCATGGACCAGGAGAACACCAATGCCACCAGAGCGAAGAGCGGCATCGCTAGAACAATCATTCCCAACGGGAGACGGCAATCCGCCTGCCGATGGAGCACGCGCAGAGGTTGCACCCGTTTGACCGTCATCAGAAGATCGTTCAGCCACGGAATGCCGCTGAGCGTCTCCTTGCGAACGATCTCCAATTGCGATGCAGCCTGAGGCGCCGCCCAGTTTTGGATCCTTTCGATAGCTCGATCGGTTCCACGGGGGACGATCAAACGATGAAGCAGCACACAGCCCTGCATGAAGAGCAGGATCGTCCCGAAAATGCCCAGTGCGATCAGTGCGGTTAGCATTCATACACCTTCTGTGGGTCGAACAGGTCAGGCGGCAGAGTGACGCCTCTTGCGACCAGACGCTCATAAAACTTTGGCCGCACCCCCGTGGCTTTGAATCGTCCTTTGACCTTCCGGTTCTCGTCCAACCCCGTCTGCTGGAACACGAACAATTCCTGGAGCGTGATGAGATCGCCTTCCATGCCTACAATCTCTTGGAAGCTGATCAGTTTCCTCGTTCCATCCGACAACCGGGCAATCTGAATGATCACATCCAGCGCGGAAGACACATAATGGCGCATCGCCTTGGTCCCCAGATTCAGTCCCGCCATGGACACCAGCGTTTCGATGCGGGTTAAGGCATCGCGCGGGCTGTTGGCATGCACTGTCGTCAAAGATCCGTCGTGACCGGTATTCATGGCCTGCAACATGTCGAGGCTCTCGGCTCCGCGGACCTCGCCCAGGATGATCCGATCAGGCCGCATACGAAGGGCGTTCTTGACCAATTCACGCTGCGCAATTTCGCCCTTGCCTTCGATATTGGCAGGACGAGTCTCCAGTCGAACCACATGGTCCTGGCGCAGCTGCAACTCGGCCGCGTCCTCGATCGTCACGATGCGTTCATTATTCGGAATGAAGCCGGACAGGACGTTCAAGAGCGTCGTTTTCCCCGAGCCGGTTCCTCCGGAGATCAGCACGTTTAATCTTGCCTGCACGATCGCTTTCATCAACTCGCCGATTTCGGGAGTGAGCGAACGCTTATCGATAAGGTGGTACATCTGCAGCGGATCTTTGCTGAACTTTCTGATCGAAAGAGACGGCCCGTCGATCGCCAGCGGCGGGATAATGGCGTTTACACGTGATCCATCGGCCAGCCGCGCATCGACCATCGGCACCGATTCATCGATCCGCCGGCCGACCCTCGAGACGATCTTTTCAATGATTTTCTTCAGGTGCGCATCATCTTTGAATCGGACCGGTGTCAACTCCAACCGCCCGGCCCGTTCCACAAACACATGTTTGTGCCCGTTAACCAGGATGTCGTTGACCGTCGTATCGGCCAAGAGC
>DATIGP010000221.1:0-6244 GCA_035454625.1 Nitrospira sp.
TCTTTCCAGCCGTCATCTATCTCGTCGGTCGGCGACCTCCGAAATCTGATCTCAACCGCGTCGACGCATAATCGATTCGATTCATTTGGCGATGGTAATGCTCGGTACACCAACGCGAGGAACGTCAGTGACCGTCATCTGAAACAGCTGCGACAAGAGCTTGAACGCCTCGCGGTTCCAGCGGGCCTGTGGTCCGGTCGTATTGACGGCGTAATACTGCCCATGGGATTTCATCACAAGATCCAGTCCAGAAAGAGCTGACGGTGACACGATCAGATCCATCGTCTTGACGGGATTTTCGGCTACTTCAGGCGTACGGCTGTCTTTGTCGACGTGGTACTCCGGCTCTTCTGCGATGGAGAGTCCCAGGAAGTTCAGCATCGCATTGAAACTTCGCAGTCGGAAATCTCCCTTCAGCGGCCAATCGCCGCCATAATGCCCAGGACGGATATCAAAGGTCACATCATGCGGAAGCCCTTGTTCATTCTCGTTCTGCAGACGGGCCCGTTCTTCCCCGGACAGTAAATTTGGATCGTAGTTCGTAATCAGCGTGCCGCGTTCCACCTGTTTCCGCAGCGTGAAACTTCTGTCCAGCTTGTTATATGTCACCTGGTAGTCCTGTTCGAGCGCTTTGAATCCTTCCGCCGTAACTGAGTCGGCTGGAATCGTCCAGCTTCGTTCGATGCTCAGCGGTTCGACATAGAGGCTGTTGTGATCTTGAATAGCTGAGAGATGGAGGACCACCCGTCTGAACATCTCATAGCCGACCTTGTCGGAAGAATTATTCCGATATGCCACAGCGCCGTCGGTATGGCTGATTCTGAGCTCTTTGGCCATCAGTCGAAGGAGGAGATCGATATCGATGCCCTGTCGTAAAAGGAGAGTCAGCTTCGATTCGTTGAACGGTGTGAGCAAGCGTCGAGTAAACTCCTCGCCTTCGATCGGCGCGATACTGATGGTCGGATTTTCCGCCACGCTTCCACTGATGAGGGGCAGGATCTGTGTACTAGCCAGACCCGCGAAAGCCGGTGTGGCGCCGGCCGTAAACCGAAAGTCGAAGGTCGCCGCCACGTTGGAGACGCCGGTAAAGTGGATCGGCTCATGGTGCTGTGCTCTGGCGATGTTCATAAGCAATTGCTTCGATTGCGACTCGGTAATGGCGTCATCATAGGCGATGACGGCTCGAGTCAAGGTGACCGGCGAGAGACAGCCTGACAGGAATGTCAGAAAGATGATAGCGAGAGCGATGAGGCGCAGGGAAGAGAAGATCTTGCTTGTCATAGGTGGTCGACTGGTAGCCGCAGGTGTTCGCGGCGAGTTGTACCATATCAAAAGGGTGATGCCTAGCGGCAGAGACGACGGCCCAGCGATCTACGTCAGAGCGGGCTTCGGCTCAGGGATTCTGATGTGCTGAACGATCATCCGGACCGGAACCTTCGGCCGCAAGGTCATCACAGGTTCGGGCTGGATCGTCTGTCCCTCAACCAGGGACAGACGAACCTTGGACGCGATCGTCGCCAGGATCAACAACCCCTCCGACTCCGCAAACGACTCTCCGAGACACCTCCGTCCTCCGGCACCGAAGGGGATGTAACTGAATGCGGGCCGGGTTCGTTTCGCTTCCTCCGAAAATCGCTCGGGGTCGAATCGGTTGGGATCCGGAAACCATCGCGCATTCCGATGCAGACTCCAGGGGCTGATGAAGACCCATGCGCGGGCTGGTAGCACGCCGCCTGAGGGAAGTCGGTCTTCAGCATGGGCGACACGGGTATGAAGGCTCCATGCGGGAGGATAGAGACGAAGCGACTCCTCCCAGACCATCTTCGTGTACCGCAAGCGGGGCACATCGGCGGCGGTTGGAAGACGGTCACCGACAACGTCGTTCAATTCGCAAGTGAGCCGACCCCGTACCGCTGGAAATTGTGCCAGCAGAAACCAGATCCACGTCAACGCATTCGCCGTGGTTTCGTGGCCGGCCAATAAGAAGGTCATGAGTTGGTCACGAATTTCTTCATCACGCAGCGGGCGGTCTTCTGTGTCTCTTGCGGCGAGCAACAGTGTCAACACGTCGTCGTTCGGATGAGGCGCTGTACGCCTCCCCTTGATCATCTGTCGGATCATCGTTTCCATCGATCGGTGGCCGCGGGTGAACTGGCGATGAAGTTTTGTCGGAACCCATAGAGGGGTGAGACTCGCCAACAGAGAGTCATACTGGAGTTTAATCAAACTCTGACCGACCGCGATCGCCGCCCGTACCGTATCGGCTTCGAACCCGACCTCCCGTCCAAAGAGCAGGCGCCAGATTACCGACAAGGTCAGGTGCGCCATCTCATGCTCGATATCAACCGTCGTTCCATCGGGCCAGTGCGATACGAGTTCATGAGCTTTGCCCGTAATCAGGTCGGTGTACGCGGTGACATGATTCCCGTGAAAGAAGGGGAGAAAGAGGCGCCGCTGATGGTGATGCGTGTCGCCTTCCGTATGGAGGACACCCTGACCGAAGATGCGCGATTCGGCCGGGGCCACTGGAGCTTTCCGATAGTTGTCTTGATTCGTCACCAGCACATGTTTGACGTCGGCGGGGTGGTTCAGCACATACATAGCGGCGTCACGCTGCCGCAAGAGAAGTTCGACGGCAAGACCCATCGGGAGTTTGACCACGTCGCCGAAGGCATGGCAATGCAAAAGAAAGCCGAGGGTGTCACGGCGAAGTTCGGGGAAACATCCCCACCAGCGAGAGACCAGTGGACCGGAAATGGCGGGTGGTGGAATCATCTGAATCAATCATGCGGTTTTGGTATCGCTCATGAAAGATACCGTAAGTTCAGTTCTCACCGTCAATGAGTTCCAGCCGGAACCCCGGTTGTCTCTCTCATCTCTTTACGAATCGTGGACAGTGCGACCAGTGATAGTGCAGCGCACAGGCTGACATACCATCCAGGAGCAAGCACACTTCCGCTCCGTTCCATGAGTACTGTGGCTATCAACGGTGCAGTTCCGCCGAACAGAGCCGAAGCGATGTTGTATGACATCGAAAGCCCTGTGTAGCGGCGGGCGACCGGGAAAAGAGTCGCGACAATGGCGAAAAACGGACCCATATAGGCCGATACGAACACCGTAATCAGAACCTGGGCCATGACGACCAGCGCGAGATCGGCGGTGCTCAGCCAATAAAACAACGGGACGGTGCCGATGGCAAGACCTGCAGCGCCGGTCGCCAGGACCGATCGATGGCCGATGCCATCGGACAGCTTACCCATGATCGGGATCAGAAAGGCCAGCAGAGCCATGCATAACGTGTTGATCAACAGTGCCGTTCCCAAGGGGATATCGCTCACCTTGGAAAGATACGTTGGGAGAAAGACATAAAAAATATAGAATCCGACCCCATGCAACAGGACGAGGCCGATCACTTGTAGGAGCGGCGCACGGTAAGATGCAAGTAATTCGCGGATCGGTGAGGAAGACACCTCACCTTCTTGTTGCAGCCGTTGAAAAGCCGGCGACTCGGGAATGCGCCTTCGAAGATACCAACCGACCAGCGCAATGACACTTCCCGCCACAAATGGAATACGCCATCCCCATTGCTCGAGTGCCTCGGAGGAGAGGCTGGCAGTCGCTAAGGCTCCCACACCGGAGCCCAACAGCGCGCCGACCTGTGCACTGAATCCTGCCCAACTGCCGATATAGCCTCGTTCGGTCGGTGCAGCATGCTCGACAAGAAACGTGACGGACCCGGTGAATTCTCCACCGACCGATAACCCTTGAAGAAAGCGCAAGGCAGTGAGGGTGAGCGGTGCAGCAAGGCCGATGTGAGCATAGGTCGGCAATAAGCCGACCAAGCAGGTGGGGAATGCCATGAGAATAATGGACCAAGCCAAGGCGGCTCGTCGTCCTCTGGTGTCGCCCCAATATCCAAACAGCAGCGCGCCCAGTGGTCTGGCAAGAAAGCCGACGGCAAACACGCCAAAGGTGGCGATTAGCGACAACGATGGATCAGAAGAAGGAAAGAAGAGACGAGACAGGACGGATGCGAAGTATCCGAATAGGGCAAAATCATACCACTCCAGCACATTTCCGATCGCGCCGGCCAAAACCGTCTTCCGCAATGCCTTCGGCTGGTCCGAACTCATGGAGACGTCCCTTGCGCAACAGTGCCCGTGACGCAGCCACCATACCATGAATGAATGTCGGTGCGCCCGAAGACGCTTTGAAAGTCGATTGAGTTCTCGAAGTGCTCAGACCCCCGGGTGCTGAAGAATGTCACGGGGCGCTGATCGGTCAACGATGGATACTGGTGGGAATGGAGCCGGCCGCCAACGTCTCAAAGAGACGCTCCAAGGCCTTGACTCTCGCGAGATACGCCTTCACATCGTGGTCACCGCAGCGCTGGTTCGGCAGGAGACGGAAGTTCCGCTTTACATAATCACGGCCTGCCCCGGCGCCGCACAGATGGATGACCGCGGCCAGATCCTGCTTCTGTCTGAATGTCGCAGACCGTTCTCCAATCGCTTTTGTCACGTGACGGTCGAGGTACGCGGCGGTGAGCTCGATGGCATGGCCTGGGAGGACCCGGGCGTAGAGGCTGTTGAACCAACAGGAGTTGAGGTTGTGCCACGGGCCATCTTCGACGACCACGTGGTTGTGGATGCAGTAGCGCTTCCCTTCTTGAAACGTGCCGTCGGTAATTTGGAACATGCCGACTGCCGTTGAGGCCGGTTGGTACCATTCGAGGGGGTTCGACGAGATGAAGCGCCAGCGCCAGTATGTTCGTGCCACCGGATTCCCGGAACCCTCGGCTTGAGCCAAGGCGGCAAGCAGTTCTGGGGTGATAATGGCCGTGGAATGTACCTTGAACAGCTCACCGTATTCTCGCCAGGTCTCGCGGGGGCTCTTGGTGAGTGCATTCTCAACCGGAAAGAACAATTCCGTCGGCTTGAAGAACGTGTGGTAAGACCAATTGACACCCAACAGGACTATGAAGAGCAGGCTGGCGCTGATGGCTAGCCGTGCCGCGGGTGGCGTTCGGCCGACTGCCCGGAGAAATAAACAAAGATTCTGCCACCGCCTATGAGCGAAGCGCGCCATAGACCCCAGACGCGAATGATGAGAGTGATGACGGGTGTGGCGGCGGCGTGGCATGTTGGCAGAGTAACAAAAACGAATGAATTCTTCCTCCAGAGATGGCGAGATGAGTCTACGCAAGAGTTCTGTGAGACGCCGAATGCCTGATCGATCTTGCATTGAGGTGGTGACAGGCTCAATATGACCGGGTAGCACGGTGCTCACCTCGATCACGGTGAGCGGTAGACTCTAGGAGGCTCGTATGCAACGACTCGTGGTGCTGAGCGTCACCCTTTCGGTGGTCTTAATATTCCCCCTATCCCCCTCTGCGTTCGCGCAATCCTTTACCGACAAGGCGAAGAAGGATAATACGGTTGAGATAAGTGAAGAGGATCCTGCGATGCAGAAAGCCATGGAACGTGCTCGGGCCGGCTTGGAAGACTTTCTAAAAAAGGCCGGGTCGCCGCCACCCAACACGGACCAGTACTCAGTCAAAGTGAGAGTGAGCGAAGGCGACAATCAAGAATATCTGTGGGTCTCCAACCTGAAGTCGCAAGGAGATCTCTGGTCAGGGCGAATCGACAACCTCCCGATGATCCGGTCGGTCAAGAAGGGGCAGTCTTACTCATTCGCCAAGACGGAGATCGTTGATTGGACCTATATCGATAGGAGGAAGAAGAAAGTTGTTGGGAATTTCACCACCTGTGCGCTCCTCACCAAGGAATCGCCGAGCGTCGCGGAATCTATTCAGAAGCAATATGGTCTCGAATGCGATCGGTGATGTCGCACATCGGAAACTGCCGAACACGTCTATTCTTTCCGGGTAGCGGACCTATTCTGTTGCCACTCTTCTCCTGCAGGTCGGCGCGCCAAGCTTCTTGACAGGTCGATCTATCGCATGACGGGGGAAATACCGCTCGTGCCGAAAATTCATGAGTTGGGATGTGCGTGAATCCCAGATGTCGGGATAGGACTCCTGGCGGAATTGTTTTCACAGCCTTATGCCTGCGGTCCCGACTAGTGTACCCAACTCTAGAATACATGCGTGAATACTGGAAAAGGTACGTCTTTATGCCTGCGATACATGTGCGACGCACCGCATTTGTCGCATGAATGCAATAGATCGATGCCATCAGATGCTTGAAAGGGTGAAGAGGCGGAACCTATAATGCAGCGCTCT
>DATIGP010000222.1:0-17238 GCA_035454625.1 Nitrospira sp.
GAGAAGCCTGTGCTTTATGAAAACTTGACCGTCAAGATTTGATCCCTTTTTTTCCGAAATACTCCTGTCGGCTTACGGCGACGTCGGCGACCAGCATGAAACCGGAATGCCGTTCGAAAAGCGGCCGAAGACCTGCCAAAATGGGGTCGACTTTTTCTTCGGGCACGACGGTCATCACGATTTCAAGGCTTTCCTGCTCACTGAACATGAAGTGCGCCTCGCGAAAGCCGTGATGTCCTTTCCCCGAGATATTGCCGATAATCGTGTAGCCGGTCGCTTTCACTCGATCCAAGAGATCGGTCACAAACGCGCGATGCTCACCTGCGATGATCACGCGAATTTCCTTCATCGGATGCAAGATCAAGCTCATCAGTAGCTCTCCTTTCCCGGCCTGTTTCTAATGACCCTTCCCCAATGGAGGGCCATGACTACGGTATTACGATCGCATGCCACGTCCCATCGGGGTGATAGCGATACCAAACTCCGTCCTCTGGGTGGAGCGCGACCAGATGGACCCACTCATTGTGATAAAAGTGCTGTAAGACATCGTGCCGAGCGATCAGCCTATCGATCCGCTCCCGCGGCGCCTCAATGATCGTCAAAAGCCTCATCGGCTCATGGTAGGCGCCTTCCCCGCTCATGACCGTCTGTCTGGCCAGACCGAGACGGAGATCGCTCCATGGTCCGGACATGATGCCGAGCCGGCCGACCACATTGTGGTAGATTTTGCTGCCGCTGCCGTACACGTCGTTATCGACGGCGGAGAAATAATGTTCCATGTTGATCCACTGCGCCACGACCTGCGGGGCCGTGAGCAGCACTTCAAGCAGCCGGTTGCTCGGATCTTCGCGGTAATCATACGAGTGGAGAAAGACACGTCCCGCTAAATCCAATCCTTTCGTCAGTTCGCGCCGTGCGATCAGAAACGACGTATTGTTTGACAGGCCCCACTCCGGCCTGACTTGACTCCAGTCCACGCTTCGCTTGTGGACATGGGCTTCGGCTTCCGGTTCGGTGATCATTTTTTGAATATCGGGAAAGCGTGTACACCGCTCCTGACTGGTGAGTGCAGAAGCTTCTTTGAGATCTTCTTGGAGACGGGCGATGTCCGCGCGATGGGTCGAGGGGGCGTCCTCGAGATCGAAAAGGCGCACGACATCTGTCGTGGTGTCCATTTGGCCGGCGAGAAAGTGCGTGTCGGATGGGATGGTAATCCCCAACTTCCCGATTCGCTCGCGGACCTTCGGATTGTTCGCCATCATCGCGAGGGCACGAGCATTGGGTTTGCCCTCATTGCCGCCGCAGGCCCCGCAATCGAGCGCGGATTCGTAGGGATTGTTGTCCGACGTGCTTCCGTGGGCGCAGAAGAGAACGAGCCGCGCGAAGTTCTTGGTCAGCCCCATCATGCGCAAAGCCGTATCGACGGTCAGGACCTGCTCCTCCAAGGTAAAGCCGGTCCTGGTAAGCCGTTCTCTTTGTCGGGACACGGACCGCGGCGTCAACTCGTATTGCCGACGCAGGATGTCGACAAACGTGCTGATGGTCTCCGGGGTAAATCCGGCCCGCTCGATGTCCTCAGCGGCGATCGGCGGCTCCGGATCCCCCTCCGCCGTTAGAGCGCGCTGGCGCAAACCTTCGACGAGCGCGGGCGTGATGCGTGAGCTGCGGAGCCCGAATTGTTCGTGTAAGGCTTCTCTGACCACGGCTTGCTGTTCCGCTTCCACCATCTCCGCAGTTTCGGCCGGGGGCAGTTTGTCTATCGTGAGTGTCGTGGCCAGTGAAGGCACGAACAGGCCCCTTAACCAGGCGATCAGGCGTTGATAAAGCACCGGGACTAGTGTCTTACCGAAAATCGGCAGGCCGTAAAACCAGCCCAGCGACTCCACCATGACATAGGGAGTTACGACATTTTCTTTCAGATCATGCAAGAGCGTGTGACCTGCCTGCACCCACTTGGCTCTGGCTTGATGTTTTAAGACCTTGTGATCGAGGTAGCTGCGAGGGATTTCACGCACTTCATTCTTCGCGCGCATGATGACCGGAAATTGTTCCGTATCGTGTTCCTTCCCCCAGGCCCGATAGCGAATGAAGGCGGCAAAGAAGCCGGCGAAGCCATAGGTCTCATGTGGGCCCACCGATTCGAGATGGCGGCGGAATGGTTCCGAGCGCACGTCGATGCAATAGACCGATTGCGAGGACGGACGACCCGTCTCAGCAGGAACGGCTGTGGTCATGTGCGCACGCAATTGTCCTAACAGCTGTTCCTGGTACCCGGCCTCCAAGGCCTTGAGCCACACCGGTCCGTGGTCGGATTCCGGGAACGCTTCCATCCAATCGACGACTTGTTTCAGGTCCGCAGGGGAGCTTTCCGTGAGTGTGGCCGGCTCGATGCCCAACGAATGAGCGAGGGCGAGGAGCCGACGGGCGGCGCCACGACGAGCGGCCGCTTGCAGCCGGGGAATGACTTCCGCGCGGTACCGTGCGAGGATGTTGTTCCAGCTTTGTCCCTTCCGATGCGACAGCCGGTCGACTTCCTCGGCATAGAGGGCGGGCAACCGGCCGGCCACCCGCTGCCGCCGAAGATAATATTCTTCGGGATAGTCTCGCATGTAAGCCATGACGGCCTCGTATCGCCCCTCAATGCCCAGATGATCCTTGCAGGCCTGTTGGACCAATTCACGCGCGTACCAGAGACGTATCGCCAGGAACTTCACCAGGCCGACGGGGTAGGCTTGCTGCCATGGATAGTCGCGTTCTTCCCCGCGCCATTTGATGAAGCCGGCCCATCCGGGGAGGGCGGTCAATTGCAATGACAGGTAATCTTGTAGAAGTTCGGAAGGAATCCCAAGCGCATCCAGGCTTTGGAGCAGCGCGTCCTCCGGATAGTCCGGAAGCACCGCGATCTTCCTGCCGCTGTCTTTGATTCCACAGGGAGACCATTCGTGGGAAGCCATGGCCTTCCAGGCTTCATAGAGACCTTTTTCGCGCCCTGGCATGACCCACGTGGCATGGCCCTCGTCGAGGAAGGCCGCACACCACTTGATCATCTGTTCATTAATCTGCTGAACGATCTGGGTGCCGAGCGTATCGTCGCACCAGTGCGAGAGCGTGAGCCATCGGCAGAGCGAGGCCCGGTTCTCGTCCACGACTTTGCGGATTCGATCATCCAGTGAAAAAGGGTGCAGGACGCGCTCCAGCTGACGGGCGAGGGCTTCGATCTGCGGTTTGTCGGGATCGTCCAGTTGGTCGTCGAGCGGTTCCATGGCCGCGGCGCAAAGTCCTTCGGCCAGACAGGCCCGTATGACGGAGCCGTGCGTGACGCGGTGCGGTCCGATGAGTACGTGCTTGTCGAGGACGCGCGGCTTGAGGGCGTCATCGAGATGCGTTGACCGGATGCGTCCGGCCTTGAGGTACTCCCGATACAGATGATGGGGAAGATATCCGCTGCCCCCCATGAATTGCTTGCCGCGCTTGACGGCTTCTTCGAACGGCAAATATTCGATGCTGTGCAATGGATTGTGGTGAACGAAGGTCCGCATCGGCCAGTACTGCGCGATGACTTCCCCCGCGACGCGGACGATCCCGCGCAACTCCATCCGCTTGGATTCAATGTCGGTTGCGTGCTCTAGCGGTTCCATGAGAGAGATTGCACCATAGCGGCGCCCTTGTTCGAAGCCTGGTCAGGCGCATACAAGCTGGTGGGAGCCAGGCCGAGCGCCAGCAAGGCCAGCACAACAATCAACAGCGAATTAAATTCAGGATGTCGGAGATCGGTATAGAGCAAATCCGCGCGACGGGCGCCGAAGAGCAACTGTTGCACCATCTGCATGATGTACCATGAGGCGGCAAGCCAAGCGGTGAGCGCGATGAAGAGGCCGATCGTCGAAGAGGGCGGTGCCGTCAACAGCAACCCCATAAATCCCGCGAACACCCCGAAGGGCGGGATGCCCATTGCCGCGAGGCCCAACAGAGACAGTAGGACGGCGTATTTCGGCATCGCCGCGGACAGACCGCTGATGGCCTGGGGGTCCACATCGTCACCGTATCTGGTGCGGATCACCTGCCAGGCCACCAGCAGGCCGCCGGTGGCGAGGCCCACTGCTCCGGCCAGCACGGTCGCGCGCGGCGTTGCTGTGTGGAAACCTGCCACAAACCACCAGAGGATCGAAAAAAACGAGACGCTGCCGTAGCCGACCAAGAGACGGACCCGCGACTGCGCCAACGCCTTGACCGCGCCGTACAGGGAGCTGAGTAAGGCCAAGAGGCTGACGACCGCAACGAATTCGTTCGGCATCGCCGGCATGGCGACGGCCAGTCCATGAAGACCCAGTACCGGCAGAATCAGGACAATAAACGAGGGCAAGCTGCCCGGCAGCCTGGTCAATGCGGTAAGGTACCCGTCATGAAAAGGCATGAGCGGCAACAGAACGGCGCAGGTCGCCAAGGATGCGACCGCTGAGATCGGAGGCCCAGCTGCGAGAGAAAGGCCGGCTCCGACCACACCGACGCCGAAGCAACCGATGCCCCACCAGGAGATGGGCCAGAGCGTGGTGTGGTGATGGTAGAGAAGGAGCATGATAATCAGCATGAGTGTGATCACACACAGGGAGTTCCACGGATGTCCGGCCGTGAGCGCGCCCATTCCCAAACCGAGAAAGACCATCGTCGTGATCCAGGAAAGCCGATGGCTCTGGTGAACCGGCTGGCCCAGTGCCGATACGACGGCTGCAATCGGCAGTAAATAGAGCGGCAAGAAACCGTCGGGCGGAGCGGGAAGCCGGTTCGCGATTCCGACGGTCGACACAAGGCTGATGACGGACCCGACGATGGCCGCCATCTTCACGCGGTAAGGATCGGACCAGCAGGCCAGACAGACGAGTGCACCCGCGAAGGGAATCGCGACGAACAGGCATTGTATGAACAGGCCGGTCATCGGGACCACCCGCGATCCAGCTTGTCGATCCGATGAATCAGTTGTGCGCTCATCGAGCCGATCAATTGATAGAGTTCATCGGCATAGATCCGATTCAGGAACACCGTGTAGAGCCGAATCCTCATGTCTTCAATCCAGGCCGGCATCCAGATCGTCCGGCCGTGAGCGCGCAAGTACAAGTACGTCCACCCGAGGATCGTCATGAGCGCGGCCATCCCGACGATGAGGTCGAAGAGCCAGTCCGGGAGATCGGCGGTCCTGAAATACGACGCGACCTCTTCCGGGTTGGGGTAGAGGAACGCGGTGAACGACTCGACGGCGAACAGATAGACGAACACGATGAAGAGCAGCGTCAGCAGCATGATGGCCGATACCTTCCATGAGGCCACGGCTCGTAGTCGTGTGAGCGTCAAGATGGCTTGCGACGAAGTGATCCAGATGAAGAAGAGAATGATGACCGTTCCCTGGGATTCCAGCAATGGAATGCGCAAGACTCCGTGCGTGACCAACAGGATGAGCAGCGGAATGAACAGTGTCGTCACGAACCCCGTCGACCAGGTCAAGCGGGAGAATCCCGCTTCGTTCTCTTCCTGATCCGTATGCGGGAAATGCGGCTCTTGTCGCGCCTTATGGATGACATTTCCACAATAGAGGAACACCGTGGCCTTGAAGAGGCCGTGAGCGATGAGATGGAACACGGCCAGCGAAAAGGCGCCCAAGCCGCATTCCATGATCATGTAGCCCATTTGGCCGATCGTCGAGAAACCGAGCGTCTTCTTGATGTCGTTCTGCGCCAGCATCATCGTCGCGCCGAGGACGGCCGTTAAGGTTCCGATCGCGAAGGCGATGTGCAGGGTCGTAGAGCTCATTCCAAAGAGGGGGGCGAGGCGGTTGATGAGAAACCCACCGGCGTTGATGATGCCCGCGTGCAGCAGAGCGTGGACCGGTGTGGGGGCGAAAAGCGACCCCGGCAGCCACAGGTGCAAAGGAAATTGAGCTGATTTGCCCATTGCTCCGACAAACAGGAGGAACGTCACGGCCGTGGCGGCACTGACGTCCATCCCCGGCAGAATCGAAAGAGTCATCGGGCTCGCAGCCGCTCGGACGAACAGCTCCTGGAATTCAAGGGTGCCGTACAGTTGATAGGCGAGAACAATCCCGGCCAGAAAGGCCGTGTCGGCAACACGCAGCAGCGTAAACGTCCTGAACGCTCCCGCCAATGTCGCGGGATGGATATGGTTGTGCGCAAGCAGGTAGAGCAGGTAACTGAGGATTTGCCAAAAGAGAAACAGCATCATGAGATTTCCGCTCGATACCATGCAGATCAATACGAAGTCCGTCAGGCAAATCAACACGAGATATCGGCGCGCATGACGATCCTGGTACATGTAGCTGGTCGAGTAGCAGTAAATGATCGTGCTGACTCCCGTGATCAAGGTCATCATGACGGCGCTCAGTCGATCGATGTAGAAACCGATGGGAATAATAAAGGAAGCGACCGAAGAAGGATCGTAGAATCGAACGGTAACAGGACCTTGCGACGCGACCGAGGCGAGCGCACCGATGGAGCCCACGAAGGCCATGCCGATGGGAAAGGCGGCCGCTTTCGCGCGGGTGAAACGCGGCGTCTCACCGCCGATCATGACGATACCGGCGGCGAGGAGCAGGAGCAGCGGAACAATGAGTACGAGCGATAGGAGCACGTCATTTCCCCGGATGGGTCAAAAGCATTCGCTCTTGCTCAACGGTCGACACACCCTCCCGCAGCGGGCGGGAGGGCTACCATTAATACGGGTTCTCTATACTCGTCAAGCAGGACTGATTGCGAGCCTGTTTCCGTGGTCTGTGACACAGCCCTCCATCCACCTTTACCTTGCGGCTGTCGATCAGAGCGCGCGTTCCTGGGCCCGCTTATCCAGGCGCTGAATGATTGATGTCAGGACCCGTCCCGCTCGATGTAAGACCGCATCGACATAGAGCCTATTGAGAAACAGCACATAGAAGCGGATCCGGACGCTGTTGATCCACGACGGCGTCCACACAGTCCGGCCATGAGCCCGCATGTACAAATACATCCAGCCCACGATCGTCACCAGCGTCGACACCGCGAGGAGGAGATCAAAGAGCCAGTCCGGAAGATCGCCGGCTTTGAAGTACGAGGCCACTTCCTCCGGATTCGGGTAAAGGAATGCCGTGAATGATTCGACGGCGAACAGATAGACGAACACGATGAACAACAGCGTCAGCAACATCGCCGCGGACACCTTCCAGGACGCGACGGCCCGCAATCGGGTCAGCGTCAGGATCGCTTGCGAAGACGTGATCCAGATGAAAAAGAGAAAGATGACGGTGCCCTGCGATTCCAGCAGCGGAATCCGTAACACGCCGTGAGTCGCCAGCAGAATCACTAAAGGGATCAGCAGGGTCGTGACGAAACCCGTCGTCCACGTCAAGGGCGAGTAGCTTTCCTCCTGTGTTTCATGTTCCGTGTGGGGGAACGAAGGGTCCTGTCTCGCCTTATGGATGACGTTCCCGCTGTATAAGAAGACCGTCGCTTTGAACAAACCGTGGGCGATCAGGTGGAACACGGCCAACGAGAAGGCTCCCAAACCGCATTCCATGACCATGTAGCCCATCTGGCCGATCGTCGAGAACCCCAGCATGTTTTTGATGTCGTTTTGCACCAGCATCATCGTTGCGCCGAGGATGGCCGTCAAGATTCCGATCACGAGCGCGACGTGCAACGTGGTCGAACTCATCCCGAAGAGAGGCGCCAGGCGGTTGATGAGGAAACCCGCGGCATTGATGATGCCCGCGTGCAGTAACGCGGTTACCGACGTCGGGGCATAGAGATATCGGGGAAGCCAGCCGTACAGTGGAAATTGCGCAGACTTACTCATTCCGCCGATAAGGAGCAGCAGAGTGACCGCCGTGGCGCCGTTGAATTCGACGCCGGGGAGCAGGGACACGGTTGCGGTCGATTGCACGGCGACGGCGAACAGGTCGGGAAACTCCACTGTGCCGTACAGCGAGTACGCCAATACGGTACCCCCCAGAAAAGCGACATCACCGACTCGTAAAAGCGTGAAGGTGCGAAACGCGCTTTTCAGCGTTTCTGGGTGACTATGATTGTGGACCAGGAGATACAGGAGATAACTCAGCAACTGCCACAGCACGAACAGCATCAATAAATTCGCGCTGGACACCATGCAGAGGAGGACAAACACGGTCAGTCCGATCAAGGCGAGATACCGGCGTTCGTGCAAATCCTGGTACATGTATTCTACGGAGTAGGTGTAAATGATCGTCCCGATGCCGGAGATCAACACCATCATGACGGCACTGAGCCGATCGATGTACAGCCCGATTGGGACCGCCAACACAGTAGATGCGACCGGATTGTACAGTCGAAGGGCGATCGGGCCTTCCAACGCCACGATATAGAGCGTGACGATGGCGCCGCAGAACGCGGCGCCGATCGGCCAGGCGGCGATTCTTGCACGGGCGTGGCGGGTGGCCTCGCCGCCGACGCTTACGATAAGAGCGGCGAGCAGGGGAAGCAGCGGTACAAGCAACACAGCGGACATCATCACCTCTCAAAAAAGATCGAAACATCCCGGTTGGCTTGTACTGCGACCGGCCTATCGCAAGATGTGCCGGTAACCCTACGGCCTTGGTGAATACAAATCCGGCTTCTTGCCCCTCTTGGACTGATGTTGTGAAGAGCAACAGCGCCGTTTGGTCGAGTATGAATCCATGGATAATATGGTCGGGAGTGTACCGTCAAGCCTCAAGCCGCAAAGCGGGTCTCAATCACGTCGCGATAGCCCAAATGGCCCATACCTTTCATGGGATTAAGACTGAACGGAGCAGGAAGGCTCTTGTTCATGATGACGGGCGACCCTATAATCTTGCGCGGCTAGACGACATGGAAAACGCAATACGTAACGCAATCATTAAATTCGAGCAGGAATTCATGGGCCGTGGACCTGAGGAGGTCAAAGCATTCATCATTCGTGATCTCGTCGTTGTCCGACTCAAGGGAGTGCTCACGCCTGCCGAACGTCAGTTGGCCAAGACACCTGAAGGCGTCGACATGGTCAAACGGTTGAGGCAAACGCTCATTGCTCAGGGACGGGACAAGCTCTGTGAACAAGTGGGCGAGATCACCGGGGCGAAAATATTGACCCTCTTTACCGACATCAATGTGCAGATAGGAGAAAAGGTGTTCGTATTTGCGATGGATCGTGAACTTCAGAATGAAAAATAAACGGTCGACTGCTGGTTACCATGACGATGGCCGGTGAAGATCACCGAAGTATCTGGACTGAAACTCTTACCCCATGCTGCAATCTTCGGCGGGAGCCGGCAAACGAGGCATACCGCCTGCCGGACTCCGCCAGATCACCTGCCTGATCGCCAGATCGATATACCGACACTGACGATCACCGGAGCTACATGAATCTCTTCGGAAACTGTTTCACCACGGCCGCTGCAAGCGTGTCGGCGATCACATAGACATGGTGCTCCATCGCGGGCCAGGTCTCCTCTTCGCCGGCATAATCTTTATCTTGTAACTTGTTGATGTGATCGTGAATATCAGCATCGTGAGCAGCAAACAGGCTTCGGACGGTCTCCTTGGAGAGATGGGGATTGATCCCACTAAGAAATGCGGCGATCTCCTCGTTGTTCGAGGCCGACTCAGCCATAGCCGCATCCCGCTTTTGTTTATTCCCGGCCACAGTAGCTAGCGAATAGGCTTTGACCGCTTCATAGTGTTGAGTCAGTAGCGTAGTGAGCCGGTAAGACGCCGGTTCTCCATAGAACGACTCAAACGTCCTCGCAATGTCCTTTGCGTTGGCGGCCACGGCCTTCTCTGCAAAGTCCCGCGACCGAAGATCGTTCTTGGCATGGTCCAAGAACACATTGCGAATCCAAAAGAGGTGTCGCGACCATTCATCACGCAAGACGGCCTGAAGATCCGCTGCGGTGACGGGATGAGGGTCCGACACCGTCCTCATTTCGTGCGCGCAGCCGCCCAGACCGACGATGAAGGTTATCAGTAGTGCCATGGACCAATGCAGTGTTTTCATAGAGAAACCTTTCTTTAGGTTGTAGGTGGACTACTCCATGCAATAAGGATGACCTCATATTTCCGCGCTTAGGAATACGACAAGTCGGACCTATAACACAGTTCTATTTCTGTCGTGTAAACAGCGTGTAAACAGCGAGTAAACCGTTCCATCCAGCGTCCGCCTGGAGTCGTCCATCACTTCGGTGTATAGTGCTGTCGCCGTGGAATGGCTCAATTATCACCATCTCCTCTACTTTTGGTCCGTGGCGAAACACGGGACCATTGCGAAAGCCTGCGAGGAACTCCGCTTGGCCCAGCCGACGATCAGCAAACAGCTCAGGCTCTTGGAAAACACATTAGGAGAACAGCTGTTCGAGCGCACCGGTCGGCACCTTGTGCCGACGGAAATGGGCCGCATTGTCTACAAGTATGCCGACGATATATTTTCAATCGGACAGGACCTTCTGAATACCGTTAAGGGCCGGGGAAGCGGCCGCCCGATCCGCCTGACCATCGGCATCGTTGACGTGGTGCCGAAGCTATTGGCCACCCGCCTGTTGGAACTCACGTATAGGCATTCACCGTCCATGCACATGATCTGCCGGGAGGCGAAGTTGGATCTACTGCTGGCTGATCTCGCGATTCACGGGTTGGATTTGGTCATCGCCGACACCCCCGCTCCCCCTTCGATCAAGGTCCAGACGTATAACCACTCCTTGGGAGAATCCGGCGTGACGTTCTTTGCTGCGCCAAAGCTGGCCGCTCGATACCGGCGCAACTTCCCCCGCTCTATGAGCGGCGCACCGGTCCTGTTGCCGACCTCCAATACCATGTTCCGGATGTCGCTGAACGACTGGATGGCACGACAGGGATTGCACCCCACTATCATCGCAGAATTCGAGGACAGCGCCACGCTAAAAGCCTTTGGGCAGGAGGGACACGGAGCCTTTCCTGGGTCGACAGCCATGGAAAAGGAAATTTGCCGGCAGTATCAAGTGGCGGTGGTGGGGCGAGTGCATTCGGTCAAACAGAAGTTCTATGCCATCACCGCAGAGCGCCGACTGAAACATCCGTCTGTTGTGGCGCTCTTGAATGCAGCCCGCCGAGAAATACTGACATGAACGGCGTCGCAGTGTGCAGCAGCTATCCCGGTTTACTTTCTCAGTGTCCGGAGATATGCCAGTACATCCTTCGTCTGTTGCTCCGAAAGACGCCATTTCCACGCCGGCATCACTTTTTCGGGCCTTCCCTCGTGAATGGTCTTCATGAGATCCGCGCTTAGCTTTTGTTGAGTCGAGGGGGAGGCTAAGTCGGCCACCTCGGCACCGACGATCTTGAGACCATCGCCTTTGCCTCTTGGACCGTGGCACGTTGCGCAATGTTTGCCGAATAGCTCTTTGCCGGATCTGGCATCCCCTTTGGCCGTCACGGCTTGATCCGAGTTGATTTGACTCCGACCGTTCCCCGTCGAACCGTCCTGCTCGCGTGCCGGCGTCAACTGCGTAGCGTTCAGAACATTCGGGACCACGAGGATCGTCAGCATGAAGGCCGTCCTAGAGATGCGATTCACACGTCGAAGCATCGTTGCCGGAACATTGTTGGATACTGCCATGGTTCTCCTCTCATCTAATTGGTCAGTTTATTATATGTATCAAGCGCCGTGAAAGTGTGGCGTTTATCGCGACGAAGGAGACGTCGATGTGACCAGGATCATAGAAAACTTTTCTGAGCAAGTCACTGTCTTGACGAAACTGCAGAAGTGGTCGTCAAGACGGCGGCGGCCGAGTGTAATCGTTTTGTCGCACCCTTCCGCTTGGCGCTGAAGAGCACGAGTTCCAATACGAGACGCTTTCCCAATTCCAGCAGGATCGCCGCCGGTCGCGGGCGCTCTTCGGCGATTTCCAACTCTGAGCACGCCCCAACGGCCGAGTGTGGCCCGCACCCGTGGAAAGTTCTCAAAATCGGGGTCGGCCCGTACGGGATCGACGTGCATGATCGTCAGGTCGCTTTTCATACCTAGGCCGAGCTTCAGCGCGTGACCGAACGCCGCCATGCTGGCCGGAGAAAAATCCGTCGGATGAAGAATATGCCGGATGTGCGTCAAGACTGTACCGATCGGACCGAGCATTTGATTCTCCTCATGGTAGTCGGGTGGCTCGCTGTACCATCCTGATGTCGCACAACTCTTCTCGGGTTATCGGCATGTGGGCGTGCTATCCATAGACCGACGACAGCGAGTGCGAGTCAGCGTCATTGGTCGGCGTATTGACCTCCCTACTTATCGAATGACCAGTTGAACATCAACGCTCCACCGTCGGCAATGTTCGCATGCTGGTGCGCATCATGGTATGGCTTATGCCCGTCATGCAGATGCGGATCCGTATGAATGAAGCGGAGACCATCAACCGTGGAGGCCTTCTCGGGCGCGGGAGGGCCAAAGAACTGCGCTCCACCGATGTGAAGATAACTCGTCTTGTCGGACGGTTTCTGAGTCTCCGTAAGACAGCGCTCCTTCTGCAGTCTCGTTCCGGTTTCAGCCCAGGTGGGACCGATAGCAAACATGACTACGGCGAACACCGTTAGACCGGCGTATATCATGATGATCGCACTTCTTGCCGATGGCCGACCGGCCGCTCCGGCTCTTGCTCGTGCTTCCATGATGCTCCTCCTTGCAGGTGCTATCGCAGGCGTCATGCTGCAACATACTCAGAGGCAGTCCCATAGACAAATAGATAAGTTGTATAAGACTGTTTTCTAAAATAAATGTACTATCTAATGAACCTGTCATACCTGTCAGCGCGCACGCATGCCTCTCGTGAGGCATGCTCAGCGTGGTAAATTGACTCATCCGCCGGTTCTTTCTAAGATGGCGGCATGGATGTTCGGGAGGCCTGATCGATCATGAATAGCGATGGCGGCCCTGCGGGGACTCACGCGCTCGATCCGGGGAAGAACCTCCGTCCCCTCATTCACGATGAATCCGGTTCGGAAGAAATCTCAGTCGACGAACTCGCCGCCTCGACGAAGCTTGTCTCTTGGGAGGCGGCACAACTACCAAAAGGATGGAGGTTTTCTTCACGCCTGCCTATTATCCTGTTCGTACTTTTTTTCCTCACGATCTTTTTCGTTCCTTGGACCCAGACTGTGACCGTAACCGGCCAGATGTCGGCCTATACTCCGTTCGAACGGCCGCAGGATATCGAAGCCCAAATTACCGGCCGTATCAAAGCATGGCACGTGTTCGAAGGAGACCAGGTCAAGAGAGGGGATCCGATTCTTGAGCTGGAAGACAACGATCCCAACTTCATGTCACCCGACTTGCTGGCCTATTTGGATCAACGCAAAAAAGCGCTGGAGAAAACCCAACGTGCGGCATTGGCCAGAGTAGATCAGCTGGACAAGCGCATCGTCGAGATGCGGAAGTTGGTGAAAGCTGCCGTACCGTCTGCTGAGGCTCGTGTGGTCGAGGCGGGAAACAAAGTCCGTGAAGCGCATCAAAAGGTAGAGGCGGCCAAGATCGCCGCGATTACGGCGGCACTCAACGTGGAACGGCACAAACAATTGGCCAAGAGAGGGTTGGTCTCCCAGCGAGAATTGGAATTGACGATCCAAGCGGATACCGCGAGTCAAGCCGAGCTCGAGGGGGCACAAGCCAATCTTCAAGCAGCCGAACAGGCGATGAAGTCCCTCGGCTTCGGACGGGACCAAGTCAGCGCGGAAATGTTACAGCGGCTCCTTGATGCGGAGGCAAGCCGTGATGCCTCGATGGCCGAAGCGGGTAGAGTCGGCGACCAGCTGGCCGATGTGTCACTCCGACTATCAAACGCTGAGCAACGCATTCTGGCTAGTAAGATTGTGTCTCCCATCGACGGGACCGTCGTCAAGATGGCAAAAGTCGGCGCCGGTGAAACCGTGCGTCAAGGAGATACATTGATCCGTCTTTCACCTACCAGTACGGACAAAGCGATTGAGATGACGGCGGACGGCTTGGACGCCCCCTTACTGAATGTCGGTCGGAAGGTTAAGATTCTCTTCTACGGCATCCCCGCAATCCCTCTCCCGGCATGGCCTGAACTGATGGCCGGCACCTATTCCGGCGTGATTAAGGTCATTGATCAAGTCGACGACGGAAAGGGGAACTATCGTTTTTGGGTTGTTCCGGATCCGGATGATCACGACTGGCCCGAACAGTCTCATGTGCGGCAGGGCACAAAAGCGATGGGATGGGTCGTCCTGAACCGAGTTCCTCTCTGGTATGAGATGTGGCGCAGATTTAACCTGTTCCCACCTGATTACGAGGAACGGTCCCATACGATCCTCGACACGCTTCTACCTAAGGCTGGGCGAGGCGGAAAGTAATTCTCTATCCCAGGCCGATGCCGGTTCTCATAACGGCTTCAGTGATGGCACGAAGCCGACGCGATTTTTCAGGGCAGCAACAAAGGAATCGGGCTCGCCGACTCACCGAGAGACAGGCGGCGATCGACATAGGGAATTAGGTTCGGATCGTTCGAGACAAAAATAACGGTCCAGGGTTCCTCTTTGGAGCAGAGTCGCCGCAGAATGGTATCCCGCAAGGTGGGCTGCATGTCATGAATCAAACCATCGAAGATAAGGAGCTTCGGCCGCCCTAGAATGGCACGTGCGAGTAGAATGCGTAAGATATGTGTCGGTGCCGGGGTTCCCCCCAAGGCGCTGATGTCCGAGTTGAGCCCTAATGGAAGAGACGCGATAACGTCCTGCAGATGAGTCAGCGAGAGCGCCCAACGGACATCCTCGTAGGAGACGTAGGGGCGTCTCCACACGATATTGTCCGCTATCGTTCCATCGATGAGCGATAGCTGCGCGTCAGCCATGAAGCCCCGGCACTGATTGACGACGGCCGAGGCAAGATCCCGAAGATCGACGTCATTGTAGGAAATGACCCCATTCGTCGGCAACTCAAGACCCGCCAACACTCTCGCGAGAGACATTCTTGCCGTCGTCGTCCTCGCGTAGATAGCGACTTTTTCGCCGGGCGCAACGTCCAAATTGAAATTATCAAACACCGACGCGCCGTCGTGAATCAGTCCCAACCCTTTACCCATCACCCGGATGCCGTGGGTCTTCGGGTCTGGGAGGGTCACGGACGATGTCGGGGAGCGGTGGCGTTGATCGCTCGGCAACGCAAAGAATGCATTCAATTCCACCAAAGCCGTGAAGAAGAAATAGACCTGCCCCACACTCTTGATCACCGCATCAAAGTTGAGGAGGAGACTCCCTACCACGACCTCAACCGCGACCAGTTGGCCGAGCGTGAGTTGATCGATGGACAGGAGCCAGCCGGCCAGGGCCAAGGC
The DNA here is from genome assembly GCA_035454625.1 of Nitrospira sp. GTDB lineage: Bacteria > Nitrospirota > Nitrospiria > Nitrospirales > Nitrospiraceae > Nitrospira_D. The sequence continues at coordinate 15,347 of DATIGP010000222.1, forward strand.
ACCGCTGTGTGCGAGGGCTTGCCCGCCCACCGATGCGATAAATTGGCGCAGCAGCACGGCGAACCGGGCCCGTCGACACTCGATGTACTTCTTCGCGAGTTCATCGGTCTTCTCCATGAGCAACGCACGGCTGTCGGCCGCCTTGACGTGCAATAGGTTCTCCGAGATTTCTTGGATCCAGTGCAGCATGTCATACTTGGCACGAGACATTTCGACGGTGGCTCGCAGTCCTCCACGAGACAGGACGAAGAAAATGAAGGCTGACCCGATGAGCAAGACGAGATTAAAAAGAATGAAGTAGGGATGGTAGAAGACCAAAATCATCATTCCAATGACCCCACCCACCACCACATTGATCAGATCCACGAGGAGCACCGACAGCGCACGCTGCATGAACGCCGTTTCCATGAAGGAATTGGAGATCTGTGGCTTGAACCCGCGAAATTGGACCTGAGGAAGTTTCTGGGCCATCGCGAAGGCTGTCCTCACGAACAGTCGGCGCTGGAGCACTTCGACGGCGTAGTATTGCAATGTCTTAAATGCACCGACGACCATCAGCACCATGACCATGATGATGGCCAGCGTGACGATCATGACCGGCTGAATCGCAAAAGAGAACGTGTTAACGAGTTCTTGGACGGTCAACGGGACAATGAGTGAGAAGAGCCCGACGACGAGCGAATACGTAACCACAAGACCAAGGATCGTGCGCTCAAGCCGGAGAAACTTCCCGAATAGCTTTAGGACTTCCAGCAAATTAGGGTGCTTGCCAGGGACTTCTCCCATCGGTTATCTCCCTATGATCATCATATCGGGAGGCATTCAAGCGGTTGTAGGATCTCTGCATTGCCAGCACTTCAGTAGACCTGTATGCTTGTTCTTAGCCCCTCGCCTCAACGATAACTTACCCGTATGGCCTCGCGCGGACCCCTGGCCCAAGCTCCGATAGCCCACTGATACTGAGCCAAGGCCTTGTAGTATTCAGCTTTCGCTCGAATGACCTGTTGTTCCGAGTCGATGGTATTGCGTTCTCGCAGGTTGACGAAGAGCACGCTGCTTGTGCCGACGCTGAAGCGATACCGCTCGCCCTCTTCCACAAGTGAGACCAACCGAAGCGCCTGTACCGCCTCTTCTATTCTTTCCTTCGCTCGCTCGATCGCGGAGAAGGCATTATCGACATCGACCAGGACTTGGTTTTCCCGGTACTGTTGCGCCAGCACGAGCCGCTCGGCCTGGCCTTGGGCCTGCAGCACCTCGCCTCTGCTGCGACGTTGCATCAGAGGGATTCTCAGTTCCACGCCGAATCGGTATCCCAACCCGAGAACGAATTTCTCAGGAGAACGGGCCGGTGCCGCCTCAAGATCGAGGCTAGGAAGCAGGTTGTTCTTCGCCAATGCAAGATCGATGTTGTTGATCTTCGCCTCCACTTCCAGTTCTTTGACTTCCGGCCGTTCTTTCATCGCAGCAAGTTTGTGCACCAGGATGTCTTCACGAGTCGGCATTCGTCCCATGGCTGGAAATTCCGGGATGCGATCGATCGGTGGAATCGTCGGAGAACCATTTTCCCACAGAAACATTGAGAGCTTGAACTGCTCCTGCTCAAGCAGTCGCCGTGCGGCGATGGCGACTTCCCGCCGCCGGTGAACCTCATGGCCGGCTTCCGTCACGTCGATGGGGGCGACCGCACCCGCTTTGGCGCGTTCATCCACTTGCTTATAACGTTCTTCGGCGACCGCAAGGGCTCGCTTCTGAACGTCGAGCAGTTTGGCGGCCGACACCCACTCCCAGAATTGATGGGCCGCCGCCAAAAAGAGACCTTGCCTGGTTTGAGCGATCTTGATTTCTGCGAGAGGATCAGCCAATTCTGATCGCTGGAGTTCAGCGCGTTCGGG
>DATIGP010000223.1:0-36433 GCA_035454625.1 Nitrospira sp.
CAGAGAAGTTTCGGTTCTCGTTGTGCGGGATGAGTGTGGAGGTTGCTGTGTGTATCCTGTGGTCGAGAATCGGCATGATCTTGGTATTTTGCGAGAAACCCATGTGCCGGCTTCTATTCCTTTGAACGTGGCCGAAAAGGCGACGGAGCTTTCAAAACAAGCCATAGTGGCATTACAGGGCGTTGGCGTCTTCTGCGTGGAACTTTTTCAAGCCGGAGATGGATCGCTCCTTATCAACGAGATTGCGCCTCGCCCTCACAACTCCGGACACTATACACTCGACGTCTGTACGGTTTCACAATTCGAACAGCAGGTACGAGTGACTTGTGGACTCCCATTGGGAGAAGCAAGGCTCCTAAGCCCGGCCATCATGGTGAACCTCATCGGCGAGGAAATAAAATTTGTGACATCAAGGGAAGGAGCCTGCGAGCTTCATTCAACTCCGGGAGCTGTACTTCACCTGTACGGCAAGCGGATGATTCGTCCTCGTAGAAAAATGGGACACGTAACATTTACGGCTCCGACAGCAGCAGAATCAGCCCGCCGCTTCATCGCGCGTGTCGGGGGACCCACCTAAGTTCCCGATACCTCCCTCAGCCTTGATGGGAACCTCTTTGGCAACAAACAAGCTGTCGCCGTTCCGTTTTGTCACAGTGGATTCTAAAGCGATCGGCAGAAAGACGAAAAGCCCAGAAAATGCCACCACCGAACATTGATTCTAGGGGCATACAAATTGCTGCTGTCCAGGGGGTACTGCGAAGGAGATGAGACAAACTTGACCCCAAGTCACCGCAGGCCGGCATCGGACCGACTCTACCGATTGCTCGCGGAACCACGCTCTCGCTACTGTCTTCTTCAGGGCCTTGTCACCATCATTTTGTCATACGAATTGCTCTTTGGCGCTGAGTCCATCATTAGTCGCCTGATGAGCAACGGCCTGGTGATGGGACTTTGGTCGGGGATCGCCGTAATTGCGTTGCTGCCTCAGACCGTTCTGGTCGCCACATGGTTCAGTGCGGGCCTCGTCGCCATTGATACTTTTCTGGTGACGACCGTTATTTACCTTTCAGGAAACGCCCGATCCGATCTCTATATCGCCTATTTTGTTCTCATGTTCGTCGCTGCGTCGGTCAGACGGCTGAGTCATCTGCTGGGTCTTTCCCTACTCTTAAGCATCGGGTACGCCGTTGTTCTCTATCAAGGCATTCTCCAAACCGGAGTCATGGCTACCGGACAGCTGATGGGAATTCCGGTTTTGCTCGTGATGGCGGTGTTCTACGGGGTTGCGCTGGAAAGCACGGCAGTTGCGCGAGAGGAAAAGGCGTCCCTATTGAAAGATGTAGAGCAACTGAAGAGAACTGAGGAAGAACTGGAGGCGGCCAGAGCCCAACTCGAAGCGCGCATTAAAAATCTGAAAGACAATCTCGAGCAGGCGCATGTGGATCTCCGTGATGGGCAAGTTGTCAGGCAGGGGCTGGAGAGACAACTTCAGGATGCACAGAAGATGGAAACCATCGGCCGGGTTGCGGCGAGAATTGCCGAGGAATTCGGGACATTATTTACGGTTGTCGGGAAGCAAACAGGCATCATGTTATCCAACCTGCAGCAGGGCGATCCTCTCAGATCATCGGCAGAAGAGCTTTTTAAAGCGGGGGAAAAGGCTACCACACTTACGGCACAGCTCATTGCCCTGAACCTTGATGGCGGACAAGTTCGAAACAGGTTGTCCGTCCATGCCGTGATCGATGATGCACGCAGCACGATAGCAAGTCTCCTACCGGATCAGGTTGAATTGACCATCCAGCTAGACCAGCAAACGGCTTATGCCGAGGTGGATCGGGAGGGGTTGGAAACGGTTCTTTATCAGCTGGTCGTCAACTCGCGCGATGCCATGCCGAATGGAGGCCGACTTACCATCGAAGTCAAGAACCTTCACAGGTTCCCACAATCAGCCCGGCCACTATGGATCGACTCGGTAGCTCCGCAGGTCTTAATTCAAATCAGTGATACCGGAATCGGTATGAATTTGGAGACCCAATCTCATATGTTCGAGCCGTTATTCTCCACTAAAGAAACCAACATCGGACTTGGCCTCACCGCAGTTTTCGGGATCGTCAAACAGAACGGAGGAACGCTGGAGGTAGACAGTCGACCAGGAAGGGGAACCGTCGTCCGGGTCCTCTTTCCTGCTCTACCGGAGACGGAAGCACGGGAAGAAATGACGCCGAAAGCCATGCTGGCCAAGGGAGACGAAACGGTTCTTTTTGTGGAGGAAAACGAGATCAAACGGAAACTGGCGCGGTCAACCTTACAGCGTCATCGCTATCGAGTCTTGGAGGCGGCGTCATCGGTCGAGGCTCTTATACTCACACAACAATATAGGGGAATTCTTCATCTCACCGTAAGTCCCTTAGTAATGCCGGAAATCGGGGGGCGTGAACTTGCCCGCCGACTCTTGAGTCAGCACCCGACGATGAAGACGCTGTTTCTCTCGGGTTACGATGATGAAACGATCCAGCACCACCGGATCAACCAACGGTTTGTCCTGCAGCAACCCTACCGGCAGTCGGGATTGATTGAGAGGGTCAGAGAGATGCTCGATGCTGCGTGAGGAGTTGTTTCTGTCTTCTTGTATGGCACCTTGCCGATTAAGACCAGGTCGACCGATCCGGCGAAAACAGTCTCACATCTCTCCTTTTGAACACGCCGATCAAAGCCATGCCCGCGATAAATCCCCCGATATGAGCGAAAAAGGCAACGCCACCACCGGTTGATCCCACGCTCATGCCCCCACTGATCAGTTGTGTAATGAACCACATGCCAAGAACGATGCCCGCTGGCACTCGTGTCATCCCGATTGCGGGTAGCAAAACCAGCACGTGAGCACGTGGAAATAACAAAAGATAGGCGCCGAGCACAGCCGAAATGGCGCCGCTGGCACCCACCATCGGGATTTGGGAGGAAGGATCCGTTAGAGCATGGCTTAGAGCGGCGAGGATACCGGATGAAATATAGAAGACGACGAACTTCGCGTGACCCATTGCATCTTCTATGTTATTGCCGAAAATCCAGAGGTAGAGCATGTTTCCGAGTAGATGCATCCAACCTCCGTGAAGAAACATGCTGGTTACCAAAGTGAGGGCGGCGGGAAACACGACGGCTTCATCAGGAAGCGAGGCATGGCCGAAGACGATGGCGGGGATGGCACCGTATTGAAACGCGAAGAGCTCAGCCGCCTCCTGAGAAAGATTGACTTGATAGAGGAACACAGCGATGCAAATACCGATGAAGATTATCGTGATGATGGGGGGCCGTTGAGTAGGGTTGTCGTCGTGAAGTGGAATCACGGTGGTCCGTCATAATGAAGTTTGACGATCCGAGAGCGGACGAGGCAGACGAGGATCGTTCGGAGGTGCTCCATCGATCCCAAGTGGAACGGAAAATCCAGCAGCATGAGTATGGCCTCCACCTCCGAATGAGGCGGCGATTGTACCGACGTCCGTACCGTCAGGCCCGGAGCGCATACTGAAATAGCGACGACCGTCGCGGTCATGCCAGATCAAGCAAAAGGGATAATGGGGTGACAGACGCTCACCGATTTGGCTTGTCAAGATTGCGCTTTGCACAGCGGGAACGGCTACACCCTGGAATTCCACCATCAAAGCCTGGGCCGCGAGCTTCCCGACCAGCTCCCGTTCGTAACGCAAGATAGCTCGCCCCTCCTGTTCAAGCATTGATTGAGTAAAGCCGTCCCATACGCTGAAGTCAAAGGGGTAGGAGGCCAAAGCTGCGTTGATTTCACGACTACCCGGCAAGGCCCACGTCCATAAATCTTTATCCTGAATATACTGAAGTAACCATGGAGCTGCCGTGCCGTGAGCCCATTCCCAACTCAAGACGGCACCGGACTTTGTCTGGTCGAAGTACGCGTTCGGGAAGCCTTCGAGGATGCGCTGAGCGGTGATATGGTGATCCAGAATGAGGAGTTCCTTAGTTTCAGAGGCCATGGCTTCTAGAGTCGCTCGGGCATAGCTGAAGTCAACGATTACGACACGGCGATCCTTGAGGTCTGAAGGAGGCGGGTGACCGTGTTTCACTGGTAGAAAACCCGCGCTGGGAAACTTTTTCCAGATAGCCCAGGCCGCCCCGAATCCATCCGAGCATTCGGCATGGTACAACACAATGTCCGGAGGGCCATGGAAGAAAGATGCAGACGATACGTTACCCATAGAGTGGGGAGAGAATAGCACGCCCCAGGTCAGGACTGAAAGGCGTCTGTGATATTGACGCCCGACGATAAGAAATAATTCACAACTCGTTTAGATGGCCGATAAGTTGACGAAGCCGCCCCGTGCTCCGTCGGTTAAAATTGAACACGAGTCGAGGAAGATCGCGTAAAGCGGGCTCATCCAATTCTTCTGCTAGCGGACCACGAAGTTCGAACGTGCCGTCGGATAGGAGATCGGCGAATTGGTCACGAAGTTGCTCGAGTTGCTCAGGCGTAATGGACTGCTTAAGCCGCATCGCCAGCTCTCGTCCCACAAAACGCATGGAATGGTAGCGGCGATAAAACCTGAGGATCTGGCTCACAGCTGCTTCTGGGGAATTGACGATGGAGAAAAGACTCATATCTTCTGCGTTGATCAGTTTCCGTTTCAGCAATTGCCGTGTCACAAAGGCTGACCAATCGTCCCAATAGTCGCAGCCGGGGGCCTGGAGGCAGATGATCGGTTGCGGGTCGCTCTTACCGGTCTGGGCAAGCGTAAGGATCTCAAACCCTTCGTCGTGTGTGCCGAATCCGCCGGGAAAGAGCGCGATGGCGTTCGCCTCTTTCTGAAACATCAACTTCCTGGTGAAAAAGTATTTAAACGTTATGAGCTTAGGGTCATCGGCGATCGTGGAGTTAGGGCCTTGTTCGAACGGAAGCATGATGTTGACTCCGAAGCTGTTCTCCCGTCCCGCGCCTTCTTGTGCAGCACGCATGATCCCATCTGCGCCTCCGGTGATGACCATGAACCCTTCCCGGACAATGGCTTGGGCGAACTGATAGGCTAATTGATAATTGGGATCGTCGGAGAGAGTTCTCGCTGAGCCAAAGATGCTGACTTTTTGGCGATTGCGATACCCGTGGAAGATGCTGAATGCATGACGCAGTTCTTTGACGGCACGATTTACGATCTTCACGTCCAAGAGGTCCAAGTGCGCGTCGTGGAGCTTCAGCAGTCCAGTCAGGAGTTCCGTCATGAGGGCGGCATGTACGTCATCTTCACGACTGTCGAGAAGGGCACTGATCTGCTGCAGGATTTCATCGCGAGATAAAGAAGGACGGAGTCGAATCTGCGGGGAGCGGCCGGTTGCACTCATGGTTCTCCTCTCACGGGGAGTCAGACGCAAATTGTATCAATGGATCAGGTGTTGGTCAAAGATTGTCGGGATCCGATACGATTTATGAGGGGTCTAAAGACTTAGGGAGATTAGTCAGCACCCATGCCTTGATTCTCGATTGGTCTGCGGGGGAAAGTTCAACGAACTGTATCTCTACACCGTAAGGTGTCGTCATGAGAGAACTGGGCGTGCCGGAGAAGGACTCAACTCTTGTATTATTCAAGACGGTCCCTCGAATCGTCAAGGGACTCATCATCTCAGAAAGGCAAAAGCTCAGTATGACTTTTGTCCCCGGTAGCAACAACGCGGAACACTCTACCGAGGCGCCGGCATGACTAAGTTGTGAGATGGAGACCTGATGTTCGTCTCCCACGCCATCGCCCTGGATGACACTGATTGTGGCTGAGATGTTCGTCGTACATCGCTTTGGAGAGAGGATGAGGTCTCTCGCGGTGAGGACGCCGACCGGTTGATCTTGTTTCGTGACGATCAGAATCGGTGTCCCGGTGGACATCATGAGAACCGAGGCCTCATCCATCGCTCGATCGTACTCGATAAATTGGACCGGCCGTGTCATGATGGTGCGGACTTCGATGTCGTCCGGTTCGAGGCCTTGCGCCACGACCTTCTTCACGATGTCGGTCGGTGTCATAAGTCCGAACCGAGCGTCTGTATCCTTGACCAAGAGACAGGGCATTCGCTCACGTTCCAAGAGCGATGCCGCCTCGGTGACCGATACATCCCCTGGAATCTGCACTACGCCGGGTGTCATCATGTGTGCAACGAGTATGGTGTGGTGATCCTCGACTCTCGGCGGGTGATCGTCCTTGGCTGCCATTGTTCAGCGAAGTCCTTTTTTCTCACGTATCTCTCCCTCTGCTGACCGCAATGTATGCCAAGTATAGCAGAAGGCTCCTTGCAGCCGGAAGAGATTGAAAGCCTTGTCATGCAATGGTTTCACGACATACATTAGAGTTGCATTTGGGCCGTTGGAAAAATGGAAACGATGACGTCGGAAGGGCCTCACCATAGAGAGTTCACTCGTAGACTCAGAGCAATTCCGACGCACGGACTGGGGCTTTCCGTCGATCTTCATGCCCCCAACTTCGCTAGCTTGCGGCGAACGCTACAAGAACGTCAAGTACCGCCGGCCTATATCGAAGTGTTCCGCACGACAGTCACGGCCTTGGCATTGACCAGGAAGGAAGCGGGAGATGGTCTGCTGACATATCATGGCGAAGGCTTGTGGCTCACTCAACCTGATATGGCCGATTCTAAGGCTTTTGAGCAGGAGATGTCCGAGGCGGCAATGCATCTCAGTCTCTTGCAAAGTTCTTGGCTGAATCACGAATGCGCTACAAAATATCTGGCCGGCTATCACTACGGGACTTATCTGCCCCCGCTCTACACCCCGTTAAGCGCGGAGCTGGTAGCCAAGAATACACGATTAATCCAACATTTGCTGGATGAGCAGTGTCGTTTAGCCAACGGGAGCACACCGTTGGTGCTGCTTGAAATGCCGCCACTCACCTACTTTGTCGCAGGGACGATGCCTATCCAGGAGTTTTTTCAGGTCGTCAGCGAACAGGCTCCTTGTGGACTGGTCTTGGATGTCGGCCATCTTTGGACGGTGTTTCGATATTCCGGAGCGCATCGGGCCATGTCGCTCGCACGATTTGTCGAGACATTTCTTAACGAGTTTCCTGTGGATCGTGTAGTTGAAATTCATGTGGCAGGTCTGGCTACTCATGAATCACATCGACTTCTTGCTTCTCGACTGGGGAATGATATGGATGATGATGCACTTCCTGCCTGGGTCGATGCTCATGCAGCTCCCATTCCGACCGTCCTATTCGAGATGCTCGATCAGATTCTATGCCATCCTCAGCTCACCAGTCTGAAGGGACTTGCTTTGGAGGTGGATACGAAACCGATTGAATTGATCGTGGATGAGTTCGCTGAATTCTCACGTCGCTATGGGCCGCTATTATATCGGATGAGCAATGCGGAACAAACCGTATGTGTTTCGGAGGTATGCCCAGTGCCAGAACAGCCGAAGTCGATATCTGTCACGCGAATACTTGAAGCCGCCTATGATCGATATGCACGCGTACTGACGGGCAAAATCGAGCCGGAGGGAACGGAATGGACCCACGACACGGCGAGCATACAAGGTTTGGATCGTTATCGTTTCGTCTATCTTCCTTACGAGATTCTTCACTGGGGAGGAAAGCTCGAGGACATGTTCGTAGAATCGTGTCGTCGGCTCAAAGAGCGGAATGTGTCGCTCGATGGATTTGTGGCGTTCTGGTACCGTGAGCCAAGACTTCTCATCGGTACGCATGATTTCTTCCTACTGAAGATCGAACGCTTCGTGGAATTTGTCCATGAGGCGGCGCCTGAGTTACAAGGAATTGCCGAAAGAGAGGCGGAGGAGCTTCGGCAGGCCTACCGTTTCGCCAACGAACCCGGTGTTACTGCGGGAGTGAGCTGATATGAGCTTTTGGCTAAGCCTCCCACGTCCGTTCATAGGGTTATCTCCAATGGATGGTGTGACCGATGCTTGCTTTCGGTCCGTCATCGCCCAGCAAGGGAAGCCGGACGTCAGCTTTACAGAGTTTACGCATGTCCATGACATCTGTCACGGACCGGAGATTCACTTGGAGACGCTCCTTTACAGCGAGAAGGAGCGTCCCATCGTGGCGCAGCTCTATGGGAAAGCTCCTAATCTCTTCTATCTGGCGGCACAGGCGGTGTGCGAGCTGGGCTTTGACGGGGTGGACATCAACATGGGGTGCCCGTCGAAGGGCGTGGCCTCGTCCGGTTCGGGCGCCGGGTTGATCCGCACTCCCGAACTAGCTCGCGAGATCATGCAGGCAGCCAAACGAGGAATTGAAGACTGGGCGGGTGGACAAACCCTCGAACAAGCTGGTTTTAAGCCGGCGCGAGTCGCCGTCTTCGAACGTCTGAATCAACAGCGTGGCAAGACCGATCCGACTTCCCGACGACTAATGCCCCTTTCTGTGAAGACACGGCTTGGCTATGACTCGGTGGAGGTTGAACGCTGGGTCGGGAACCTTCTGATGGAACAGCCGGCCGCGATCTCGCTTCATGGGCGAACGCTCCGACAAATGTATCGCGGCACGGCGGACTGGTCGGCCATTGGGCGTGCCGCCACGCTGGTGAAGGGAACAGGAACATTGTTGCTGGGGAATGGAGACATTCAGAGCGTTGACGACATTGCGGTACGAGTTCGTGAAACCGGTGTTGATGGCGTGTTGGTCGGTCGGGGTGTGCTTGGCACGCCGTGGTTTTTTCGCTCAAAAGAGCAGGCCCGCTTGCGAGCCCGGGGTGTGAAAGATCTTGGTGTCGGGCGCAATGCGGGCGAAGTTTCACTGGATGAACGGTTAGCCGTGTTGGTCGACCATGCGCGACTGTTCCAGAAGTTGGTTGGAGAAAAGCAATTCTACCGTATGCGCAAGCACCTAGGCTGGTATTGTAAAGGCTTCCCGCATGCCGCCTCGCTCCGTGCACGGATGGTGCAGGTTTCTTCCGCCGAAGAGCTTCAGGCTGTTCTCGCGGAGTTTCAAGATCGACCAGAGGAAGCGACTGATCTAACTCTTCCCGAATCAGTCGATGCCCCGAACATGCTGACCTCACGATGCGGTTAGTACTCGCCTCGAGTTCTCCTCGCCGTCAGGAACTCCTGGCGCTGTTGGGCCTTTCCTTCGAGGTGTGTCCATCAGAGTTACATGAGCATCCGGTGGCGGGGTTATTACCTATCGAGCAAGTCAGGCGTTTTGCCCTCGAAAAAGCCCGAGCGGTGGCATGTATGAAACCGCGATCGCTCGTGCTTGGCAGCGATACCGTGATCGATCTTGATGGCAGGTTACTTGGAAAGCCGATAGATCTGCCAGATGCACGTGCCACGCTGACGCGCCTAGCCGGTCGTTCTCATCATGTCCATACTGCGGTCGCCTTGTGCGACCGCGAGCAAAACCTTGAATTTGTGGAGGTCGCCACGGCGGAAGTCTGGATGAAAGCGGATGATGGGCGGTCTTACGAGCGATATCTTGACCTGCAAGAGTCGTTAGGCAAAGCCGGAGCCTATGCGATCCAGGAACAGGGAGGAAACTTGGTGGAGCAGATTGTCGGGGATTATACAACCGTGGTGGGATTACCGTTGAAACTTGTCGCACATCTGCTTCAGTTGGCCGATTATCCTGTTCCCGTGAGCGTCCAAGACCTGTATCGCTGTAAGCCCTATGCAAACTGGAATCGGTTCGTCGCCTAATTGCAAAGGCATGGCCGTTTCCCTACAATGCTCGCCATCATTGGATTTTTCGAGATGCTCTAACGTCGCCACATCGCCCCTATAGAGAGAAGACATTGACTGCTCACAAACAGATTGCGTTACTGTGGGGCTTGATCGCAGCCCTTGCGCCTGGAAACGACGCAGTGTGGGCGATTGATGTCAAGCTGTCGCTAGACGAAGCGCATAAAGCGCTGGAGACGGGACGGATTCCAATGGAAAAGGCCAATTCGCCGGAGGACGTGAAGAAGGTCCTTCAACAAGCGTCCTTAGCCACTCGTGTGGGTGCTGATCCAGAAAAAGACCCCTGCGGCGCGAGCGCGGTGCTTCGCACCAAACGGTATCGGCTGGAAGCCTTTGGACGCCAAGAGGCGGCGGAATCGAAGAAGCGTAAGACAGACGTGCGCATGCCCGAGGAGTTCATCCAGAAAGTGATGGACATGCCCAACATGGAAATGGAAGTGCAGTTATGCGGTGACGATGAGTATTTCGCCGAGGGCGCCTTGATTGAATTGCAGCAGGGCTCGAAGCGGATCAAGCCTATCGACATCGGCAAGGCCGAACGGGGGCGAAAGAACGAAACCAATGGCCCAGCCTTCCGGTCCCGTTTCACGGCGCTCTTCGCGTACGAACAGTTCGACCCCAATGCATCGTCGGTCTTCGTCATCAATCTGCAGGATGGAAAAGAAATTAGGGTCCCCGCCGACTTCTCCAAAGTAAAGTAAGCCGTTCCCCTCTTGATTTTTTGTCTACGTGCTGCAAGTTGCTTTCCCAATACCCATACAACGCGCTTTGACCGACAAACGAGCAATACTCCTAATGGGTACGCCAGGCAGAAGGGCGCTTCTTCCCTCAAGCGGCCGACAGAGGAGAGGGGAATAATTACCTCAAGAAGAGCGTCAGCAAAGACATGGGAAGGCCGCCAATGCGATCATCATCGGCGACATGGGAGAGAAGGGAGGAGCTGGCTAGGCATGGAAGCAGCGAAATCAAGAATGATGAGGTTTGTTAAAAGTCATCGATGGAGACCGGCCGAAGAAAGTCCCGAACCGACACCAGGCCGATGAGAGCACCTCCTTTGGTCACACCAAGGTGGAGCGTGCGAAGTTTATCCATAAGGTCGGCGGCTTCCGTCAACGGCCGTCGCTCTTCGATGCCGGGCACTGGACTGCTCATGATGTCCTCCACCGGCACGAAGTAGGACACCTTATCGGCTCCTACGAACTTCTTGACGACGTCCGATTCCGTTACGATGCCGATGACCTGCGCCTGACGAGTTATGAGCAGGCTTTCTACGTTGCAGGCCTTCATCAACTTCGCGGCATCGACGACCGAGGTGCCCGCGTCTACAGTTACTGGTTCCTTCTGCATTAAGTTGCCGACTGTGACCATACTGATCCTCCTTTAGCCTTGTTTTGGCTACAGGATATCAATGCACTGTTGCAGAAGCGTTAGGTCGGCATTACAGGCCAGTAAAATTTCGAGCGCGCCGAGTCATCACGAAATAAGAGACAGAAGAAGGACCCAACTGAGCGGGGCAAACTCGTGCAAGCGATGAACTCCGTTTGAGGTTATAAGGTTATGATGGCTTTGGATGTTATGGTGGTCGCCTCACATCAAGGGCCGAGTCATGCAGTGAAGAAGGAGAATGGATATTGTCGGAATGGGTCATCGATTTGGTTGCCGGCTGCGCGCAAGCAAAAGGCTGGGGCAGATCTGCTCAAAACAGGCGTGCGTCGTTCACTCAAATTCTTCCCAGCCGCTTAAGCGGGTGCCGAGGACCAGGGTTCGCCTGGTCGTGGAAACGATGATGATGCCGGTCTTATTATCAACTCCCACGACTCGCTCGTGTACATCTAAAGGCTTCGATGCGAATCCACCGAGGAGTGAAGTGAATCCGACTACGCGCTCATTAGTGGTGAAGACCGCCCCATAGTCGTTGCTGTGAAAACGAGTCACTTTCTCCCGCACCCCTAACGTTTCTTCGAGCCACAGACCGTTGACGCCGCGAAATCCGTACAGGTGCCGATCCGTCCTGATGAGGCTGAAGGCCGGGAGGATTTTCCGTTCGAGCACTTTTTCATTCACGTCCAGGTCTTTATTGCTCCATGCTAAGGCACGGCTTGAAAATCCAATAGTCGTCGAGATGTCACGACGATGCCGTTGATTCCGTTCGCGCCTGAACTGATCACGATTTCTTGGGATCCCAACGGTAACTCTCTCCGGCCGCTTAATTGACTGGAAGCGACGGCCAGTCCCGATTCCATCCACAGGGTCACTTCGGTCCCAATCTCCGCCGCCTGCGAAATGGATAGCCACGAGAACCAGATCAGCGGGAGCAGGACCCTCCGGACCGTGGATTGGGGAGACAAGTGCATGGCTTCTGATTTTATCGTACCTTCGGAAAGGATTGTGCTGACGGAAAGAAGTAAGGCAAGGACTCAAGCAAGCGGCTCGTTTAGTCGAATCGTATAGAGATAGTAGTATAAACCTTTACGTTCCATCAGTTGGACGTGGCTGCCTTCTTCTACCAGTTTGCCCTTGTCCAAGACCAGAATACGGTCGGCACGCTGGATGGTCGACAGCCGGTGGGCGACGACGAAGGTCGTCCGTCCTTTCATGAGGTGTTGAAGGGCTTCCTGAACCAGCCGTTCCGATTCGGTATCGAGCGATGAGGTTGCTTCATCCAGTAACAAAATGCGAGGGTCCTTCAAGATTGCACGCGCGATCGCGATCCGTTGGCGTTGGCCGCCTGAGAGATTGACCCCTTTCTCACCCACTCGAGTTTGATACCCGTCCGGCAGACTTGCGATGAAGTCATGGGCATGGGCAGCTTTGCTTGCCTCCAGTACGGCTGCTTCAGTCGCTGCCATATTGCCATAGCAGATGTTATCGAGGATGGTGCCACCAAAGAGGATCGTTTCTTGTGGAACCAGCGCGATCTGTCGATACCAGCTTTCAACGGTCACATGGCGTAAGTCTTTCCCATCGACTGTGATGCGACCATCCGTCGGATCGTAGAAGCGGTGCAGCAGGTTAATGACGGTGGTCTTGCCCGCGCCGGTGGGCCCGACCAGGGCGATGAGTTCGCCGGGTTTCGCTTCAAATGAGAGGTCCGATAACACCGGGTGTTGAGGATCGTAGCCGAAACTGATCCGTTCGACTCGGATGTGCCCTTCGACCGTGGAGAGAGTCTGCGCCTCGGGCCGATCCGCAATTTCCGGCCGGGCATCGAAAATCTCAAAGACTCGTTGCATGGCACCTTGCGCCTCTTTGAGTTGCGTAAAGATGCGAGCTCCGGAGCTGAATGGCCCGATGAGAATGCCGGCAAAGAGTACGAAGGCGAAAAGTTCCCCCGGCGTGACCGTCCCTTCGATGACTTGCCGCCCGCCGTACCACAGCACCGCCGCTGCTGCGGAGAACGTGACCAGGCTGATCACCGGAATGAAGACGGCCATGATGCCTGCCCGACGCAGGGTGAGACGAAGCGTGTCGTTCAGCTGGGTGGCGAAGCGGGTTCCTTCCCGATGTGTTTGCACGAAAGATTTGACGATGCGAATGCCGGAAATCACTTCTTCGACCAACGTGCTGAGTGTGGCGGTGTGGTCTTGAATTGAAGTGGAGAGCGCCTTCAACCTGCGTCCGAAGAGTTTGGCCACGAACACGAGTAACGGAAGCAGGATCAGGATCAGCAGACAAAGGCGCCAATTCATCATGAGGAGAAAGGTAATGCCTCCGATGAAAGTCACGAGTTGCTTGACGCTGTCGATCGGGGTTTCTGTGACGATGGACTGAATGACTGTGACGTCGTTCATCACGCGCGACAGCAATTCTCCGGTTCGGCGCCGTGCGAAAAAATCGATCGTCAATGTCTGCAGGTGGGCGAAGAGATGTTTGCGAAAGTCAGCCACAACGTGTTGAGAGACCCACGCAGTCAGGTAACTATGGCCCATCGAACACAAGCCTTGCACGATCACCAGGCCAAGAAACAGGCCGATCGACCGAGTCATCCGGTCGGCGTCGTGTTGAACGGTGACGATGTCCCAGAGGGTGCCTGCCAGCCGAACTAAGGCGAGATTAATGAGCGCCACTCCGCTTACAAAGAGTCCCGCCAGTATCAAACGCGCCGAATAAGGACGCACGTACGGCAGGAATCGTTTGAAGATCAACATCGTGGTCAGGCGGTGTGAGTGGACACGGAATTGTGTTCCGGCTTACGGTAATGAAGAAAGATGTGCTGACGGGTGGGACGAGTCGACTAGAGCTGAGCGATCGACTCGATCAGGTTCTTATTGATCGCAACGAAATCCGACCGCTCTTTATCGTCGATAACGACGTCGGTCAGGCTGATGAAGAGACGCGCTTCTTCGTTGATCGCATCGGAGACACGATTCCGCATCGGAGGCACCACGAAGTCCCCCACGTAGGTACAATTGACCGTCCGTACCCGGATGCGGACTTTCTTCCCCTCGGCCACGGTTTACTCCTCCCGCCACGCCGGCTGATCTTAGCTTTTTCGGCGAAGAAATTTCTGGCGTTGGCGCAGCTTCTTGTACTTGTGCTTGCGCATCTTCTTTCGTCGCTTTTTCAAGACGCTCGACATGTTTGTATCTCCTAAGGACGGCCGAGTCTAAAAGCTTTGCGCTGAAAATGCAAGCTTACGGCGCTTTTTCCTTGTCTGCTAAAGCTGTTGCCGCTGCCAAGTTTGAGAGCATCACATCATCTGTCCCTCACGCATAGAAAAGCTCCATCAAAAAAGGCCAGGGCTCCGAAAGGCACACATGGCCGTACGTGGAGGCCTTGAGCAAATGCGAAAGCGGCGCCGGAGAGTTTTTGCAACATCCTCATGCTATACTGCACGGCCATGTCCCTTCGAATGATTGGATGGTGGCCGTGTCCCCTATCCCTTCTCTGCCTCATCATGCTCGCCGTAGTGGTAGTTGGATGTCCGTCAAAGACCATCCGATACCCGGCGGAGCACGAGCGACTCCTCCGTATCGATCAGGCGTTGGAATCCTTGCGGAGCGCTTATCAACGAAAGGATCGAACCGGGTTTCATTCTATGTTGTTGCCGCTGGAACAGCTGGATGAACTGCGGCGGCAGGTCGAGATGGACTTCGAAACCTTCTTTGCCATATCCCTTGAGATTAAAATCGAACGGGTCGTGATCGAAAAGGACGATATTGATGTCTTTATCCATTGGCAAGGGACGTGGAAAAGAGACGCCAATGATATGGGTATCCGGCAACGGGGCCACGCACGGTTGCAATGGGTTGGTACGCACTCCATCCTCTTGCGCAGCGCGCAGGGAGATTTGCCCTTCGGAATGAAGATGAAACAGATGTTGTCGGAACCTCCCCCAACGTCGCCCCATCTGCGATAACGATGCCGAGAAGTACGTCGGGAGCAGATTTTCTCGTCATCGGCAGCGGGGTGGCCGGGTTACGCGCCGCCCTGGACCTCTGCCGAGTAGGTCGAGTGATCGTCCTCACGAAAGGCCATCCCTTACAAAGCAATTCTATCTTCGCACAAGGCGGGGTGGCGGTGGCTTTGAGCGAAGAGGATGATGTCTCCATTCATTTGACGGATACCGTGAAGGCGGGGCATGGTCTGTGTCGCCGCGAAGCGGTGCGTGTGTTGGTGGAAGAAGGACCGGATCGGATTCAAGAGCTCATCGGCTGGGGCGCGAAATTCGACAAGACCGGTGGGAAGTTTGCCTTCGCTCGTGAAGCGGCCCACAGCCGCAGCCGGATTCTTCGTGCGCGAGGCGATGCGACAGGAAACGAAATGGTCCGAGTCCTCATGGCACAGGCAACTCGGCAAAAGCGGATAATCCGGCTGGATTACCACTTCACCGTCGATCTTGTGGTTGAGGAAGGGCGATGTTGCGGAGCGGTGGTGCTTGATGAACATTCGGGAG
This sequence comes from Nitrospira sp., assembly GCA_035454625.1. Classification (GTDB taxonomy): domain Bacteria; phylum Nitrospirota; class Nitrospiria; order Nitrospirales; family Nitrospiraceae; genus Nitrospira_D. The sequence goes on from DATIGP010000223.1 coordinate 15,618, forward strand.
AACAGTTTATCATTCCTGCGAAAGCCGTCGTGCTGTCGACAGGAGGCGCGGGTCAGATTTACGCACGCACCACGAATCCACCGAATGCGACCGGCGACGGCATGGCCATGGCATTTCGTGCGGGAGCGGAACTTCAGGACATGGAATTCGTCCAGTTTCACCCGACGTCGCTGTATCTGCCGTCCAGCCCGCCTTTTTTGCTGTCGGAAGCCATGCGAGGAGAGGGAGGCCAACTGCGCAACAATCGGGGAGAGACGTTCATGCAACGGTATCACCCGCTCGGAGTGATGGCTCCGCGGGATATTGTTGCGCGGGCAATCTGGTCGGAAATGGCCGCGACGCGTGCGCGACATGTCTACCTTGACGTCACTCACTTGGGAGCCAGTTTCGTGAAACGGCGATTTCCAACCATCTATGCGACGTGTCTACGCTATGATATCGATATTACGGAAGAGTGGATTCCCGTCTCTCCGAGTGCTCATTACATGATGGGAGGGGTTGCGACCGACATCAACGGAGGCACGACATTACCGGGTCTCTTTGCGGCGGGCGAGGTCGCGTGTAGCGGCGTGCATGGCGCCAACCGCTTGGCCAGTAATTCATTGTTGGAGGGACTGGTGTTCGGAATGCGGGCCGGCGTCGCGGCTGTGTCCTGGGCTTCTCGCCGCTCGATGCCCGATTTGAGCCACCATGTGGAGCGTTTGAGACGCGGTCGATTGGAATGCTTGGAGGATGCCGAAAAAATTCGCAGCTCGCTTCGCCGCCTGATGTGGGGACAGGTAGGGCTTGTCCGCTCGCGGGAATCGCTCGTTCGCGCCACGGCCCAGTTTGCACGGTGGGAACTGTTGGTGTCCCGATCATTTGGCGGGAGAGCCGATCTAGAGGTCAAGAATCTGGTCCAAGTGGCGCATTGTGTGGCTGAAGCTGCGCTCTGGAGAGAAAACAGCGTGGGGGCTCATTACCGATCCGACTTTCCTGGATCCAAACTCGTGGGGTGGAAGCAGCACAGCCGATTGTACTTGGGGGGTCGCACTACCGTCCGAATGGAATCGAAGACACAGGGGCGGGTTGTGGCATTGCGTACTCTGAAGAAGGAATGACGTGACCGGCCACGGCAAGGTCACGGGCGAGGAAGACACGATAATACCGTAAGACTTTGCGGACATATTGGCGGGTTTCGTCGATCGGCGGAAGCGCGCGATAACGATCGACGACATGCTCACCAGCGTTGTAGGCAGCGAGCGCGAGCGGAAGGTTGCCGCGGAATCGATCAAGCAGCTGGCGTAAGTACTTCGTCCCCCCTCCGATATTGTCTTCGGGGTCGTAGAGGTCACGTACCTCAAGTCTCACCGCCGTTTGCGGCATCAACTGCATCAGTCCAATGGCCCCGGCACGCGATACCGCTCGAGGGTCAAAGTCCGATTCGGCTTTAATGATGGCGCGGATCAGAGCAGGGTGGAGTTGATGCAGCCGCGAGAATCGGCTGATCACCGGTGCCAACTCTTCTTCTGAGAGAACGGGATGCAGCCGATTCGGGTGGATGTCGATCCGGCGATACCGCGTGTCGGAAGGAACGTTGGTCAGTGATATCGTGCCTTTGGCATCGATGTATTGATAGATCTCAGCCGGGCTATCACGTGGAATAGTGAGCAGGACGCTGCCGCTCAATGCGACAAGGATGGCCATGCGAGGCCGGCTGATTGTAAAGCGATGCAGTTTCGGCATGGTCAAACGATAGCAGTCTGTCACTGTCTGTCAAGGAAATGCGGATCCTGTGCCTTGGGTTAACGGAGGTATTGGGAGGAACGCGATGATGGGTTCTATCGGGCGGGGATGGTCGCCCTAGATCGGCTTCCTACTGCGATGAAGCGCTCTCTTAGCGTTAGGGTGAGCGGACCCGGCTTGCCGTTGCCGACAGGTCTACGGTCGAAGGAAGTCACCGGCATGATTTCCATGCTGGTGTTCGTCAGAAAACATTCGTCTGCCCGGTACAGCTTATCGACGGTATAGCGACCTTCTTCGACATGGATGCCGAGTTCACCTGCCAACCGAATTACGATACTTCTGGTGATGCCGTCAAGTATGCCGCATTCGAGAGCAGGCGTACGCAGGGCGCCCTCCATGACAAAGAACACATTGCTGACGGTGCATTCGGTCAGATGCTGTTCCCAATTGAGCAGGATGCTGTCGAATGCGCCTGCTGCAATTGCTTCGCGTTTAGCCTGAATATTGTTCAAAAAGCTCGTGGTTTTGATTTGCGGCGACAAGGCGCTCGGTAAATTGCGTCTCGTGGAAGCCACGATCACATTGACCCCGACTTCATAGAGATGGGGCTCCGGAGGGATGAGAGGCTTGGCCATCACGACGACAGTCGGCAACGAACAGAGCGCCGGGCTCAGTCCGATGTCTCCGGTTCCTCGGGAAACCGTGATCCTCAGATAGGCGTCTCGCAGTTCAGTCCCGACTTCGTTGCGGATCATTGCCTCGCGCAGAATGTCTGGCCAATTCTTTAATGGAATCGGGATCGTCAGGCCAATTTCCGTCGCAGAACGGAACAGCCGTGCCAGATGTTCGTCTCGCATGAAGATACGGGGACCGTATGACCGAATCGTTTCATACACCCCATCACCGTAGAGAAATCCATGGTCGAAGACGGAGACCACCGCCTCTTTGTCGGCGACGAATTTGTTGTTCAGGTATATCCACATGCTATGAAAATGCGCTGAAGAAAGCCTGTGCCTTTTGGATTGTTTCCTCATATTCGCGCACCGGATCTGAATCGGCCACAATTCCTGCTCCGACCTGGAGATAACCCACGGCGTTTTTCATAACAAGCGTGCGTATCAATATATTGAAATCGAGATCTCCGCTCCAGCTGAGATAACCCATCGAACCGGTGTACGGCCCGCGGCGTACAGGCTCCAGCTCCTCAATGATCTCCATACAGCGGATCTTGGGCACGCCGGTGATCGTGCCACCAGGGAACATGGCTCTCAGCAGGTCGAAACCAGTTGCATGATCTCGGAGGGTGCCAACCACCTGGGAGACCAGGTGGTTGACATGAGAATATTGTTCCACCGTCATCAATTCATCGACATGGACACTTCCAAAACGGCAGACTCGACCGAGATCGTTACGCTCAAGGTCGACCAACATGACATGTTCCGCACGTTCTTTTTCATTTGCCTGTAGTTCCTCGATCAGGCGCCGATCGTCGAAGGCGCTTCTTCCGCGGGGTCTGGTGCCTGCGATCGGCCTCGTATCGGTTCGGCGCCCGTTCAACCGAACAAGCCGTTCAGGTGAGGAACTGATGAGACGAACTGTTTCCAACCGGAGTACTCCAGAGAAGGGTGACGGATTCAATGCACGCACACGACTATAGGCAGAAAGATCGGTTTGGAGATCCTCACGAGAGGAGAATGCCGCACAGGTCACGTTGAAGCGGTGGGAAAGGTTCGCTTGGTAGATATCGCCCGCGGCGATGTACTCCAGGCAACGGCTCACGTTTCGACTATAGACGGCCCGCTCCTGTTCCGGTGAAAAGATAAGGCGACCCAGATCGCTCCAGTGCGCGTCAACCTTAACAGGCCGTGTCACGCGGGCTTCAAATTCGGCCAGTCGATCTTTACCCTCGCGGAACAGTTTTTCCCGTGGCTCGCTCAAAAATCGTTCAAGCGGCGGACAAAACATGAGTATCAGACGGTTCGATTCATGGTCTATTGCTCCGACAAGATCGAAAAATGCGAATTCTAGATCAGGGGCGGCAAGGTCATCGAAAGCCAAGGATGGCAACTTCTCGAACTGACGAGCGAGGTCATAACTCAAGTAGCCGACCGCGCCGCCGAAAAAAGGCGGAACATCGGGAGGACGAGTGATCCGCTGACGGTTCATGAGGTGAACTAACCGTTGAAAAGGAGATGCGCAAGAGTCCAGGCGGCCTTGAGCCGATCGGTCCACACACGTCTGATCCTTCCCATGCAACGTTTGATACGGATCGACGCCAAAGTATGAATACCGTCCCATCGCGCCTTCACCGTTTCCGCTCTCAAAGAGAAACGAAGGGTGCCGAGCCGAGGCGATCTTTGCGTACAGTTCAAAAGGATTGGCTGAGGGAGAGGGGCGTGTCAGGATGAGAGGCGAAGGAGAACCGTGCAAAAACGGAATCGCCGAGGGTAAGGTTCTGGACATGGTCGGTACATTTCCAATACGGAGAACCATCACTATACCGCAGCGATTTTTGTGCGCATAGACCTCTAACAGCTTGACATACCAAGCAGGCTTTTGCTTAAATTGCAAACCCCATCAGGGGCAGAGTTCTCCTCATGTGCTCTCGCCTTCCGTGGGATTGGGATGCCCCCTCAACAAGATCCCTTATACGCGGGGCTCGGTCAGGCCGTTCGAATCGGAACGGAACTGCTGGCTGCGCTGATCGTCGGAGGCGGGTTAGGATGGGTAATCGATACGCATCTCTTCGGAACTACGCCGTGGGGACTCGTCATCGGATTAGTGCTCGGGCTGGTCGCCGGGATGAGGAGCGCGTATCGGTCCGCACAGCGATGGCAAAGCCCGACGGAGAAATCAAATAGGCAAGGATAGCTATGGAAGAAAGTCCGCTCCATCAGTTCGAACTTCATAACTGGATCCCGATCTCGATCGGCGGGTTGGACATCTCCATCAATAAGGCCGTTGTCTTCATGTGGGTCGTTATCGCTCTGGCATCGGTGATCATGGTGATGGCCGGATCGTCGCGCAAGCTGGTGCCCGGGAAGTTACAGAGTTTGGCGGAGATGATGGTGGATTTCATCCGCAACATGATCATGGATACGATGGGGAAAGACGGCATGCGATTCTTTCCTCTCATCGCGACTCTTTTTGTGTTCATTCTCTTTTCCAACTATATCGGGTTGATTCCCGGCACGTACACGGTCACGAGCCAGATTATTGTGACGGCGGTGTTTTCTTGCCTGGTGTACGGGCTTAGCTTAGTCGTAGGATTTTGGTTACACGGGGCAAGGTTCCTGGGGATACTGATCCCACCTGGTACGCCCGGATGGCTGCTGCCACTGATGATCCCGATCGAGATCATCAGTCAACTGGCGAGGCCTATTTCGCTGGCGGTTCGGCTCTTTGCGAATATGACGGCAGGTCATGTGATGCTCGCGGTGCTGTTCAGCCTCACGATTGGAGGAGGGTTGTTGATCGGCTGGTTGCCCTTTGTGTTTACGGTAGCGATATACGGACTGGAGTTTGGCATCGCTTTCATTCAGGCGTATATATTCACCATCCTGACATGTGTCTACTTGGGAGACGCGTTTCATTTACATGGCCATGAAGAGCACGCGCATTAGCGCATGCGGGTTTAGCCAAGGGAGGAGTAAGACATAATGGATTCAGCAGCAGCAGGGTTGATCGGTATGGGATGCGCCGCGGCGGGATTTGCCGGGGCCGGTGTAGGGATCGGCTACATTTTCGGGAAGATGATTGAAGTAGTGGCACGTCAGCCCGAAGCCGAAGCCCGCGTCACGAAATATATGTGGATTGGGTTTGCTCTGGTGGAAGCCATTGCGCTGTATGGCTTGGTCATTGCCTTCATCATCATGGGCTTCAGAAAATAAGGAGAGCGTCAACCGTTTTCGTGAATCGTTTATCGAGGGTTCGTTCTCGTTTAACGGTTCACGTGTAACGTTTCGCGAGATATACATGCCACAGTTTGAATCCAATTTTTTTTCTTCGTTGATTTTCTGGGAAATCGTCTCGTTCGGAATTCTCTTGTTCGTGCTCTACAAGTATGCATTCCCCGGCATCTTGAGCGCTTTGGAAGAGCGTGAAAGGAAAATTAAGGACAGCCTCGATCAGGCCGAGCAGCACCGGTCCGAGGCCGAACGACGACTCAAAGAATATGAAGCCAAGCTCAATGCGGCGGGAAAGGAAGCAGAGGCCATTCTCTCGGCGGCAAAGGAACGCGCTCAACGCTTGCTCGATGAAAACGAACAACGGCTGACCGTGGAGGCGGAGCGCATCAAAGGTGATGCGACGCGCGAGATCGACCAAGAGCGTCGTAAAGCTCTACAAGATATCCGAACCCAGACGACGGAACTCGCTCTTATGGTGGCGGAGAAAGTGGTTCAACGGAGTTTAACGGAAGCGGACCAACGAAGGTTTGCAGACGAAGCGCTTGACGCACTTTCGAAGTCACATCCGCACTAGCACATGTCGAGATTTGCCGGTGGAGTCATTTTAGGGTGACTCCACCGGGGCGATACCCTTCCAAATCCACCGTCACGAACTTAAAACCTAATGCCCTTAGCCTGGCACTGATCTCTGCACGCCGGTCTGATTCCATAAGCCGAGCAAGTTCATCCTGTGCCAATTCGATTCGTGCGATGTCACCGTGATTCCGCACTCGAAAATGACGGTATCCTTCACGATGGAGTACCACTTCCGCTTCTTCAACCTGGCTCAGTTTTTCCAGTGTAATCGGGATTCCACGTGGGATCCTCGACGAAAGACAAGCCGCGGCCGGCTTATCCCAATTCGACAGCCCGAGTTCTTTGGCTAACATGCGAATGTCGGCCTTCGATAGCTCGGCCTCAACGAGCGGGCTGCGTACGCCCCATTCCCGAGCGGCTTTGATGCCGGGACGGTCGTCACCCAAATCGTCCATGTTGGTTCCATCGACGACGTACGCGACCGCCTGTGATTGTCGGACTTTTCCAAGAAGTTGATACAAGTCAGTCTTGCAGTGAAAACAGCGATTGGCGTCATTCCTCACGAAGTCATCAACAGCCAGTTGATCGGTCTGTACCGTTTCATGGCGGACGCCGATTTCCTGAGCGACCCGTTCCGCATCTTCCAACTCAAGAGATGGAAACGTCGGTGAGATGGCCGTGACCCCGACCGCCTTTTCGCGGAGTTGGTCGTGTGCGATTTTCAGAACGAACGTGCTGTCGATCCCACCGGAATAGGCAACGAGGACCGATCCCATTTCCGTCAGTAGAGTTCGAAGCCGATCGAGTTTCTGTTGAAGAGAGAACGGTTGCCTCATGGGAACTCTCCGCAATCCTAATGGCGTATTTTGGCTTTCGCGATATTGCCGACCACGACCAGTGCATAGTGCTGAGGATCCAGGTACTGTTTTGCCACGCGGAGCACGTCCTCTTTCGTCACTCGGTCGATCCATTTTGGGTACTGACTGAAATAATCGAACCCCAACCCATAAAATTCAACTTGCGCCAGGACTTGAGCCAGCTTCGCCGTAGAATCCAACCGTAAGGGGAAGCTGCCCATCAGAAAAGCTTTCGCATCGGCCAATTCCTGATCGCTGACCGGAGCCTCTCGGATGGCCTTCATTTCGGCCAAGACTCCGTTGACGGCCTGATTAGTGGTTTCGGTGCGAGTTTGGAGGTTGATCCAGAAAGAACCCGGCATCAATCGGGCGTCGTAATGACTGGTAATGCCATAGGCAAGTCCCTGCTTGTCTCGAATGACATCCATGAGTCGTGACGAAAATCCTCCGGCTCCTAAAACATGATTCATGACGGTGACGGCATAGAAATCAGGGTTGGTCCGACTGATGCCGGGGTGACCGATCACGATGGTCGATTGAGTGAGGTCTTTTTCGATGAGCTGCACGACTTTCTTGTCGATGACAGCCTGCTTTTTAACTGTTCGGGACGGCACTGCCCCTTTCTTCCAAGTTCCGAAATGGGTCTGGACGAGCGCCGTCGCTTGCTCCACGGTGACATCGCCGACGACGGTTAGGATAACTTGGTTGGGAAGATATTCCTTGGCGTAGAAGTTCTGCACGTCCGCCAAGGTGATCTTACCCAAGGTTTCCTCAGTCCCGTTCACCGGCCAACGGTAGGGATGATTCTGAAAAATCAGCTGATTGAAGGCCTTCATGGCGACATGCCCGGGATCGTCATTATCACTGGCAATTTCACCGAGGATCTGCGATCGCACTCGTTCGAACTCTTGTTTGGGAAAGGCGGGGCGTTGAAGAATGTCGGCGAGGAGCGTGAATCCAAGTTCGACGTCTTTCTTCAACGTACGCGCCGATGCGGTCGTGAAGTCTTCGCCGGCCTGAACACCCAATGAACCACCGACAAAGTCGATTTGTTCGGCCAGCTGTCTGGAGGATCTGGTTGTTGTGCCTTCGTCGAGAAGGCCGGCCACTAAGTTCGCCAAGCCGGCCTTATCCGGAGGATCCTGCGCTGAGCCGGTCTTGACGAGGGCATGGATTTCAACGATGGGAAGAAAATGTTGTTCCAGTACGAGAACAACCATTCCATTCGGAGTGGCGAACCTCGTGGGAGAAATGTCGGCGGCGTGCACAAACCTCGCCGCGCATAATCCCCAAAGGACCAACACCGCCATGCCGGTCACTGACCGCCATCGAATGGATCGAGAGGCGGCAGAATTGCTGTTCTGGGCGCGTGGCGCTGTCAGCATGATTTGTCTTATGACTTCCCGTCATGAACGGCCGTATGGGCTGGTTCCGATGAGGAAGAAGGTATAGGAATGAGAATTCCGACGGTCCGATTGTCTTGAGTGAGATATTGCTTCGCAACACGCTGGACGTCCTTCGCCGTTACAGCACGGATACGTTCCACAAATTGGTCAATGCGCCGCCAGCCGGCGCCGACGGATTCCGCTTGTCCCATCAACATGGCATGGCGGAAATTCGAGTCTTGCTCAAACACTCGTGCCGCCTCAACTTGGTTCTTGGCCCGCTGCAGCTCCAGCTCGGATGGCGGCTCATGCTGAAGACGAACGATCTCGCGCTGGATGGCTTCTTCTACGCCTTCGACTTTTGCGCTGGGATTGACCAATGAGTAAAAATAAAACAGGCCGGGATCCGTCTGCAGTAGACTGTACTCGGCTCCGACGGCCAACGAAGTTTTTTGTTCGTAGACCAGGCTCTGGTAGAGGCGGGAGCTTTTCCCGCGAGACAGGATCGATTCGAGGATGTCGAGAGAATACGAGTCTTCGTTTGAATAGTTGGGTACGCGAAATCCCATCATGACAAAGGGGACCTGGGCTTCGCGTTTCAGGATAAAGCGGCGTTCGCCCCGCTGCTCCGGTTCCGGTGGCAGGGCTTGTTTGGGCGAGGGGCCTCTGGGGATCGGCTCAAAGAGACGTTTGATCGTCGGAAGTAAAGAGTCGACCCTGATATCCCCCACGACGACGAGGGTCGCATTATTCGGCGAGTAGAATGTGTCGTAATGACGTTGTAAGTCTTCGAGAGACATCGCATCGAGATCCGCGAACCATCCGATGACGGGCCAATGATACGGGTGGCTGAGGAAGGCATGGGCAAACAGCGCCTCCACCAGCGCTCCTTGAGGATCGTCCTCGGATCTGAGGCGGCGTTCCTCTTTCACAACGTCGCGCTCGGTTTGAAATTCGCTGGTATCCAGGGTAAGGCCCTGCATCCGATCGGCCTCCAGTTCAAGAGCCAGTCCGACACGTTCCGCGGCAAGATTCTCGAAGTAGGCGGTGAAGTCTTGTCCGGTAAACGCGTTGTCAATCCCGCCGTTTTTCCTGACAGTTCGGGAAAATGAGCCTTTCGGATATCTCGCCGTGCCTTTGAACATCATGTGCTCAAGCATATGTGAGAGTCCGGCCCGGCCCATGACTTCATTTCGCGAACCGACCTTGTACCATACCTGCACCGTGGCCACCGGAGCCTTGGGCATCTCGACGAGCAATACCTTCATGCCGTTAGAAAGGATGTACTCGTTGGGTTCTGCTCCGTGCAAGATCGGAGTGCTCAGGACAAGAAACGCCGCTAAGAGTGCTAGGAAATGGATGCGCCGGTGATGCTGGATATTCCGTACGATCATGATAGCGGTAGGGACTCTCATGCTAGCAACGTGTTTCAATGGGTGTCAAGGTAATGGAGGGTCGGTTGCCGGGAAGCTTTCCAAGTTGTCCGCAAGCACCGAGCACGTCCCGTCCACGGCTCTTTCGAACAAACGCATCGAGGCCGGCGTCACGGAGTATGGATTGAAACTCCAGAACCGCGCGGTCAGACGGGCGATGGAAAGAGCTGCCTGGAAATTCATTGAACGGAATCAAATTGACCTTGCACCGCATGGCTCTCAGTAATCCTGCCAATCGGCGGGCATCAGACGCATGATCGTTGACGCCGCTCAGCAACACATATTCGAAGGTCAGTCGTTGGTGAGAACTGAGCGGACAGAGACGACAGGCAGCCAAGAGTGATTTAAGTGGAGCGATTTCGCTTGCCGCGGGCATCAGCTCTCGCCGCTGCTCGTCAGTGGTGGCATTGAGCGAGATGGCAAGATTCACCCCAAGCGCCGCGACTTCCGGAAGTCGGGATGCCAGACCCGCTGTCGACACGGTCACTCGCCTAGGAGACCACCCAAGACCCCATAGTTGGTTCGTCAGACCAGTGATCGCTGCTTTGAGCGTGTCCAGGTTGGCCAGTGGTTCCCCCATTCCCATAAAGACGAGGTTGGTGAGCCGTTGCCCGGGATCGAGCAAATCCTGTGCTGTCAGGATCTGATCGATGATTTCGTTCAGCTTGAGGTTGCGTCTGAGCCCCATTCGTCCGGTCAAACAGAAGCGGCAATCCAACATGCAACCGACCTGAGTTGAGACACAGAGCGTCAACCGATCCGCATCCGGGATCATCACCGCTTCAATCGACAGGCCGTCGTCCAGAGTCAACAGCAACTTGCGCGTTCCGTCCTGCGACGGCAAAACCGTGACCTGGGTCGAACGCCCGATTGCGGCGGACCGAACCAGCGCCTTGCGATCGTGCCCGGGTAGATCGGTCATGTCGGTGATAGCTCGTAGGCGTCGTTGATAGAGCCAACGCAAGATCTGGGTGGCCCGATAGTTCGGCCAGCCTTGCGCGCGGACAAACTTCACCATCTGAGATTCGGGGAGAGCCAAGAGCGTCGTCACGGTACCAGAAAGAGCCATCGGCACGTCGGTCATATCATCCTTACTACGAGGAGCCTACCATAGCGGAAGCCATGCCGCATACGGCCATGCCGCCACCGGGTCCTGAAACTACTTCCATTGCAGGCGTCCCTGTATATAATGAACGCGGATGAAAGCCGCCATGAAGACCCGTCGCAAGTATCGATCCACCGGTGGCTGCAGGCTGGCGGTCGCCACCTGCCTGGCGCTTTGGCCTGGGGGTTTTCTCTCGGACGGACATACGGCGCAGACTGAGACGTTGGAACAATCGGCGGCTAATGGCTGTACGACGGCGGAGGAGTGTTTTGTTTCCGCGGTCTGGCCGAAAGAGCGACCGGGTCACGCATTGACGAAAGATCAAGTGGTGGCGCTTAAGCTGGAACGTCTCCGAAAGGTCATGGAGGCATTTCCTGCTACGCTATGGGGCAAACGTGCCGGGTTACTGTCCGGAGTCATTCTGATCGAGCGGAATCCTGCAGGCGCTCTGCCATACCTCCGAGCCGCACAACAGGACTTTCCTGTGCTCGACGATTATATTCGATTCTGGATCGGTGAGGCGTTGCTGCGCTTGGGAGATGCGAAAGAGGCGGCCAGTATGTTCGAAGGAGTGCCGCAAGCGGCCCCCGATTCCACTCTTCTCAATCAGGTGGCACTCCGTGCAGGGGAAGCCTGGTATCAGGCGTCCAGTTGTCCCGAGTCCGTTGCCTGGTTCGTCAAGGCGGTCAACGCAAATGATAAGGATCCGCAGACTCCTCAGGCCTGGTTGCGGTTGGCGTCTTGTTATCTTCGAGAGAATCAATTGACGGAAGGTCGAGAAACGCTGAAGCAGCTATGGGTCAAATATCCACAGACGAAAGAAGCGAAGGAAGCCGAGACTCTGCTGAGAAGCAACATCGGAGGCGTGCCGTGGACAGCGGCGCCTGACGCGCATTACGAGCGTGCGCAGGCTTTTCTCGGGCAGTCCTTCCACGCGGAGGCCATCGAGGAATTGAAAAAGTTTTTGGCGCAAGACTCCTCTTCACCGCACCGCGGGGAGGCCAAACTCAAATTGGGCATCGCTCAAGTTCGGTTGAAGCTGTACGATCAGGCACGCGAAACTTTTTATGCGTTGACCGCTGAATCCGGACCTCGGGCCGATGAAGCAAGCGTATGGTTGGGAAGAGTGTACCTCCGGCAGGGACAGGGGGAGAAGTTACTGGACCTCTGCCGGACACTTCCTAAACGAACGCTGACTCCGGAACAGAAAGGTCAGATTAATTTATTTGCAGGGATCTGGCTGGAAGATGAGACACGGTTCGACGAAGCGATTGCGAGATACCGCCTGGTGGCCAAGTTCGGAGAACCGGCTTCTCAACGAGCGGAAGCACAGTGGCGGGAAGGATGGGTACTCTACCGGGCGGCTCGTTATCAGGAGGCCATCAGCGTGTGGCAGCAGATCGTGGATCAGAAAGACAGCGATCTAGAGCCGCAAGCCCTCTACTGGATTGCCCGTTCCTACGGTCACGTGGAAAGTTCGAAGTCAAAAGAAACGTTCGCGCTCCTCTGCCGGCGGTTTCCGTATACCTACTATTGTCAGTTGGCGCGCGACCAAACCGGCATGTCGGTTTCCGGGCAGACGAAACAGGAAAGTTCGGCCGTCGCCACCTCATCCATCCAGCCTGTCGCAGAGATAAGCCAGACGTCGGTTCAGGACAATGAGACAAGAAGTCGAATGCAGATCGAACTGCTGCCGGCATACCGGCGGGCCATGGAACTTAGGACGCTGGGCCTTGAGCAAGATGCCGCGAGAGAGCTGAGTGCGCTGACAGATCGATATAGCCGTGACCCCGATATATTGGCGGCGTTATCCATAATGTTGAGTGAAGTGGGCGCCTATCATCACGCCTTACGCCTGGTGCGCTCTCGATTCCGTGAAAAGCTGGAGCGCACCGGCGGAGTGGTTGCGGATGGTCTTTGGAGCGTAGCCTACCCCACCGGGTTGATCCCCACGATTAAAATGTCGGGAGCGAACGGAGTTGACCCATTTCTTGTCGCAGCGATCATTCGGGAGGAGAGCCAATATGATCGGAGGGCCGTGTCGCGCGTAGGCGCGATCGGATTGATGCAGGTCATGCCCGCCACCGCCAGCGCCGTGGCGCAACAGCATCGTCTTCCAAGCCCATCCCGAGAAGATCTGTTCGATCAAGAGACGAATATCCGGATCGGGGCTCGATATGTGGAGCAATTGTTTGCCCAGTTTGCAGGCAACATAGTTCACACGATTGCCGCATATAATGCCGGTCCGATCGCGGTGGGAACGTGGGCGACAACGTTTCAAGGCCGCAGCGAGGATGAATTCGTTGAGTTGATCCAGTATCAGGAGACCAGGCAATACGTCAAACGTGTACTGCGCAGCTACAAGGAATATCTCCGGCTAGCGGGACTTCAAAAGACCGTTTCTTGACAAGGTTTTGTGAAGTTTTTATAGTGCGCCCCAATCCATAGGGATAATTGATGAAGAGGGGTTGATTATGGCGTTGGACCGACTTGATGCATTGGAAACCCGAATTCGTGACTTGGTGAAGCTCGTCCAAGAGCTTAAACGGAAGAATGCGGTATTGGAGGAGGAACTCAGGACGGCTCACCAGAGGCTAGCTGCGCAGGATGATATGAATCGCAGATGGGAAAAGGAACGGATGGATATCAAGGCGCGAATCGAAAAGGTCATGAATGAGATGGAGCTGCTTGAATGTGTCGAGGATCCGAAGGAGGTGGCCATTGACTAAGACCATTGATGTAGAGATTTATGGTCAACGGTACGCGATTACGGGAGAGGGCGATGATGCCTATATCCGGCGGCTGGCCCATTTTGTCGACGATCATATGAAACATCTGGCGGAAGGGATGAAGACTACCACCCCATCGAAGTTGGCGGTGCTGACGGCAATTAACCTTGCCCATCAGCTGTTTGAGTCTGAGAAAAAGAGGGTCCAAGGTGAAGCCGACGTGGAACGACGGATGGTGACGTTGATGGAATCAATCGATGAACAGATGCCCACATCGCTCTTCCGGTAGGCGGCGATTTGTTGCTTTCCAAGAGTCCCTTTGTTATTATGCACTTATGTGAATGGTGGAGATTAGGAATGAGTAGGGAAGCATGACGTCGTCGGTCATAACCTAGCTGGAAATGAATGCCAAGGACTAAAGAGAACGTTTGCCGAAGGGGATACGAATTGTTGGCTCGGTGGATGCTCATGGTATGGGTCGGGTTTTGGCTGGAGCTGCAATCAGCCATGCGACCGCCGATCTTTGAAGGTGAGGCGATTCGGCACATACTTGATGGCCAGAGCGAGTATCCATCCTCCATACCCGTTTCAATAGCTGGCTCTCTCCCATGGCTGATATCTCGAAGCCAACAAAGGAAGGGCAGACAGCGGCACGTGCCGGGTGTGGGGTCGTACCCTGACGGTCCCTTGTATTTCCAGACAAGACGATTCGCGGTTTCCTAAGCCCTTCCGTCTCTTTTCTTCACCTCACATTAGTTTGCACCACTCCACTCGGTTCGCGCATGGGTGCAAGTCAGGGTGGAGTTTATTGTGATCTGACTATTTCACAAGAAGGGGGTGACTCCCATTTCTACCTCAATCGTTATTTACATTATTCTTTCGGTGATTTTCGGTGCCGTGGTTGGTGCAGGATTATTCGAGCTGCTACGACGGCGGATGACGGGTGCCAAACAGGCTGAAGCAAAAGACTTGGCCAAGCAAGTCGTACAGAACGCACAACGAGAAGCGGAGAATGTTCTTAAAGAAGCCATGTTGGAAGCCAAGGATCTCGTCTTCAAAGCGAAGTCCGAATTCGAACAAGAGCAGAAAGCCAAGCTTGGTGAGCTGTCGGCAATGGAGAAGCGCCTAATCCAACGAGAAGGCGGGCTCGACGGAAAGTTCGCCGCTCTGGAAAAGCGGGAAAATGAGTCACGCAAGCGCGAGGCGGATTTTGCAAAAAGGGAAGAAGGACTCGCGGCTAAAGAGTCAGCCTGCGCCAAGGCCGAACGGGAACATCGCGAGGCGCTCGAACGCGTAGCCGGGA
Source organism: Nitrospira sp. (assembly GCA_035454625.1). Classification (GTDB taxonomy): domain Bacteria; phylum Nitrospirota; class Nitrospiria; order Nitrospirales; family Nitrospiraceae; genus Nitrospira_D. The sequence goes on from DATIGP010000223.1 coordinate 30,639, forward strand.
TGACGGCCGATGAAGCCAAGAAACAATTGATTCTCGAAATGGAATCGCAGGCAAGACTCGATGCTGTAGGCATCGCCAAGCGAACGATCGAAGAAGCCCGTGAGAATGCCGAACGCGAAGCTCGGGAGATTATTACCGCTTCCATTCAACGCGTCGTTCGTGATTATGTGTCGGAATCCACGATTTCGGTGGTTCAGATTCCAAATGATGCCATGAAAGGGCGGATCATCGGACGGGAGGGGCGCAATATCCGTGCCCTTGAAGCCGCGACGGGCATTGATTTGATCATCGATGAAACTCCTGAAGCCGTCATCATCTCAGGATTTGATCCGTTGCGACGCGAGATCGCCAAGGTATCGCTGGAACGGCTGATGCACGATGGACGCATCCATCCCACGCGAATCGAGGAGATCGTCGAAAAGGTGAAGGTCGACATCGATAAGTTGATGTATGAGGAAGCCGAGAAGATCATTTTTGAACTGGGTCTTTCTGATTTTCACCCCGAGTTGATCAAAGTGTTGGGCCGCCTGAAGTATCGAACGAGCTACGGGCAGAATAATCTTTATCATGCCCGCGAAGCCTCCTACATTTGCGGCATCATGGCGTCCGAGTTGGGTCTCGATGTCAGACTCGCTCGGCGCGGAGCCTTACTACATGACATCGGCAAGGCGGTCAGTCACGAAGAAGAGGGGCCGCATGCGATGCTGGGGGCCGAGATTGCCAAGAAGTATGGGGAATCGCCGAAGATCGTCAATGCGATCGCCGCACATCATGAGCAAGTGGAACCCATTTGTCCGGAGAGTGTCCTGGTGGCGGCCGCCGAGGCGCTGTCTGCGGCGCGCCCCGGAGCGAGACGGGAGGCTCTGGAGTCGTACGTAAAGCGGTTGGAGAAGCTGGAATCGCTGGCGACCGGGCACAAGGGAGTGCAGAAAGCATATGCCATTCAAGCGGGTCGTGAAATACGCGTCATTGTTCGACAGGAAGATATCACCGACGCCGAGTCCTTTCAGCTATCGCGCGAACTGGCCAAGAAAATCGAGCAGGAATTAACCTACCCGGGTCAGATCAAGGTGACCGTGATTCGGGAAAGCCGGTATGTGGAATACGCCAAATGAAGGTCCTGTGTATCGGCGACATTATGGGAGAACCGGGCCGCCGAGCCGTCGCTCGAGCGGTGCCGCGGCTGATCGCACAACATCAGATTGATGCAGTGATCGCCAATGGCGAAAATGTTGCGGGAGGCTTCGGTATCACACCGGAGCTGGCGGAAGAACTGTTCGAAACAGGCGTATCGGTGATCACTACCGGAAATCATGCCTGGGACAAGAAGGAGGCGGTCGATTATTTTTCGCGGGAGCCCCGCTTGTTGCGTCCGTCGAACTATCCTCCGGGAGTTCCGGGAAACGGGAGTGCCGTCATCGAGACCGCAGGTGGAGAGAGGCTGGCCGTCCTGCAGTTGATGGGCCGAGTGTACATGCCGACGATCGATTGCCCGTTTCAGACGGCAAAACGCGAGTTGTCACGATTGAAGCGCGAGACTTCCGCTATCGTAGTCGACATGCATGCGGAAGCGACGTCTGAAAAAATGGCCATGGGGCATTTTTTGGACGGAGAGGTGGTTGCCGTCGTCGGTACGCATACACATGTCCAGACCGCCGATGAGCAAATCCTTCCGAAGGGTACGGCGTACATCACGGATATCGGCATGACGGGCCCGCTCCATTCGGTGATCGGGGTGAAGAAGGAATTGGCGATCGACAAATTTTTGACCGCGATGCCGCGGCGGTTTGAAGTCGCATCGGGACCGTCCGTATTTTGTGCGGTCCTGCTTGAGCTCGATCCCCGCTTGGGCAAGGCGGTCGCATTTGAGCGAATTCGTCTCATCGATTAGAGGCCGGGGCGAGAGGCACGCCGCCCCCAACGTCACCTTCGCGGCCGCCGATGATCATCTAGTGAACTTCAAAGGAGAGGCTCACGAATAGGTACCCTTCGCCGTCCCTTTCTTCTCTCCAGTCGGCCTCGAGACCCATCCTCACCGTCTCGGAACTGACCGCCATGGTTCGCCTTTCCCTTGAAACACACTTCGCCGAAGTGTGGCTTGAAGGAGAAATTTCGAACCTCCGTGCGCCAGGGTCTGGACACCTATACTGTACACTCAAAGATCAGACGAGCCAGATTCGGGCGGTAATCTTCCGTTCCACGGCCGTTCGGTTGCGGTTCGGTCTGGACGAGGGGTTGCATGTCGTCGTACGAGGGCGGCTCTCCGTGTATGAGCCGCGGGGCGAGTATCAAATCCTACTCGATCATCTCGAACCCAAAGGGCGGGGGGCCCTTCAGTTGGCGTTTGAGCAGCTGAAGCGTCGCCTGGAGGCTGAAGGGCTCTTCAAGAGGGAGCGTAAACGATCATTACCGGCGTTCCCCCGGACTGTCGGAATCGTGACCTCGGCGACCGGGGCGGCGGTTCGAGACCTGATCGCCGTGTTGCACCGCCGCTGTCCTATCTTAAACATTATCCTCGCGCCTGTACAGGTACAGGGAGCAGGATCGGCTGAACAAATCACAGACGCCATCCAAGCCTTGAACAGGCTGGGTGTTGTCGATGTCATGATTGTCGGACGGGGGGGCGGCTCGTTGGAAGATCTGTGGAGCTTCAACGAAGAAGCCGTCGTACGAGCCATCGCCGCGTCACGGGTTCCCATCGTATCAGCGGTCGGGCATGAGAGCGATGTGACGCTGGCCGACTTCGCGGCAGACGTACGCGCACCCACCCCCTCCGCAGCCGCCGAAATGGTTGCTCCAGTGCTGGGGGAAATTGTTGAACGATTGGGTATGCTCACCACCCGCTGTCGCCACGCCATGAGCTCGCAATGTCTGGGGCAACAGCAGCGACTGGATCTTTTGCTGGCCCATATGAACAACATCAGGTTTAGAATTCTTAAGGAAGCTCAGCGAGTGGACGGTGCCGTGGCGGGGATGCGAGACATGATCGGTGGCCGGCTGAAGCAGGCGATGGAGAACGTGCAAGCATGGACACAAGCGCTGATGGAGAAGAGTCCAGTGCACCAAGTACGTCGGGATCTGGTGATCGTGCCACAGTTGCAATTGCGTTTGATCGCGGCCTTGAACCACGGCATCAACAGGAAGGCCGGGCAAACCCATGCCTATCTCGGCCGATTGAACGGGCTCAGTCCGCTTGCCATTCTGGATCGGGGTTATGCGATTCTCGAAACCATGCCTGGACGCCGGGTCATTCGCAATGCCGGACAGGTTTCCGTCGGTGAACAACTATCCGCGCGTCTCGCCGGGGGGCAAATCCGGTGCACGGTGGAGGAAGTCCGCTTGGATCCGTCGGGTTAAAGCCGGTTCAGATTTCGTTGTATTCAGTTATAATGTCGTGCTTGTGGGCCTGAAAGGAGATTATTGTGGCTGGTGTGAAGTTTGAGCAAGCAATGGCCCGTTTAGAGGCCATTGTCGGGGAGTTGGAGAAGGGGGATTTGCCATTGGATGAGTCGTTGAAGATTTTTGAAGAGGGCATTCGGCTGTCCAAGAATTGCTTGAGAGTGCTGGAAGAGGCTGAGCGGAAGGTCGAAGTGCTTGTTCAGGATAAGAATGGAAAGAAACAGCTACGTGCCTTCACTTCGGATGACATTGATGTGCAGGATTCCGCCGACAACTCATAACCAATCGCTCTTTTAAGTAGCGGTCCTTTCCGCGTTTCCCTTTCGGGCCTCATGAGTACGAACATACGACTCGATCGGGATCGTTGTGACCGGGTGCTGACGGCTAAGGGACTTACGCCGAGCCGAGACGTCGCCGTCCGTATGATTCTCGCGGGTAAGGTCAAGAGCAACGGGACGATCGTCGACAAGCCCTCCAGGGTGATTCCCATCGATGCGGTCATCGAGATTATCGGAGAGAGCAAGCCGTTTGTCAGCCGAGGCGGAGAAAAATTGAGAGCAGCCCTCGGCGCCTGCTCCATTGACCCGCAAGGACTCATCTGCCTCGATGTCGGGTGCTCGACGGGCGGGTTTACCGACTGTTTGCTCCAAAGAGGGGCGGCGAAGGTCTATGCGGTCGATGTCGGTTACGGTCAATTCGATTGGCGGCTCCGTCAAGATCCGCGCGTTGTGCTGATTGAACGGACCAACATTCGTTATATGTCTCCCTCCGCCGTCCCGGATCCGGTGGCTCTCGTCGTCATCGATGTCTCATTTATTTCGTTGACGAAGGTGCTGCCGCCGATCATGAAATTTCTCCGTTCTCCGGCCTACGTCATCGCTTTGATCAAGCCACAGTTTGAAGTGGGAAAAGGGCAAGTGGGTCGAGGGGGGATCGTGCGTGACGACGCTCAGCGTACGGAAGCGGTTCACCGAGTGGTGCGGTTTGCGGCGGATATAGGGCTGCGAACAGTGCGTACCGTGACTGCACCGATCAAAGGGAAAAAAGGCAATCAGGAAATATTAGCTATCTTGGAGTACGGCATTCCGTTTCATGGTATGTAAGGAGTGTCGTAACGGCTGAACGTTCATTCAGGAGGGCCAATGAAAGTACTCGTGACGGGCGGCGCAGGGTTTATCGGGTCACATGTGGTGGATCGACTCGTTGAAGAGGGGCATCAAGTGGTTATCGTCGACAATTTGGCCACCGGAAAGCGGAAGAATGTCAATCGTGCGGCGAGTCTGTACAAGACCGACATTACCAGCTGGCGGCTTGAACGGGTCTTTCGCAATGAACGGCCCAACATCGTCCTTCATCTGGCGGCACAGATCAGTGTCCGCCGCTCGGTAGACGACCCGGTGTTCGACGCACAGGTCAACGTCTTGGGAACCATGAACGTGTTACAACAAGCGGTTCGGTATGGTTGCCGTAAAGTCGTCTTCTCCTCGTCCGGTGGGGCGATCTACGGTGAACAGGAGACTTTTCCCGCCCCTGAGTCTCATGTCACCAACCCCTTGTCGCCTTACGGCATCAGTAAACTGTGTGGCGAACATTACTTGTCCTATTTCCAGCGGACTAGCGGGATTCCAGTGGTCAGCCTACGGTACGCCAACGTGTATGGGCCCCGGCAGGATCCCGACGGAGAGGCAGGAGTCATTGCCATCTTCATCCAAAAAATGTTGAGTAACGAACAGCCTATTATCAACGGCAACGGCCGGCAAACGAGAGATTTCGTGTTTGTGGATGACGTGGCCGAAGCCAACTTGGCCGCCATGAGCCAGGACGCTCACGGAGTGTACAATGTGGGAACCGGTACTGAGACATCCGTCAATGAACTGTTTCGGATGCTTGCAAGCCTGACCGGTTCAGGTGCCAAGGAAGTTCATGGCCCCGCCAAACCCGGTGAGCAGATTCGCAGTGTGGTCGACTCGTCGCGGATCAAACAGGAACTGGGGTGGGAGGTCAAGGTGGATCTCGCTGACGGGCTCAAGCAAACGGTAGAATATTTCCAAGGAAAGAGCTGATAGTCGCTGCCGCCATCAACAGCGATGGGCGGCAAGCAGAACACCCACCGCAGTCGTACAACCTCGGGGAATCTGCAACCGTCGTTCGCCTGGATCGCACTATCTCATTGATCAGTATCGAGGGACGCTGCCGTCCACTTGCACGGACCACGCGTCGATTCCGCCGATCAAATTCTTCACATTCGAGAATCCCTGCTGGAGGAGGAAACCAGTGGCGTCTCCACTTCGCATCCCATGGTGGCAGTAGGCGATGATTTCGGCATTCTTGTCCAATTTGGAAAGGGAATTGGGAAGCGTGCCGAGCGGAATGAGAATGGAGTTGTCCAGCTTGGC
>DATIGP010000224.1:0-3089 GCA_035454625.1 Nitrospira sp.
TGGGGCACGACGGGACAGTGCCGAAGCCTTCAGCTGGAGTACTAGTGTCCGCTCTTTGACCTTACTTACAGAGAGGCCGATCGATATCCCATCATTTCAGTGATTGGACTATCCAAATAGTTGGAGGGTTGTGGCCGAGGAAAGGGTGGGGACGCGCAATTCGAACGCTTATTCGATGCGATAGTCACGAAGCTTGTTGTAGAGACTCGCGCGGCTTATTTTGAGGAGTTTGGCCGCTTTCAATCGGTTTCCCGCCGTCTTCTTGAGGGCATCAATAATCCGGGTCCGCTCAGTTTGAGCGACCACCTCCCGCGAGGCTGAGCGGAGCCCCTCGTCCTCGGTCACGATGCCGCCTGAAACCAGATCATCGCACACCAGCCATGGCCCGGGGGTCGTCACCACGGCTCGTTCGATGTAATGCTGCAATTGTCGGACATTTCCGGGCCATGGGGCGTCGCGAAGCGCCCTCATCGTTCGTTCCCCAACCGGCCGCACCGCTTGATGGTGTCGAGCGCAGGACCCGGCCACGAAGTGCTGGACCAACAGCGGGATGTCTTCTCGCCGTTCCCGAAGCGCCGGCAAATAGAGCGGCAGCACAGCTAGTCGATAGTACAGATCCTGCCGGAACGTCTTGGCTTTCACCAACTCGCCTAAGTCTTTGTTCGAGGCGGAGATCACCCGCGCATGAATCTTCAGCGACCGCGTTCCACCGACGGGCTTGATCTCTCCCTCTTGCAGCACGCGGAGCAGCTTGGCTTGAAAGGTCGGCGTGGTATCGCCGATTTCGTCGAGGAAGATGGTGCCTCCGTCAGCTTCTTCGAATAGTCCTCGCCGATTGGCCACCGCCCCGGTGAAGGCTCCCTTCACATGCCCGAACAATTCACTTTCGAGCAGGGTTTCGGTCAGCGAACCGCAATCGACGACGACGAAAGGCCGGTCCTTGCGGCTGCTGAGGGCATGAATCGTTTTTGCCAAAAGTTCTTTGCCCGTTCCGCTCTCACCCTGGATGAGGACGGTGGCCGAGCTGTCCGCCACAAGCCGAGTCATATCGAAAAGCTGCCGCATGATCGAGCTTCGGCCGATCAGATCTCCTAAACGATCGTCTGTCGCCTGACAACCGGAGTCATGTGGTGTTGCAGGACGATTGAGCTTCGGCGCAGGCTTAAACAGCACCAGCATCGAGGCCACGGTACCGTTGGCATCCGCCAATGGAAACGCTTGCTGCATTCCACAGGCCGTGCCGTCCCCTCCGCCCGAACAGGATACGCACTGCACTTGCGGGGCCTCGAACACCTTGACCGCGGGACAGGTCCCGCAGGGGTCGGTGCGATGCGCAAAGGCTTCATAGCACTTGGCATGAGATCGATCAGTCTGTGTGGTCCCAGTAGACCACGCCGCTTCGTTGGCATACACGACGTTGAACGATCGGTCCATGACGGCGACGCGGTCGGACAGCCCCTGCGCCAATTGCTTGATCGCTTCAATCCGCGCAGCAATGATGGCATCCGTCGGAATCGGTCCGGTGGAGCGTTCGAAATCAGTCAACGGAATCTCGTTTCTTCGTGATGCAACGCAACGTATCGTACGGAAATGAGGCAGCACGGTGAACAGGATGCGTTTTTGTCCCGATGCATCAGCCGCGATCAGAGCTACCCCTGCGTTCCCGCGTTGAGCAATCGTTGCACACAATTTTTCAAGTCGGCAATACGGACGGGTTTGTTAAAGTATGCGTTCGCGCCGGCTTTCACCACGCGTGCTTTCAATGTGGCGTCGCCGAATGCCGTGATCACGACGATCGGGCAGCCGGGCGCTACGGTCCGTAACCGGCTGACGTAGTCATCTCCCCCAGCGGGCATCCGGAGGTCCGTTAAGATCAGATCCGGGACGGAATGCAGGACCGACAGAAATGCTTCGTCTCCGTTGCTCGCTTCACGCAGCCGATATCCCATTCCACAAAACTCATCGCAGAGGAGACTACGCATCTCCCGGTCATCTTCAACGATCAGCACAACTGCCGGCTTTTCCTTTTCCACGGTTGTTCCTATTTGATTCGGTTTGTTATGCAAAAGAGCAATTGAGATGCCGGTACCAAGAATCAGCTTAAATGCGCTGATTGCATGGCGATTTCGATTCAGCGTCTACTCGTACGAAGCGCCAGTGGCGAAAAATACCACAAAGGAGAGGAAACGCGCCGTCGCGGAGTGCCACAGCATGGCGAGCTAACAAGCGAGTGAAGGACCGAAGGCTGACAAGATGACAGGGCGAGAAGGGCCCGCTCATTTCCATACTGGTCAGCTTGCTTGCATGCATCTTGTCAGCTACTCGAAACAGGCCGGCAGCAAAATCGTAAACGTCGTGCCCTTACCTTCTTCACTCTCCGCGGCGATGGATCCAAGATGTTCCTCAATGATGCCCTTGACCACGGTCAACCCCAGACCGGTGCCCTGGCCGAATTCTTTCGTCGTAAAGAACGGCTCGAAGACTTTCTCGATCACATCCCGGGGAATCCCATGACCTGTATCCGCCACCGTAAGTTTCACCATCTGTTTCTCCGACGCCAGGCCGATTCGTAGGGTTCCGCCGTCCGGCATGGCGTGCACGGCGTTCATCACGAGATTGATGAAAACCTGGCTCATTTGGTCCGGGTCGGCCAGCGCCGGTGGACAGTCTTCGTCGAACATCAATTCCACCGTGATGCGGCTCTTCGCGAGCCGTTCACGAAACAGCTCAAGACCGTCTTCTACAATATCCTTCAACAGGACTGACGCCCGCTCGGGGGACTTGCGCCGTGCAAAGGCGAGCAGTTGGTTCATCACCTTGGTGATCCGCTCAACCTGGGTAATGATGGTCTGAAGCCCTTTCCTGACCGGCTCCTCCGTCACGCGATCCATCAGATATTCGGCACGGCCCAGAATGACGTTCATCGGTGTCCCGATCTCGTGAGCCATGCCGGACGCCAGTGTGCCCAGTTCTGCGATGCGCTCGGTCTTGCGCAACTGTTCCTGGAGTCGTTTCCGTTCGCTGATGTCTCGGAGCATGATCAGGACAGCAGGCCCTTCTTCATCCACGAAGCGCGCCGTACTGACTTC
>DATIGP010000225.1:0-15481 GCA_035454625.1 Nitrospira sp.
TAGCTCACGAACTTCGCCATCCCTTTGTCCGCACACACTTTCGTCAATGCCGCCGTCAACGTCGTCTTCCCATGGTCCACATGCCCGATCGTCCCGATGTTCACGTGCGGCTTCTTCCGCTCGTACTTCGCCTTCGCCATAACCCACTCCCTCCGTGATTCACCAACCGCTATTTCTTGATGATGGCTTCTGCAATATTCTTCGGCACCTGCTCGTACCGGTCAAACTCCATACTGTAGGTAGCGCGACCCTGCGTCCGAGAGCGAAGGTCCGTCGCATAACCGAACATCTCCATCAACGGCACGGCAGCTTCAATCGCTTGAGCACCGGCTCGAACCTTCATCCCCTGCACCTTGCCTCTTCGTCCATTTAAATTGCCGATCACGTCGCCCATAAACTCCTGAGGAACCAAAACCTCGACTTTCATAATCGGCTCGAGCAGGACAGGATCAGCTTTTTTACAGGCATCGGCAAAACCCATCGAGGCCGCAATTTTGAACGCCATTTCATTCGAATCGACGTCATGGTATGACCCGTCGACGACGGTCACTTTGACATCTCGCAGCGGATAGCCCGCCACCACTCCGGTTTCCATCCGCTCCCGGACGCCTTTTTCAATGGCAGGAATATACTCTTTCGGAATCGCGCCTCCCACGATCTTGTTGACGAACTCCAGCCCCTTACCCGCCTCAGACGGTTCGACAGTCATGACGACGTGACCATACTGCCCGCGCCCTCCCGTCTGCTTGATGTATTTAGATTCCGCTTCAGCCTTCCGTCGAATCGTTTCCCTGAATGCCACTTCAGGCTTTCCGACATTCGCTTCAACTTTGAATTCGCGCAACATCCGATCAACGATGATTTCGAGATGAAGTTCCCCCATCCCGGCAATGATCGTTTGCGCCGTTTCCTCGTCTGTCCGCACGCGAAAGGATGGGTCTTCTTGCGCAAGCTTTTGCAGCGCAAAGCCCATTTTCTCTTGGTCCTGCTTGGTTTTCGGCTCGATCGCCATCGCGATGACCGGCTCGGGAAACTTCATGATCTCAAGCAGCACCGGTTGCTTCTCATCCGCCAGAGTATCCCCCGTGGTGGCGCCTTTGAGCCCCACCGCCGCGACGATGTCCCCGGCATGAACTTCATCGATTTCTTCTCTCTTGTTCGCGTGCATTTTCAAGAGACGCCCGATCCGATCCTTTGTTCCTTTCGTCACGTTCAAAACCGGCGTGCCGGTCTTCAACGTCCCGGAATAGACGCGGAAATATGTCAACTGACCGGCAAACGGGTCGGACATGATCTTAAAAGCCAACGCCGCAAACGGCTCAGCGTCGTCCACCTTTCTTGCCACTTCCTTGCCGGTGTTGGGATCTACACCGAGAACCGGAGGAATATCGAGCGGCGACGGCAAATAATCGACGACGCCGTCCAATAGCTGCTGCACACCTTTGTTTTTGAAGGCCGATCCGCAGAGCACGGGAGTGATCTTCATCGAAATAGTCCCGGCCCTGATCGCACGCATCACTTCTTCTTCCGTCAACGGATGTCCGTTCAAATACTTTTCCATCACCTGGTCGTCGAATTCCGCGACCGCGTCGAGCATCTTCTCGCGGTACTCTTTTGCCTGAGCGAGGAGATCGGCCGGAATCTCATCGACCTTGTACTTCGCACCCAGCGTTTCATCGTCGTAGAAGTACCCCTTCATTCTGACCAGATCGATCGATCCTCGAAATTCAGCCTCACGGCCGATGGGAATTTGGATAGGAACCGGCTGCGCTCCGAGCCGATCGATGATGGATTGGACACTGCCGTAGAAATCCGCCCCAATCCGATCCATCTTGTTCATAAAGGCGATACGAGGGACATGATACTTATCCGCCTGACGCCAAACCGTCTCGGACTGAGGCTCAACCCCCTGCACTGAATCGAATGCCGCCACCGCCCCGTCCAGCACCCGCAGCGAACGTTCCACCTCAATCGTAAAATCCACATGGCCAGGCGTATCGATAATATTGATGCGGTGGTCGCGCCAGAAACAGGTCGTAGCGGCAGCCGTAATGGTGATGCCTCGCTCGCGTTCCTGCTCCATCCAATCCATCGTAGCGGCTCCTTCATGAACCTCACCCATCTTGTGAGTCATGCCCGTATAATAGAGGATCCGCTCGGTAGTCGTAGTCTTGCCGGCATCAATGTGAGCCATGATGCCGATGTTTCTTGTACGCTCTAGCGATGTCTGACGAGCCACTTCAACCCCTCTAAAAACACCTGTGCTGCAAATTGAGCCGCATCACACTGCTGCGACGTAAGAGCACCCGGATCTGCGGATCGCAGCACGGCTCAACTGCAGCACAGAATGACGCTACCAGCGATAATGGGCGAACGCTTTATTGGCTTCCGCCATCCGATGTACGTCTTCCCGCTTTTTGACCGCAGCCCCCGTATTGTTTGACGCATCCAACAGTTCGGCTGCGAGCTTCTCGCGCATACTCTTCCCGCCGCGCGTACGGGCAAACTGCGATAACCACCGAAGCGCCAACGACACTCGGCGTGCCGGTCTAATTTCGACCGGAACCTGATAGGAGGCCCCTCCCACCCGACGAGACTTGACTTCAACGATCGGTTTCACATTATCCACAGCTGCCTTAAAGACTTTCAGCGGGTCGCCGCCGGTCTTCTCCTGAATCACATCAAATGCGCCGTAGCATATCCGTTCCGTGGTACTTTTTTTTCCGTTGCTCATTAACGTATTGATGAACTTCCCGACCAGCTTGTCTCGGTACCGCACATCAGGAAGCACTTCTCGTTGGCCCAAAAACCTACTTCGAGGCATATAGATCTATCCCATCAGGGTGATTTTCAGTTCAGCTCTGCGCTCTTTCTACTTAGGCCTTTTCGCCCCATACTTCGAGCGACTCTGTTTTCGGTCGGCCACTCCCACCGCATCCAACGCACCGCGCACCAAATGGTATCGAACACCGGGCAGGTCCTTAACGCGGCCCCCACGTACAAGCACGATCGAGTGCTCTTGCAGATTATGTCCCACGCCGGGGATGTACGTCGTCACTTCCATACCATTCGTCAGGCGCACACGAGCCACTTTTCGCAAGGCCGAATTCGGCTTCTTCGGCGTCGTCGTGTACACGCGAAGACACACGCCTCTCTTCTGCGGACAGGACTTGAGAGCGGGACTTTTCGTCTTTGCTTTGACAAAGATCCGCCCTTTTCTGACCAGTTGATTGATCGTCGGCATCGCGTTCAGACCTTTCAAAAGGAACAAGCACCAACCGTCAAGTGCAAAGCCGCCGGATTATAGTGACGTAACCGTCCACTGTCAAGTAGGCGAGCATTCTCGCGTCTGCTAAGATCGAGCGGCTTCTCCTGAAACCGCCGGGACTGCCGCATCAGATGGCATCGCCGGCGCAGCGGGGGCAACCCCTACAGGCGTCGGCTCCGATTTTTCACTGATGACGAACGTTTCTCGGTATTCTTCAAACCCTGACCCTGCCGGAATCAACCGGCCGACAATGACGTTTTCTTTCAAGCCCAACAGATTATCCTCGCGTCCATTGATCGCCGCTTCCGTAAGAACGCGCGTGGTTTCTTGGAACGATGCCGCAGAAATAAAGCTGTCTGTCGTGAGCGCCGCCTTCGTAATCCCAAGGAGGACGGGCTTGCCCAGAGCCGGTTTCCCGTCTTTGGCCAGCACTCGCTCGTTTTCCTTTTCAAACACGCTTTTGCTGACTTGACTGCCCGGCAAAAACTGAGTGTCTCCCGGATCTTCGACCCGCACCTTGCGCAACATTTGCCGCACGATGATTTCGATATGCTTGTCATTGATCGACACGCCTTGCAATCGATACACGTCTTGAACCTCATCCACAAGGTACTTCTGCAACTCATTGGGACCCAACACATCGAGGATGTCATGCGGATTCGCGGATCCATCCATCAATGGCTCCCCCGCCCTCACCCAGTCACCTTCGTGAACATTGACGTGCTTGCCTTTGGGAATAAAGTACTCCTTCACATCGCCCATCTTATTGTCGACCAGAACCTTGCGCTGGCCTTTGACGAAACCGCCGTAGGAGACTTCTCCGTCGATCTCGGTGATGACCGCCTGCTCCTTCGGCTTCCGTGCCTCGAACAGCTCCACCACGCGCGGAAGACCTCCTGTGATGTCCTTGGTCTTCGTCGTTTCACGGGGAATCTTTGCCAACACGTCACCGGGATATACCGTGGCGCCTTTTTCGACGAAGATATGGGCTCCGACCGGCAACAAGTATCTGGCCACGGCATTCGATCCGCCGGTCACCTTGGCCGTCTTACCGCTTTCATCTTTAATCGACACACGCGGGCGAAGCGTCTGACCGGTATGTTCAATGATGACCTTGCGCGACAAGCCGGTCACTTCATCAAACTCGTCCTTCATCGTGACGCCTTCGACGATGTCCCCGTACGCCACTCTTCCACCCACCTCCGTCAAAATCGTCAGAGAGTAGGGGTCCCATTCGACCAGTTTCTGCCCGACGACCACCGGATCGCCGTCCTTAATCTTGATCTTGGCGCCGTACACCACGGGGTACTTTTCACGTTCTCGTCCACTATCATCGACAATCGCAATTTTTGTATTGCGATTCATCACGACCCATTCACCTTCTTTATTCCGCACCGCGATACCGGCGTTGTGAATATCGGCATTCTTTTTGGCATCGAAACTCATGAACTTGATACGCCCGGCATGCTTCGCCTCCAGCACCGTTTGCTCGACGACCTTACTGGCCGTGCCGCCGATGTGAAAGGTCCGCATCGTCAGCTGGGTACCCGGCTCGCCGATGGATTGCGCGGCGATGACACCGACCGGCTCGCCCTTTTCCACCAGGCGCCCGCGTGCCAAATCGCGGCCATAGCAGGCGCGACAGACTCCGCGCGGTGACTGACAGGTCAGTACGGACCGGATCTTCACCCGATCGACGCCGGCTTCCACGATCGACTTCGTCAAGTCTTCATTAATCTCCTCGTTCCACGAGACGATGATTTCTCCCGTAACGGGATCGCGGATATCCTCCGCCGCCAAGCGGCCGAGGACACGCTCTTCCAACGGTTGGATGATTTCACCGCCTTCGACCAAGGCGCTGACGATAATGCCGTCGCGCGTCCCGCAATCGATTTCATTAATGATCACGTCTTGGGCGATATCGACCAATCGCCGAGTCAGATAGCCGGAATTGGCCGTCTTCAACGCCGTGTCGGCCAGACCCTTACGAGCGCCGTGGGTGGAGATGAAGTACTGCAGCACCGTCAGTCCTTCGCGGAAGTTGGCCGTGATCGGCGTTTCAATGATCTCACCGGACGGTTTGGCCATCAGTCCGCGCATACCGCCCAGCTGCCGGATCTGCTGCGAACTGCCGCGGGCACCGGAATCGGCCATCATGAAGATCGGATTGAACGATTCGGCCTTCGATGGATCGCCTCCGGCGCCGAGTTCCTTCATCATCTCGTTGGCGACCTGCTCGGTGACGTGCGCCCAAATGTCGATCACCTTGTTGTACCGTTCGCCGTTCGTGATCAAGCCCTCTGCATACTGCTTTTCGATCTCATTCACTTCGCGTTGCGCTTTCCCGATGAAGTCTTCTTTTTTACTCGGGATATGCATATTGTCGATGCAGATCGACAAACCAGCTCGGGTCGCATAGGTAAAACCGATGTCTTTGATCTTGTCCAGAAACTCCACCGTGTCACGATGACCGGTCTGCCGATACACGGCATCAATGAGTTTCGTCATCTCCTTTTTGGTCATGAGCTTGTTCGCATTCGTGAACGGTAAACCAGGAGGAAGAATTTCGGACAGCAGGACACGGCCGACGGTGGTCTGTACCAACGAGCCCCCGAGCCGCACTTTGATCCGCGCATGCTCTTCTACTTCTCTCGCGTCAAAGGCGATCCGCACTTCTTCGGGAGAACCAAATACCTTGCCCTCCCCCTTCGCACCCAGCCGTTCCTTTGTCAGCCAATAACAGCCCAAGACCATATCCTGTGACGGCACCGCAATCGGCTTGCCGTTGGCCGGGGAAAGAATGTTGTTGATGGACATCATGAGAACCCGTGCTTCAACCTGCGCTTCGACGGATAACGGGACGTGCACTGCCATCTGATCCCCATCGAAGTCCGCGTTGAACGCCGCGCACACGAGCGGGTGCAAGCGGATCGCCTTTCCTTCCACCAATACAGGATCAAATGCCTGAATGCCTAATCGATGGAGCGTCGGGGCTCGGTTCAGCAAGACCGGATGCTCTCGGATCACCTCGTCAAGAACATCCCAGACCTCCGGCCGCTCTTTTTCGACGAGCCGTTTGGCGCTCTTAATGGTGGTGGCCGCCCCCCTGGCCTCCAGCTTGTGGAAGATAAACGGCTTGAACAGTTCCAACGCCATTTTCTTCGGCAATCCGCACTGATGGAGGCGCAGCTCCGGACCGACGACGATCACGGTCCGTCCGGAATAATCCACGCGCTTGCCCAACAGATTTTGTCGGAATCGTCCCTGCTTTCCCTTCAGCATGTCACTCAAGGATTTCAGAGGGCGCTTGTTCGGACCACGAATCGCACGCCCGCGGCGACCGTTGTCGAAGAGAGCATCGACGGCCTCTTGCAACATCCGCATCTCGTTCCTGATGATGACGCCGGGCGCCTTCAGCTCCATCAACCGCTTGAGCCGATTATTTCGATTGATCACGCGTCGGTAGAGGTCGTTCAGATCGGACGTGGCAAACCGGCCGCCATCGAGCGGAACCAGGGGACGCAGCTCGGGCGGCAACACCGGGATGACGTCCATGATCATCCACTCCGGCTTGTTCCCGGACTTGCGGAACGCCTCCAGCACTTTCAACCGCTTGGCGTACTTCTTCTTCATGGCCGCCGAGGTCGAGGCTTTGGCTTTGACTTGCAAATCATCCCACAAGGCGTTGATGTCGATTTTCCTCAGTAGGTCTCGGATCGCTTCAGCACCAATCCCGACCTTAAACCCGCTCGAACCGAACTCGGAGACGAGAGTGCGCAGCTTATCCTCCGGCACCAATTCTTTTTCCGCCAGATCGGTTGAGCCCGGATCGACACACACATAACTCTCAAAATAGAGAATTTTTTCGAGCTGTTTGAGGCTCATATCGAGCAAGGTCCCAATCCGACTCGGGACACCCTTCAGAAACCAAATATGGGCGACGGGCGCCGCCAACTCGATATGCCCCATCCGTTCGCGTCGGACCTTCGATTGAATCACTTCGACGCCGCATTTATCGCACACGATCCCGCGGTGCTTCATGCGCTTGTATTTCCCGCAATTGCACTCCCAGTCCTTGGTTGGACCGAAGATCTTCGCGCAGAACAGCCCGTCTTTTTCGGGCTTAAACGACCGATAGTTGATCGTTTCCGGTTTCTTGACTTCACCATACGACCACGACCTGATTTTCTCGGGCGATGCAATGCGAATCCGCATCGAATCGAACGACACCGAATCCCGTTGTTTTTCGAACAGTGTATATACGCCTTCCAAGGTAGTGACCTCCTCTGATGCCGGTTTTCAGCCGGCACACAAGCGGTTAGTCTTGCGTCTTGACCAACTCTACATCGAGACCTAAGCTCTGCAGTTCCTTGACCAACACATTGAACGACTCGGGTAACCCGGGCTCGAGGAACGGCTCACCTTTGACAATCGCTTCATACATGCGCGATCGACCCGGCACATCGTCTGATTTGACCGTAAGAAATTCCTGTAAAGTGGACGCCGCTCCATAGGCCTGCAATGCCCACACTTCCATTTCTCCCAATCGCTGGCCGCCGAATTGAGCCTTGCCGCCCAGAGGCTGCTGGGTCACGAGAGAATAGGGCCCGATGGACCGCGCGTGGATCTTGTCGTCCACCAGATGGTGAAGCTTCAGCACATACATATACCCGACCGTGACCGGACTGCCGAACGGTTCGCCCGTCTTGCCGTCGATGAGTTGTGATTGGCCGCTCACCGGCAGTTTGGCTTTTTTCAGCAGATCCTTGATTTCTTTCTCGGAAGCGCCGTCGAAAACAGCGCTGGCCACTTGTATGCCCAAGGCCTTCGCCGCCCATCCCAGGTGAGTCTCTAAGATTTGCCCGACGTTCATACGGGACGGCACGCCCAGGGGATTCAACACTATTTCCACCGGAGTCCCATCCGGGAGATACGGCATATCTTCTTCGGGAAGAACCCGCGAGACGACACCTTTGTTGCCGTGTCGACCGGCCATCTTGTCCCCGACTTGAATCTTTCGCTTCATTGCGATGTAGACCTTGACGAGCTTGATAACACCGGGAGGCAGTTCATCTCCTCGCTTCAGGCGTCCCACCTTTTCGTCATACAGCGTCTGGAGGATTTCAATCTGCTCTTTCGCCCGTCGCTCGACGTCCTCAAGTTCTTTTTGCTCATCGGGATCGCTCAGGATGATGTGCCGCACCGTATCATCCGGCAATCGCCTCAGAATTTCCGCTGTCAGCTTGCCCTTCTTCTTCAGGATGACGTCGCCGCTTTCAGGGTCCATCAGGTCTCGGCCGACTACCTTGCCGAGCAGCAACTTCCGGATCTTCTTCGTCTTTTCTTCGTCGATGATCCGCAGCTCTTCGTGGTGATCACGCTGCAACTTCATCTGATCGTCTGTCTCGATGCTTTTCGAACGCTCGTCCTTGTCGAGTCCTTTGCGCGAGAAAATTTTGACATCCACCACGATGCCTTCCACTCCGGGAGGCACGGTCAACGAGGTATCCTTCACATCGCCGGCCTTTTCACCGAAGATGGCGCGGAGCAGTTTTTCTTCCGGCGTCAGTTGGGTTTCCCCTTTGGGCGTCACTTTTCCCACCAAGATATCGCCCGGCTTTACTTCGGCACCGATACGGATGATCCCGCTCTCGTCCAAATTTCTCAGCGCCTCTTCCCCCACATTGGGGATATCGCGTGTCACATCTTCCTTCCCCAGCTTGGTATCACGGGCCTCTACCTCAAACTCTTCGATGTGAATCGAGGTGAAGGCGTCTTCTCGGACCAGTTTTTCACTGAGCAAGATGGCGTCTTCGAAGTTGTACCCCCCCCACGGCATGAACGCCACGAGGACATTCTTGCCCAACGCGAGCTCTCCATGATCGATCGCCGGGCCGTCGCCGAGCACTTGCCCTTTCTTGACCGGCTGGCCGATCCGAACTACAGGAGTCTGAGTAATGCATGTATTTTGGTTCGACCGCTGGAATTTGATCAAGTCATAAACGTCAAGGCCGGAATCCTTCCCTTTCTTGCCGTCCTTTGAATCGGCGCGCACCACGATGCGGGTGGCATCGACGCTTTCCACGACTCCGGCCCGACGAGCCTGGATGACGTACCCTGAATCTCGCGCCACTACGGCCTCCATCCCGGTCCCCACCAAGGGGGCCTCGGATGTCACCAAGGGAACCGCCTGGCGCTGCATGTTGGAACCCATCAGAGCGCGGTTGGCATCGTCATGCTCCAGAAACGGCACAAGCGCGGTCGCCACGCTCACCACTTGCTTCGGCGACACGTCCATGTACTCGATCTTATCCGGAGTGGCCAGGACAAAGTCTCCACCGTGCCGACAGGAGACGGTTTCCGATACCAGCCTCCCCGCCCCATCCAACTTCGAGTTGGCCTGCGCGATGATGTATTTGTCGCCCTCGATCGCCGAGAGAAACTCAATTTCATCGGTCACTCGTCCTTTGACGACTTTCCGATACGGCGCTTCGATGAATCCGAACTGGTTGATCCGGGCGTAGGTCGCCAGCGATGTAATCAACCCGATATTGGGGCCTTCCGGCGTCTCGATCGGGCAAATACGACTGTAGTGGGACGGATGCACGTCTCGAACCTCGAACCCGGCCCGCTCTCTCGTGAGCCCGCCTGGGCCAAGAGCAGACAGGCGTCGCTTATGCGTGATTTCAGCCAGCGGGTTCGTTTGGTCCATGAATTGAGACAGCTGGCTGCTGCTGAAAAACTCCTTGACGGCCGCAACCACCGGCTTGGCATTGATCAAATCATGCGGCAGGACCGTTTCCATATCGAGAAGGTTCATGCGCTCCTTGATGCTTCGCTCCATCCGCACCAAGCCCAGCCGGAATTGATTTTCCAGGAGTTCGCCGACGGATCGCACGCGGCGATTGCCCAAGTGATCGATGTCGTCGATTTCTCCTTTGCCGATCTTCAGATTGACGAGATAGCGGATGACTTCCACGATGTCCTGAGCGGTCAGGGTGCGCTGTTCGAGCGGCAAGTCCAAACCGAGTTTTTTATTCAGCTTGAGGCGGCCGACCGGAGACAGATCGTAGCGCTTGGAATTCAGGAAGAGATTGTCGAACAATGCTCTCGCCGTATCGACCGACGGCGTCTCACCGGGACGGAGACGACGGTAGATTTCAACCATCGCTTCTTCCTTGGACCCGATTTTCTCCATCTCCAAGGTGTCAAGAATCACGGGCGTGGCGGTCGCCATATCCAGATAAATGACCTTGAATTCTTCCACATCGCTTTCAGCGATCTGTTCTACGATCTCAGCCGTCAACCGTTGATTTTTCTCCGCCAATTTATTCTTCTTCGAATCGACCAATTCCGTGAGAATCGCGCGTCCCACCAACTCCGCGGGGAGTAAGGGTATCTCCTTCACACCCGAAGCCTTCAGTTTCGCAATCAGGCCTTTCGTCAACCTGGCTCCTTCCCGCACCAACGGTTCTTTGCCGCCCTTGTCCGTGACCTCGGCCGAACACCGAAGCCCGTGGTGGATTTCCGGGTCCAATTTGCGGAACATCTTTCCCTTCGACACACGAATTTCTTCGACAGGATAGTACATCTTCAGCAAGTCGTCGCTCGAGAAACCGAAGGCTTTCAACAGAATCGTGGCCGGCATTTTCCGGCGGCGATCGATCCGCACATAGAGAATATCCCGCGCATCGAACTCGAAATCCAGCCATGAGCCCCGATAGGGGATGATCCGAGCCGAGTACAACACCTTGCCGCTTGCATGGGTCCGACCTTTGTCGTGCGTAAACGACGCACCCGGCGACCGGTGAAGCTGACTGACGACGACTCGCTCGGTCCCATTGACGATGAAGGTGCCTCGCTCGGTCATCAGCGGCAATTCACCGACATAGACCTCCTGCTCCCGCACATCGAGCACCTTCTTGCGGGGTCCCTTATCCTCCTTATCCAGCACGACCAGGCGGACGCGGAGCTTCAACGGAACCGCGAAGGTCATCCCCTGCTCGAGACATTCGCGCTCGTCGTACTTCGGCGTCCCCAAGGTGTAACTAGAAAATTCCAGCACGGCCGTGTTGTTATAATCCGGAATCGGAAATACGCTGGCCAACGCCGCCTGCAATCCATGGTCCTTCCGCCGCTCCGACTCGACCTCAAACTGCAAGAACTCTTCGTAGGAGCGCTTCTGAATTTCGATCAGATCTGGAATATCGATATTGGTTCGAATGCGGGAAAAATCTTTCCGCTCGACGAATTCTTGAAGCGTCGTTTCGGACATTCCTACTCCTCCACGGTGGTTGGCGGTGAACAGCAGCCACTAGTCACGGCCGGATTTCGAGATGCGCGAGATACCGATGAACTCGGCTTTCCACGAATACCGAAAAGGCCATGACGATGACGAACCGGCTTCTTTACTTGACTTCGACCTTCGCACCGCTTTCTTCGAGCTTCTTCTTCATCGTATCGGCTTCTTCCTTGGCCACTCCGGTCTTGACCGGCTTCGGGGCACCTTCCACGAGGTCCTTGGCTTCCTTCAAGCCGAGACTCGTGAGCTCACGAACCACCTTAATGATCTGGATCTTCTTGTCGGCCGGTGCCGACGCAAGAATGACGTCGAACGCCGTCTTCTCTTCGGCGGGAGCCGCGGCACCGCCGCCCGCCGCCGGAGCCGCCGCCACCGCAACCGGCGCCGCCGCCGTCACGCCGAAGCGCGCCTCAAGTCCCTTCACCAGTTCGGCCAAATCGAGCACGCTCATGCCTTCGATCGCCTTGATCAATTCCTCTTGTGACAACTTTCCTTCCGTAGCTGGCATGTCCCCTTCTCCTTTCCGTTTATCTTGAATGGCTGCAATGACTCGCACAAACTTCGACAACACCGCGCTCAACGTATACACGACGCCACGAATCGGCCCTTGCATGGCCGACAGCAACATGGCAATAAGCACTTCCTTCTTGGGCAGCTTGGCAACGGCGGCCAGCTCGGCAGGCTGGAGGATCTTGCCTTCCACCACGCCGGCCGTCATGCGAATCTTTTCCTCTCGCTTCTCCGCGCCGATGAAATCCTTCAGCACCTTGGTCGGCAGCACCGGATCGTCATACCCAATGACGACACCGGTCGGACCCTTGAGATGCGCCTTGATCCCGGCCAATATCGTCCCTTCGGCGGCACGCGCCGCGAGCGTATTCTTGACGATTCGATATTCCGCTTTTGCCCCTCGGAGCTGCTTACGCAACTCGGTGACCTGGTTGACCGGGAGGCCGACGCATTCCGTCAGGATGGCCAGCCGCGCACGGCCGAATTTGTCGGTCAGCTCCGCTACCGCCGCAACCTTCGCTTCCTTCTTCATCGCTCCCTCTCTCCTCGCTAATCGTTATCCGCTCAACCTACCCGTCCGGCGAATCGCGATGAACGATTCACGCTGAACGCGCCACCTCAACTCCACTGCTTGGTCAGCGCAACGGTATCCAGCTTCACGCCGGGCCCCATCGTGCTCGCGATCGTGGCACTCTTGAGATAGCGCCCCTTGCATGAGGAGGGCTTCGCTTTGATTACGGATTCAATGATGGCCGAAGCATTGTCGTACAACTTCGCGGGATCGAACGACACTTTTCCCACCGGCACATGGACGATACCGGCCTTCTCCACCTTGAACTCGACGCGACCTTTTCGGATGTCGGCGACCGCCTTTCCGACTTCGAAGGTCACGGTGCCGGTCTTTGGATTCGGCATGAGCCCCCGCGGTCCGAGCACCTTGCCGAGCTTTCCGACGGAGGCCATAAGGTCCGGCGTGGAAATCGCGCAATCGAAATCCATCCACCCGCCCTTTATTTTTTCCATCAAGTCGTCGGCCCCGACATAGTCGGCTCCCGCTTGCCGGGCCTCCTGTTCCTTTTCACCTTTGGCAAACACCAGGACGCGCACCTTTTTCCCCGTTCCATGAGGAAGCGAAGCCGTCCCTCGAACCAATTGATCCGAGCGCTTGGGATCGATTCCCAGCCTCAGCGCGAGATCGACGGATTCGTCAAACTTCGCATAGGCCGACCGCTTCACGGTTTCCACGGCTTCACGCAACCCATAGACACGCGGCTCGACATTCTGGATCGCCGCATTCATTTTCTTTCCCATAACCAGACGCTCCTTCGATCTCGACATTAGCCTTGAATGACGACACCCATGCTCCGGGCGGTGCCCTCGATGATTTTGGCCGCTCCTTCCACGTCAGCCGCGTTCAGATCAGCCATCTTCTTCCGCGCAATTTCGTTCAACTGCTGTCGGGTGATTTTGCCCACTTTATCCTTCTGCGGCACACCAGATCCTTTGATGATCCCGGCGGCCTTCTTCAGGAGATCCGAAGCCGGGGGCGTCTTCATGATAAAGCTGAAGGTACGGTCTTTGTAGACCGTAATGATGACGGGGATAATACTGTCCCCGTCCTTCTGGGTCTTGGCATTGAACTGTTTGCAGAACTCCATAATATTGACGCCATGCTGACCCAAGGACGGGCCGACAGGAGGAGCCGGATTCGCTTTGCCGGCCGGAATTTGCAACTTGATCTGCGCCGAAACTTCTTTCGCCATTTCGTTTTCTTTCTCCTTCGCGATCGACGATCAGCCCTCAGCCCTCACTCTCGATGGACGGCTGGAGACCGAGCGGCTTAAATCCGTTCAACCTGCAAAAACCCCAATTCCACCGGGGTCGACCGGCCGAAGATGCTCACCATCACCTTCAACCGGCTATGGTCCTGATCGACTTCATCGACCACGCCGTTGAACCCGAGGAAAGGTCCGTCGATGATGCGCACGTTATCGCCCTTAATAAATTTGACCTGCTCCCGAGGCTCGGCTTGACCCGCATCGACCTGCTTGAGCAAGGACTCCACTTCTTCATCGGTCAGCGGAGTGGGGACTGCGCCGCCCCCGACAAAGCCTGTAACTTTTGGCGTCTCCTTGATCATCTGCAACGTCTCGTCCCCCAGCGGGGACTCTAGCTCCACGAGGACGTAGCCCGGAAAGAATTTTCGTCGGGAAGTCCGCCGCTTCCCGTCCTTGATTTCAATGACGTCCTCTGTCGGAACCAGCACCTGTCCGACCTTTTCAATAAGCCCCATTTGATTTGCACGTTCCATGAGGCTGGTCTTTACGCGCCCCTCAAACCCCGCGTACGTATGGATGACGTACCAGTTCTTTGTCATGCACCACCCTCAGGTCTTCGATGAATTACCGCTGAATCCCTTGCCTCTTCTCGGCGGGCTTAAATGAATTTGCCGACCAACCATGACAGGAATGAATCAATGACGGACAAGTACAGCGACATCAAGATGCAGAACACGATCACCACGGTCGTTGAGCCGATGGTCTCCGCCCGACTCGGAAATGAAACTTTTTTGAGTTCGGCTCGTACGTCCGTCACGAACAGCCGAATCGACTCTGTCATACGCTTAAACATCAGTGCTCCGTCTCTTAGTGTGCAAGCTTGGTACGTTCATGATCCGACCAACCACCAAGGTATCCATGTCGGCGACGATGGCGCCCGGTACGAGCAAGCATCTTCAAAGAACCAAAACCAACCGAAGGCGTTATCCCTTCGCGTACATGGCAAGCGCTCCGGGTCGAGCAAGCTCTGTTTGGCAGGGGCACTAGGATTTGAACCCAGACTCTCGGTTTTGGAGACCGATGTGCTGCCATTAACACCATGCCCCTACTCGAACGTGAAACGCGAGGCGCGAGACGTCAGCAATCGATGAGACCCCTTAGCCCAAACGCATCACCCCTTGCGCCTTACCTTATTTCACCTCTTTATGAGGCGTGTGCTTTCGGCAGAACTTGCAGAATTTGTTACGTTCCAACCGGTCCGGATCGTTTTTCTTGTTTTTCATGGACGAGTAGTTTCGCTGTTTGCAGAGCGTACACGCCATGTCGATGATTTCGCGCATCTCATTCTCCTCGATACAAACCGACGGGACCGCTCGCCGGCCGGCACGGACATCTTCGTGTCAGCCTTGACTTCCCCGCTTGCGGTTCCTTACGCCAGAATTTCGGTGACGACGCCGGAGCCGACGGTCTTGCCGCCCTCGCGCACCGCAAACCGCAACCCCTGATCCATCGCGATCGGGCTGATCAACTCCGCCGTCACACTCACGTTGTCCCCCGGCATCACCATCTCCACCCCCGGATTGAGCTGCACCACCCCCGTCACGTCCGTCGTCCGAAAGTAAA
>DATIGP010000226.1:0-2005 GCA_035454625.1 Nitrospira sp.
GCCATCGCCCCGGTGGGAACCGGCCTCGCACTGGGCCCAGGGCTCACGCGCGCCGAGGCGCATCGGCAACTCTGGGCGACCGCGCTGGGCAGTCACCGGGTCTTGCAAGCCAATCCGACTCAGGAGCAGAAGGGCGACGACGGACGCACCTGGGTGATCGATTCAGCGTCGATCGACGCGGGGGGCGTGACCTACGTGCTGGTGCTGAGCATGGTAGAGTTGAACGACCGCGCGGAGGGGTTTCTGGTTCTCGGTACGCCAAGCGCGGTTGAACACCATCAGAAAGCAATTGATTCCATTTTGAATTCGGTACGCCCGCGCGCGATGGCGAGTACAGCACCGACTCGTGCGCACGACAAGGCCCCGGTGTTCGGCCAGCCGAGTCCGCTCGGCACTCCAGGACCAAACCGCATGGCCGGTGTGTGGACGGCCACGACTCATGAGCTACGTTTCGGTGTCGGCGGGCTCGCCAACAAGCCGGTGGTTTCAGAACTCATCCTATTCGCTGATGGGTCGGCACTGTGGGGGATGCCGGGCGAGGGATTGCTCGGCTTCGATCGATCGGCGCATCGTGTACGTTCGCCTGAGCGATGGGGCACCTACCAGCTGAAAGACAAGCGGCTGACGATCACCCGCGGTGGTGATGACAGACAGTATGTCGTGCTTCCGGATGGCGCACTTGAGAACCGCTATGTGGAGGGTGGTCAGGAGCGCACGGGGGAGCGATTTATCCCACGGCCCAGTCTCGATGGGCTGCGGATCGACGGTGAAGTGCGGCGTAAGGATCACTGGCCGGCCCCTGGAAATACCAGTGGTATTGGGACGCTGAAGGGCTGCACATTCTCAAAAGACGGCACCTTCCGAGATGAAAAGCTCATGTGGATCGTGCTGCCCGAGCGCGATGGGGAAGGCAAGGAAGCTCATGAGGCTCGCGTGGCCCCGGGAAAAGGCCGCTACCGACTGGAGCACTGGACGCTCGTTCTGGAATATGACGATGGACGCGTGAACCAGGTGAGTTTCGTGGCTATGAACCCCAAACATCCAACAAAATTGGCGATCCTCAACGGATATCCGATTGAACCGTACCCGTATTAGGCTGAGGAATGCCTTGGCAAACGAATTCACCAGAAAAGCCGACATCACCTATCGGCGTGATAGCCCGTTTTCCTACGAATGTCATGCCTGCAGCCGGTGTTGCTATGACAAGGTCATTCAACTGAATCCCTATGAAGTGGCGCGGCTGGCTCGAAATCGAAGCATCGGAACAACGGAATTCCTAGCTCGCTTTACGGAGCGAAGCGGCACGGCGCTTCGTCGTACACAGACGGGAGCCTGTGTCTTCTTGACGCCCCAAGGCTGCAGTGTCCATTCCGACCGGCCGCTGGTCTGCCGGCTCTATCCGCTTGGACGAAAAGTGTCGGCGGACAGCGAAGAAACCTTCCGCCAGGTGGAACCCCATCCGCAGACGGAAGGCGTCTATGGAGAAAACGGAACCGTGCAGGACTTTTTGGACCGGCAGGGAGTACAGCCGTTCATCGAGGCGGTCGATCGATATGTCGAGCTGACGGGACGTATGGTCTCTGCGGTTCACCTGGCCATGAACAATAACGATGTCTTACGAACTGATGTACAGAGCATCGTTGAGGACGCGGGCCGACAGAATGTTGGAACGGTTCCGGATTGGTTCGACATGGACCGAGTGCTGGCGCGCTTCTGCACAGCGCGTCATATCTCTGTGCCCAGCGATATGACCGAGAAGATGAACTTGCACATTCAGGCTGTTGGAGAACAGGTGAGCGGGTCGACACTCTAACTACAGGAGGGATGATGCCATGGGAGAAGACCATGATGACGCAGGACGCACACATGCGCTGGCGGTTGCCGCGGCTCTCGCGGTGTTTGGCGTATCCGTCGGGGTCAATGTGCATGAATTGATGGCGGCGGACCCAGCCACCATGCAATCCGATCAAGGAAAGATTGGTTTCGAAAGCATCAAAGGCAATTC
>DATIGP010000227.1:0-2581 GCA_035454625.1 Nitrospira sp.
TGGGTGGTCGTGTGTGCGTCCATAACCTGTTCAAACCCGAGAGGGTGGATCGTGTTCTCGGTGTTATATGACTTGATCGGAAAAAGACTTTCCGTAGCTCCCGCCGGCCTTCGATATGGTGCATGGGACCAACAAGCGCAGTACGGGGTCGCTACGGCATTCTATGGATGGTGAAATATGGTGTCAACGTCGAACGCTCAACGTGTGAGGACTTTGCTAAAGACGGTCGCGGCTTCGTCGATCTGCTTGTCCGTGATTTGCAGATGGGTGACCGCTCGATAACTCTGTCCACCGACGGCGTTGATGAGCACACCGTGCTCTTTGAGCGCAGCAACCAGTTCGGCCGGAGAGCGCTGCTCGTCGACGATGTCGAACATGACGATGTTCGTTTCGACATGTTGCGGCGCAATTTGGATCGCGGGAATGTGCTGCAGCAGGCGAGCCAATTTCTTCGCGTGTTCATGATCGGTCTTGAGCCGAGCGACATGCCGTTCCAATGCATAGATGCCCGCGGCGGCCAGGATTCCGGCCTGACGCATCGCGCCGCCGTACATGCGGCGGAAGCGGCGTGCACGATCCATGAGTCGCTGGTCATTGGCGATCAGCAACGATCCAACGGGGGCCCCCAGCCCTTTCGAGAGACAGAGCGAGATGGTTTCGAAGTGTTGGGCGTACACCGTCGGCGGCAAGGTTGTGGCGGCCACGGCATTGAAGAGCCTAGCTCCATCGAGATGCATCGGAATTCCATGTCGCACGGCGAGGGCTCGGATTTTTTCGATCGTGGAGAGCGGATAAATTGTGCCGCCTCCGGCATTGTGCGTGTTTTCGATGCAAATCAAAGCCGTTGTGATGCTGTGCGCATCGTTCGGCCTGATCGCGGCTTCCACCTGTTCGACGGTCATGATCCCCCGCTCGCCCGTCACCCAATGAAGTTGCACGCCGGCCAGAGCTCCGGCTGCTCCCTGTTCGTAGCGAACGACATGACTCTTACTTTCGACGATGACTTCCTGACCCGGTTGGGTTTGGGACCGTATGGCCAGCTGGTTGGCCATAGTCCCGGAGGGCACGAAGAGCGCCGATCGCTTGCCGAGCATGGCCGCCGCCATATCTTGAAGGCGATTGACGGTCGGGTCTTCGCCGTAGACATCGTCGCCGACCTCGGCACGCGCCATGGCTTTTCGCATGTCGTCCGTCGGTTTGGTAACGGTATCGCTACGAAGATCGATCATAGGTGTTGTCTCTAGGGCTTCCGTACGGCCAGCCCATTCTAGCAGATCTACCGCTTACAGGTGAAAGCACACCTGCTACACTGCAGGTTCATGGACGGACCGGTCCAATCAACACCTACTCGGTGGGCTCACGCCCTCGGCGCGAAGCGGGAAGAACTGGTCCCGTTGGCGTGGGCCTTCGTCTATTTTTTCTGTCTCTTATGCGGCTATTCCATCCTTCGTCCGGTTCGCGACGAAATGGCCATCGAGGGCGGATTGAAAAACCTTCCCTGGATGATGACCGCGACGTTTCTGACCATGCTCACTGCCACACCGTTGTTTGGGTGGCTCTCGGCGCAATGCTCGCGCTACCGGCTGCTGCTGACCGTCTATGCGTTCTTCATTGCGAATCTGTTGACCTTCTACGGATTGATGACGAGTCATGTGCATCCGGAATGGGTGGCTCGTGGATTTTTTGTTTGGCTGTCGGTGTTCAATCTGTTCATCGTGTCGGTCTTCTGGAGTTTCATGGCCGATCTATTTACACCCGAGCAGGGAGAGCGGCTGTTCGGGATGATTGCCGCCGGGGGAAGCAGTGGAGCGTTGCTCGGCCCGCTCTTCACTACCGGCCTGACGTTTGTCT
Source organism: Nitrospira sp. (assembly GCA_035454625.1). Taxonomy (GTDB): domain Bacteria; phylum Nitrospirota; class Nitrospiria; order Nitrospirales; family Nitrospiraceae; genus Nitrospira_D. The sequence goes on from DATIGP010000227.1 coordinate 1,852, forward strand.
TCCCGATTCCGGTGCTGATGGTCGTCTCAAGCATGTTTTTGGGAGCCTGCATCGGATGCGTGTATCGGTTGGAGCGCTGGGCGCGGACACAGACGATTCACTCACGACAACGGCAAGGCGAGGCGCTGCGCGGCAGCTTTCTGGCGGGTGTCCGTCTGACCTTCTCCTCGCCGTACTTGCTTGGGGTCTGCGGCTACCTGGCGATCCTGACTATGACCGCCACGGTTCTCTATTTTGAGCAGACGCGTTTGGTCTCAGAATACCTCGACCAGCCGGAGGCCCGCACGCGGCTCTTTTCCACGCTAGATTTTACAACCAACTTATTGACCTGGCTTACGCAGGTGTTCATTACCAGAAGACTCGTCAGCCGGTTTGGTCTCGTGGCGGGTCTACTATTCTTGCCGGCGATCAGTCTCGTGGGATTTCTGGGGATCGCCTTGTGGCCGACCCTCGCGGTCTATGTGGTCTTTTCCGTGTTGCGGAGGGTCGGGGAATACGCGCTGTCCAAACCGGCACGGGAGGTTCTGTTTACGGTCGTCAGTCGTGAAGAAAAATATAAGGCCAAGAACTTCATGGATACGGCGGTGTCACGTGGAGGCGACGCATCGACAGCCTGGCTTGTGACGGCGGTGAAAGCCCTCGGTGCCACGCCTACTCACATTGCATGGGCATTACTTCCATTGATGGCGGTGTGGGCTTGGCTTGCGACCGTACTGGCTCGCCAGGAGAA
>DATIGP010000228.1:0-6544 GCA_035454625.1 Nitrospira sp.
GGACTATCTCCAGTTTTTCGAGTATTTCCATGGAGACAATGGTGCCGGGCTAGGCGCCAACCACCAGACCGGCTGGACCGGTCTTGTCGCGAAAATGATTGAATTGTACGGCAGGCTCGATCCGCAAAAGTTTTTGCAAGAGGGAAAGCGTGGCGCGCATGTGAAAAGCCAGGGCAGCGCTGATGCCTAGATTGAAGGGATAGAAGAGCCTTTGATGACACGCAACCATCAGGCCGGAAAAGTGCTCCTGTACGTCCTGACAGGAATTGCACTGGTCGTCGGCGTTCTGATTGCGATTGCGTGGGTGACGAGGACACCTCTCTATACACTGCAGGCCGCAGAGCAACCCGAATGCGTGACGTCGGCCACCGATCAGGACGTCCTGGTCGGACTTGCCGTCTCGGGAGGAGGCAGCCGGGCGGCGCTCTTTGCAGCCGGCGCCTTCGAGGCGCTCAGTAAAATTCGAATTGGCCCAGATCAACGCTCGCTCCTCGAGCAGGTGTCCTACGTTTCGAGCGTCTCGGGCGGCAGCATGGCATCCAGCTACTTCGTCGCCCGCAAGCCGGGAAGGACTGTGCCCATGCTCACGCGCGATGGCGCTCTCACGCAGGAATACCAGGCCTTTTTCAGTCGCTTTAAAGAGGATATGAAATTCGATCTGGAAGGTCTGATTTTCCGGCGCCAGCTCTTTCGGCTTCGATGGATCAATCCTGCCTGGACCGCCTGGTCGCTCGCGGAGCTGCTCGACGAGTCGTATTTGGACGGGATGACCTTCAAGGATTTGGCGCAACGGGAAGCGCAAGGGGACAGTCCCCGCCTGCTGATCAATACGACGCTCTACAACAACGGCCGTCGGTTCGTCGTGAGCACGCTTCCAAGAGCGGCGTCGCAATATGACGTGTTCCTCGATCTCAAACGTCTTCCTGTGTCGCATCAGATGGATGAAGAAAGCGAGCAGATACTTCGCGCCCGGTGGGAATCGCTGCATTCGGTGACGCCGGAAGACATCAAGCTGGATACCTGTCCTGTCAGAGTGGCGGCCGCGGTGGTGGGCTCCATGTCGTTTCCACCGATCGTCGGACCGATCAGCTTCAAGGTGAAGGGCCAGGATAAGTACTGGCACGTGGGCGATGGAGGGCTGGCTGACAATACCGGCGCCGAATCGCTCTTGATGATCTTCTTGAAAAAACTGCAGGAGGGTAAGGCCAAGCGCGCATTGATCATCTCATTTGACAGTTCGTTCCCATTTTTGATCGGCGGTGAGGAATTGAGCAACCGGGCGGAAGGGTTCACGTTGTTCAGTTACGATTTCTCTCGCATTCCGAGCATCATGGAAGAGCGTGCGGCGGCATACCGGTCCTGGTTCTTCCGGATTGCGCAGCGGCAGGGACTCCTCCCGGACCTGGGCCGGCTGGGACTGATCACACTCCGGCACACGGATGCCGAATGGAAAGACGACATGAGCGAGTTGCCCGAGTCCTGCCGTACGAACGAGAGCCACATGACGAAGCCGAGGGAAGTCGTTCGCCGATTGGCAGGAATTGCCACGCGACTGTGGTTGGCCTCTCCCTGCGATCGCGATCTGACGGTTGCGGCGGCTGCCAAGGTGGTTGCCCAGAACGAGGAGAGGATTAAACGGTATCTGGAAGCCCCTTTTAACGAAGTGAAGCCGAAGCGGTTGTGACAGGCGCACTCTGCTAGACAGCCTAGGGTATTTTCGTTACACTACGCGCCCTTTTGGATAAGTTCACCGAAGAGAACAGGAGGACGTGATGAAAAGAGACCTAATCGTGGGAGTGATGGTTTGCGGACTCATAGTGGGAGTCGCCGGCTGCTCCAGCCACTATCGGGTGACCGATCCATCTTCCGGCAAGACGTATTACACAACAAAAATCGACAATGCCGGCAGGGCCGGGGCCGTCAAAATCAAGGATGAGAAGACCGGGAGTACGGTGACCTTGCAGTCCTCCGAGGTGAAAGAGATTTCAGCAGAGGAATACGAAGCGGGATTGAAGGCGCAAGTGCCGGCGCAGAGGTAATTTGCGAAGAACCTGCCACTGACGACACAGGTTTCTGCAAGGAACCTCGGCGGCCCACAGGATTGCACGTTCCAAGGAGGTACGTCTATGCATCAGGTGGTGGTGCTGAGAACGGCACTAATTCTTCTTGTCGTCTCAGCTCTCACACTCACCCTATCTAGCGCCGTCAACGCGGAAGAAGGATCGGAAACTCCCTTCAAAGATAAGTTAATGATCCGCGGTGGCTGGGCCTATGTCTTCGGCGCAACCGCAGACGTTTCAGTCGGCGGGCCTATCTTAGGAGTCGGCGCCAACGTTGATTTCACTCGTACCCTTGGCGGGGATGAGAGCACCGATGCATTTCGGCTAGACGGCCTGTACCGGTTCAATGACCGCCATGCGGTAGGGCTGTCATGGTATCGGGTGGGATTGGGCGGAGAGAAAATTCTCAACCAACAAATCCAGATTCGAGACCAAATCATAGACGCCGGTGCGGCCACCCAGAGCAGCTTAAGCTTCAATGTTTACCGATTGTTCTACAACTATTCGTTTTATCGCAACGAGAAGGTGGAACTGGGATTCTCGCCGGGCCTCTATGTTGCGCAAACGAAATTCAACTTCGCAGGTCAAGGGACAATCACACCACCGGGAGGCGTTGCAACACCCGGCAGCACCACAGTTGTGAACGAACAGGTCACGCTTCCCCTTCCGTCGGTCGGGTTTCTTGCGAACTACAACATTACTCCGAAGTTACAATTCCAAAGCCGTTTTGACTTTTTCTATCTGGCCGTGAACGAATACTCGGGGTCGATGTTCGAGGTCTATCTCGGGCTCGAATACCGGTTGCACCAACACTTCGCGATGGGTGCTGCATACGACCGTCTGACCACCGAGTTGAGCGGGAGCGGGGACGAAGGCTTCAATGTCAACTTCGGCTATAACCTCGCGTACGTGTACGCGACGGTGTATCTGTTCTAAGCGGCGCTCATTGGGCCATGAAAGCCGCAATGAACATTCTATATTGTCCAGCGTTCGCTGAGTTCTGGTCCTGTCGCTTGCCGATACGCCTCACACAACAATCTGTACATGTCTCGAACGGAAGCGAAGCAATTCGAAAGGAGGGCGCGGTCATGAGGAGTCTTAAGCGCCATGTTTGTTTGATCCTGGTGTTTTGCACTGTGGTCGTACTCGCCGCACTGCGGGAAAGCGCCCTCAGCGCCGAGTCAGATGCCGCTACGCCCAGCTTGAAGGAAATGATTGAGAAGCGCTCAAAGCAGCCGGCCGACATAGAACGGACGGCAGCGGGTGTTCCCGAAGATTCGCTTGGGCGGGGTACTCCACGCTCGAGCGTGCGTGGTTTCCTCTCGTCCGGGAAAGACCGGGATTATTCACGAGCCGCCGAATTTCTTGATCTGCGTAATCTCCCTCCCGGGCTTACGCAAGCTCACGGGCCGGAGCTGGCCCGTCAACTCTGGATCGTGCTGGACCGAACGCTGTGGATTGATCTGGAATTGCTCAGCACCAATGCTGAAGGAGATCAGAGCGACAATCTTCCGGTCATCCGGGAGCGCGTCGGGCGTCTCGAGGCCGAGGGAAAAACATACGACCTGCTGTTGCAGCGCGTCCCGCGCGGTGATGGCGTATACATCTGGAAGTTCTCGGACGTCACCGTCACCGAAATCCCTGAGCTGTATCGGCAATTTGGATACGGCCAGCTCGAACGTATTTTCCCGGCTTGGATGTTCGACGTGACGTTCCTCGGCATCAATCTGTGGCTTTGGGGAGCAGTGATCGGCCTCGCCATCGTGCTCTACCCGGCGGCCATGCTCGTGACGAAACTTATCGCCATGGGCCTTCGGGCGGTTCGCCCAGAGGTCGGTGAGCAATTCGAGCGCCTCTTCAGCGGCCCGGTTGCGTTGTTGATCTGGACGGTGATGGTGAGAAACGCCGGCACCTTCCTGGGTTCTTCAATCGCACTCAGCGCGCTCAGTCAGGCCCGAACGGTGCAGATGATCGCCCTCGCGTGGTTGTTGATGCGGGTCGTCGATTTTATGGCGCAACGGGCAGGCGCCAATCTCGAACGGAAAGGTCTTGGAGGCTCTCGAGTTCTCTTGATGCCTGTTGCCAGGCTAATAAAGTTCGTCGCCCTTGCCGGTGCCGTCCTCTTGTGGCTGGACAACGCCGGTTACAAAGTCACCACGCTTCTGGCCGGTCTCAGCATCAGCGGCGTGGCCGTGGCCTTGGCCTCCCAAAAAAGCCTCGAAAACCTTTTCGGGGCCTTGACGCTGTTTACATCGAGACCCGTAAAGGTCGGGGATTTCTGCCGGTTCGGCGATACGATCGGGACGGTCGAGGAAATCGGCTTGCGGGCTACCAGGATTCGGACTCTCGATCGGACGGTCATCACGGTCGCCAATGCAGAGTTTGCCAATCTCCATCTGGACAATTTTTCTGCGCGCGATCGGTTCTGGTATCATCCGACGTTGCAATTGCGCTACGAGACGACTCCCGATCAGATCAGATACATCCTTGTGGAAGTCCGGAAGATGCTATATGCCCATCCGAAAATTCTCGCCGAGCCGCTCCATGTCCGTTTCAAGAGTTTCGGCGCGTATTCCCTGGATGTTGAGGTGTTTGCATACATTGGGGTCACAGACTACAGCGAATCACTGGAGGTGGCCGAGGACCTCAACCTGCGAATCATGGATATCGTGAGCTCGGCAGGATCCGATTTTGCCTTTCCCGCGGAAGTGCAATATTCCTTGCCGGGAAAGCCGCTGGATGAAGAACGTGCCAAAGCTGTCAGCCTTCAGGTCAAGGAGTGGAAGGCGAAGCGGGAGCTGTATTTGCCGAACTTCCCCGCCGAGAAGATCGCTGCGATTAAGAGCTCACTCACGTATCCCGTCGAAGGGTCGCCGCAATGTTCGCCGGCTCGAGGGTGAGCGCTGGTGAGTAATGAGTGATCAGTGATGATGATGAGTGATGGAATTCAGTGATGGTGACTGTGACAAGCCGGTTATCGCGAGCTGATGGGGAGAAAACGATGCGAAGACGGTCAAAACGTGTGTGGTCCTCTCTGCTGATCCTGGTACTCGGCATCACTGCCGGCTGTGAGTACGTCCGTCCGATTCCGAACGTGCCATTGGAAAAATGGGAACCGACCGGCGGCTATCGGTTTACCAACGTCGCACCACCGGGAGCGGAGAATTCAGACAGCTTGCTCTTTCTTGCTGCTTTCTCGGGCGGCGGAACGCGGGCATCGACGCTCGCCTTCGGCGCGCTCCGCGAGTTGGCCAACCAGCAGATTGTCTGGGAAGGCAAGAAGAAGCGCCTGCTGGATGAACTCGATCTCATTCACGCGTTATCGGGGGGGACCTTTACCGGCGGCTACTACGCGCTCTTTCGCGATCAGATCTTTCACGACTTTGAGTACCGTTTTCTCCGCAAGGATTGGGACACCGAACTGAGGGAACGGATCCTCAGATCACCCAGCAATTGGATCCGCCTGTGGTCGCCCTACTTCGGCCGGGCGCATATCATGGCCGAACTGCTCAACGAAGCATTGTTCGAGCAGAAAACCTACGGAGATCTTGCCGCGCTGCATCAGCGGCCTATGCTCATCATCCATGCCTCAGACATGGCGACATTGTCGCGATTCGAATTCACGCAATTTCAGTTTGACTTCATCTGCTCGGATCTCAGTCAGTTGCCGATTGCCGACGCTTCCGCGGCTTCTGCCGCACTTCCTCTTGTGCTGAGCCCGATCTCTTTCAGAAATTTTTCGAATAAGTGTCAGTACGTCGCGCCGCCTTGGCTGGAACAAGCCAAAAGGGGAGGCCGGGTCGGAGCACAGCGGGCGAACGAATTGCTCTCTTATCTGGACGCTGAAAAGCGGCCGTACATTCATCTGCTGGACGGAGGGCTGTCGGACAATCTCGCGCTGCGAGGACTTATCGAAGGGAGCGGAGTTCAGGGAAGCTTCGAGAAGTTGTTGATCTTAGGGGGTGTGAAAAACGTGAAGAAATTGGTGATTCTCGCCGTGAACGCCGAAACATCCCCTGACGTGATGGAATTTCGAAGCGACCATATCCCGGTCCTTTCCAAGGCGATGAGCTCCTTGATCGACATTCCGATCAATCGGTATTCTTTCGACACCACAACGCTCATCAACATGGGAGTGGAGAAATGGAAAGCCGAGCTGAAAGTGAAGCCACGAGGCCCTGACAGTCCCTGGGCTCAGGATGCTGAGATCTATTTCATCAACGCGAGTTTGAGCGAAATTGAGGATCCGGATGAACGTATCGCGCTGATGAAGATTCCAACCACGCTGTATTTAAAGGATGATCACATCGATCGGCTCGTCCTAGCGGCCTCAAAGCTGATTCGCGGCAACAAGGAATTTCAGCGGCTGATGAAGGACATTGAGGCGAAACCGTGACCGGGCCGTCGCCAGGCGAACCGATGCTCCGACCTGTCAGTTTTGACAGTTACGGGGTTCTAGAGAAGGATGTTATGCATGGCAGCTT
>DATIGP010000229.1:0-4207 GCA_035454625.1 Nitrospira sp.
CTCCTTCCTGATTCGGTCGGCTTTTATAGCAGTCAATGAGTGTCTTAGGAAAGGATGTTCCACTTCCTTGACCACCGAACTGGGTGAGTCGCGTCAGCCCCAATTCCAACCAGGAGGTCGGGAGATAACTGATCCGCAGCCCGAAGATTTTCTCGTGCGAAAAAGTTTGCTGGCCTTCCAAGCGAGCCAGAAAGGTATTGATCTTCCAGTCTCCAAGCTTACTGAAGACCCAGGGCAGTTGAAAGCTCTCATCGCTTCCGAGCTTGACCATGTCGAGTGGGAAGGCATGGTCGGTCAGCAACAGCGAACCATGATAACCCGGTCCCCACCATTGAGTTCCTCTGCCGAATTCAAGGGCGACGTTCCACATGGTGAGCTTGAGACTGGCCTCCCGCAAATACACATATTGATCGTTCAATGAGGTGAGGGGACCGACTGTGGGACCACGACTGAGAGCATCAACGTTACTAATGAATTTCGGTTGAACCATGACGGCCGCCCAGTCTCCAACCTCAAGCCAGCCGCGGACATCTGTCTGGTTCTGGACGCCGTTGGCATAATATTCACCACCGCGATTTTCCCGTAACCGGACGTTTTGCCCTCCACCGATTGAAAAGGCATCGACCTCAGTTTGCAGACGGGCGCCATAGCGCACAGTCTGAGAGGTTTCTGACCGTTTGCGAGCGATTGCTCCGAGATCCATGAGCTCCGGTCGGAACTCAACCATGAGACGTTCGAGCAGAGGCTCGGCCAGGGCCTCTCGGCCATCCGCGCGAATCTCATCGGCTCTGATCCGCTCGATGGCACGAGCTACATACTTCGCGGCTTGTTTACGGCTATACGGTTTGCTGACGACCATAGCCCGATCGATGATGCCGAGGGACGTGAGCCGCTCAATGGCTTCATAAGCCCAGTGATGAAGGGGAAGGTTCACGGAAGCCAAAGCGCTGTAGAATGGCAACAGAACCAAGCCGACAGTCATCACAATGACGGCCGCGAAGATACCTAACCAGTCTGCTCTTCCGACAGTCTCTGGCGACGAAATGGGCTTATAGGTAGCCTCTTCAGTAGTCTGCTCGTTTAAGTACACACGACGATCTCAGCTGACATAATGATTGCGTAATGCAAAGAGAGCTAGGAGGGCTGCTCCGCCTGTTGGGATGAGAGAGTCGGTGTCACCAATGGTTCGCAGTCCTGCATCAAAGGGTGCAATTCAAATCCTGTCACCAAGATGATGACCCCGCGTTCCTTGCAAGTCTGGACCACCGCCTTCATGCGATCCTCCTCGATGGCTTTCGATGAAATCAACATGCTCGTGATGAGATGGTCGTCCAGGATAGCCGGTACATCCTGGCCTTTCCCAAGAACAGGCACGCCGCTGATGGTTCGGTTCCACAGTGCCGGATCGTCATCGATAAAGCCGATGGGATTTAGTCCCAGCGTAGCGTTTTGCCTCAACTCACGAAGGACGAGCTGACCCCCGCGTCCGGCACCGTAAATCAATGCAGCTTTTCCATGATCAGCACGCCGCTGGTGGGAATAGTCCAACACACGATAGGCACTCCGGATTCCTCCCGCAAATAGTCCGAGAAGCAATCCATCCACGACAAAGAAACTCATGGTCCCCTCAGGCTGATGGCGGATCACCACAAGGGAATACGAAATGGCAGCCGCTGCACCTACGGCCACTGCGACCTTCACCAGATCGCCAACTCCCATCGCTCTCCACACACCCCGATACAGCCCAAACACGTAGAAGCAAAGAAACTGCGTGATCAAGACGGTAGGGAATGAATTCACATACCAGCTTGTTACGACGTCACCAGATACATCGTAGAACTTCAGAACAAACGCGCCTCCATAGGCGGATGTGATGAGCATCAGATCGAGAAAGCCGAGGAAGAAACGCCGGTCGAAGGCCACCTCATGCCACTGAAGCAACCGCTTAACTGGAAGAAGACCCATTTCTCGGTAGTCGAGTTTTCCAATCCCGATTGCCGCCGCGAGCACGACCGTCAAAATCACGATCCCGGCATTTCGATACTCTGAGATCACGGACAACAGCGCACACGCCGAAAGCCCTATCGCAACCGCATAGAGAGTGAGGACGGCGTTACGGTGAGACAGTCCCAACGCCATCAGCCGATGATGGAAATGCGCTTGATCAGCCTGGAACATGCGCTTGAGAGCCTGCAGCCAATTGCTCGCGGACTTTCTCTTTTGTCCCTTGAAACGTCGGATCATGGAAAAGAGAGTATCGATAATGGGAAGTCCTAACACGAGGAGCGGAACAAACACTGCGAGGGCGGTCGCCGTCTTCTGCGTGCCGACGATCCCCGTTACTGCGAGCATATAGCCGATCAACATGCTGCCGGAATCCCCCAAGTAGATGCGGGCCGGATTAAAATTGTGCGGCAAAAATCCGAGCAAGGCACCAAGGACAACGATTAAGATCAGCGCGTCTGAAGTCTCACCACGAAGAAAGAATAGCGTCGCACAGGTGCCGGCGGCGATGCTGCCGAGGCCGACAGCCAGTCCGTCCAGGCCATCGACCAGATTAAAGGCGTTGGTGATTCCGACAATCCACAAGAAGGTGAGGGGTAAAGCAAGTGGACCGAGAGAAACAGGATCACTCCCGAAGAATGATACGTGATCAATGCGCACGCCGAGGGCAATAGCCGTGACGGCCGCAGCGGCTTGAATGACGAACTTTGCCCATACGGGCAGAGACCGGACGTCATCAAATGCTCCGCCCAGGAAAACGATCGCCGCTCCCGCGAGGATGGGCCACCAAGCTGTCAGGTCTGTGATCATCCAAGATGCATTGAGCTCTCGGATATTCCAGGCCGCGGCAAGAGTGATAGCCAAAGATAGCGCGATCACGACTCCGCCGATTCGTGGGATAGGGACGGAGTGAATCTTGCGCTCTCCGGGTAAATCGACAGCGCCTATAACGAATGCGAGCCGACGCATCAGCGGACTTAGTGCCAATGAGATGGTGAAGGGAATGAGGAAGAGAACCGGATAAATCAACGTTATCCGCTCCTTGGCGGAGGTGAAAGCACAGTCGCGTCCAAGGATGGGATGGCAGACGACATGGATACCCGTTGAAACACTTGCCGAAAATTGCTCGTCGCAATCTTTCGCTCAAAACGCCTGTTGAAATAGACGCGAGCGGCCTGGCCTTGTCTCTCTAACAACGTGCGATCCTTGTACATGGCGAGCAATGCTTGTACGGCCGCTTGAGTGTCTCCGGGCTGCACCGTGTATCCGCACTGGGCCTCACTCACTAACGCTGAAGCTTCGCTTCCTCGAGGACCGATAAAAATGACAGGTCGACCAGCGGCAAGAGCTCCATAGACCTTGCTAGGGATACTCAGACCTTCCATCTCAGTCCGCAGACATACGAGATGCACGTCGGCCGCCGTCAAACTAGATTGCAAAAGAGATTTCGGCTGGTACGGAAAAAACCGGACGTGCGGCCAACTTTCCACCCGGGCGGCCTCCAGCAGCTTTTTCTTCCATACGCCTTCCCCGACAAAGCAAAAACACAACTCCGGCACCGAGCGCGTCTCTCGAAGCAGCGTGACGAGCGTCTCAAACTCATGGACGACTCCATGGTTTCCGGAATACATGACCACGAACTGCTTATCCAGATTATGAATCTGAAGAAATTCATTTTGATGTTTCGGGAGGGATTTGATGTGTGTTCCATCAGCCCAGTTTGGGATTCTTGCGAGTGATGGTGAGGGCACACCCTCTCGAAGTATTTGGCGCTCCATGCAACGTCCGATGACCACTACCTGGTCCATCTGCCGTAGAGACCATCGAGACAACCACCTGAGGCACCGCGCAACCGATCCCTCAGGCAACACGCCCGCGCGAACCGCAATGTCTGGAAACACATCCTGGAGCCAACAAACCGTTTTCATCGGTGTGACCATTCCTACTACCGCCGCCAGCACCGATAAGAGAGGCGGATCCGACAGGACGATCAAACAGTCTTGATGCTTGGTACGAAGAGCAGTGAAGAAGGCGGCAATCCAGAATGACAGGTAATCGGCAAGACGGCCTAGAGTCCGCGTCCGTCCGAAGCGAGTAAAGCCTACCCGGACAATGCGAATGCCTTTGTACGTTTCCCGAGGAGTGACTGCAAAGGACTCGTCAATATATAGGGTGTTGCCCGTAATGACCGTAATCTCATCAC
>DATIGP010000230.1:0-5307 GCA_035454625.1 Nitrospira sp.
TGGGCTCAAGTGGGAAATGGACCTTTGGGGCAAGAACCGACGATCCATCGAAGTGACGAGAGCGCAATTGCTGGCTCGCCAGGAAGCGCAACGGGCGGTGATTCTCGGTCTGGTCGGCACGGTGGCCGAGGCCTATTTCGATTTGCGGCAACTCGATCTGCAGATCCACATTACCCAGCGGACGCTCAAAGCCTGGGACGACACGGTGAGAATCTCGCGCATCAAATTGGATCAGGGAGCCATTTCCAAGCTGGACCTGGATCGGTTCGAAGCGGAGCGCGCCAATGCCGCTGCGCAACTGGCGGATCTGGAGCGGCAGTCGGTTCAGAAGGAAAACCAAATTAGCCTCCTGCTGGGACGCAAACCCGCTCAGATTTCACGCGGGAACGAACTCACCGACCAGACGATGCCACCGGAAATTCCAGCGGGGCTTCCGTCCGATCTGCTCCGGCGTCGCCCCGACCTTCTGCAGGCGGAACAGGATCTGGTTGCAGCCACGGCCAATATCGGGGTGGCACAGGCTTCACGGTTTCCGCAGGTCTCCTTGACCGGCGCGCTCGGCGTCGCGAACCCGCAACTGAGTTCCATTTCACCGGGCGTTGCGTTCACACAATATGCAGCCGCCTCGGTGACAGGGCCGCTCCTCAACGCGACCGCGCTCGGCTATCAGGTCAAGGTCGCCGAAGCGCGGACCAAGCAGGCGTCGTTTCAGTATGAAAAGGCCGTCGTGGCGGCCTTGCGAGAAGTCGAAGACGCACTCATTGCCGCGCAAAAGTCGCGCGAACAAGGGAAGTCGCAGGAAGAACAGGTCGCCGCATTACGATCCGCTTTCGACCTGGCGGATCTTCGCTACCGAGGCGGCCGATCGAATTATCTTGATGTGCTGACTGCCCAACGGAGCCTCTTCGATGCGGAACTTGCGTTGGCGCGTACTCGCCGCACTCAGTTGGTCTCGGTCGTCCAGCTCTACAAAGCGTTGGGCGGGGGTTGGTCCCCGGCCGACATGCAGATGTATCTTCAGGTTTCGGTGGAGCCTGCGAAGAGGCCGGCCGGCTCGTCTATAGGGGAGCCGGAACATTGAGGTGGCCAGAGGGCTTCCCGCACATCTGAAATGAGGGTCGTGTCACACCTGAGAGAAGGGGACGTGCATGCCGTTGCATGAAATCATCGGCTTCGTGGCAGGATTCGGGACGACGTTCGCGGCCCTGCCGGACTTGATCGCGATGCTCAAGCGGCGGTCCACCCAAGGCATGAATCCCACGATGGCCGGGATCATGGGCTCGTTTCAGATTGTGTGGGTGTACTACGGATTCTTGATCGAGTCCAGACCGGTGATTGCCTGGAACTTTGTTGCGGTCATCATCAATTTTCTGATGGTCGGCGCGTACGTGCACTTTAAGCGTCTGGAAAATGGCTGATGTGCGGCTCATATATCAACGCCTCTGGCGCCGATTCCTCGTTGACGAATCCTTCCCGGTCAGCTATGAAATTCGCCTATAATTATCACTTAGACCCTACCGACACTGAGCCAATTGGAAATTAACATCAACAAGGAGGTGCTCCGATGAAAACCAAACAGATCGTTGTGCTGACGGCCGTGACATTCTTGATGGCCGGATCTGTTCCTGCAATGGCAGCTGATGTCTATGTCTTTCCCAAGGAGAATCAAACCAAGGAGCAGCAGGAGCAGGATACCTTTACCTGTTACAAATGGGCTAAGGATCAAACGGGCTTCGATCCGACCAAGCCGGTTGCGCAGGCAAGTACTCCGCCTCCCCAGGGGGGAGCGGCCAGAGGCGCCGCTAAGGGTGCTGCAGTAGGCGCCATCGGCGGAGCGATCGGCGGCGACGCCGGCAAGGGCGCGGCGATCGGCGCCGGAGTCGGCGCAGCAGCGGGAGCCCACAAACGACGCCAAGGAGAACGACAACAGGAAGCCGCTCAGCAGCAGGCTGCGCAACAGCACGAGGCAAGCGTGGAAGGGTATCAGCGCGCGTTCGGAGTCTGCATGGAAGGCAAAGGCTACGCGGTGAAGTAATCGGCCGACAGGCCCCGGCTCTTGCCGGGGCCTTCCTCCCCCATGTTCATGACGAGGGGAGAAAAGTAGGCGAGCCGACGAAGGAAAAAATTCAGCTTACTGGTTTGCCGTATGGTGTTGGTCGTCCGACTCACCTCGATCTATCTGGAGGCGTGCCCATTACCATACTCCCCCCACATACAGCGCGTCCCATCGGGGCGCGATGGTGCGCGGCCCTCGGCCTGCCGCTGATCCTTCTTTTAGCCGGCTGCTCCAGTTCACTTTATGGCTGGCAAGTCCGCACCAATTCGAGCCCGCCTGCTCCCTCGTTCAATCAGACGGTCCTCGGACAGGAGCCGGTCGCGATCTTTGGAGCCCTGGCCCAGCCGGGGCTGCTCGGCACAGAAGTCGGCATGGACACGATTCTCGCGCAAGTCCTCTCAAAGGTCGCGCCTCAAATCAAGGTCATTCCCACCCTCACCATGTTTTCGCGGATCAATGGAAGAGGCCTGGCGGTCGAGTACACGAGGATGAAAACTGACGCATTGCAGAGCAACATTCTGGACCGTGAAAGCCTCCAGAAGCTCGGCAAGGCCATCGGCGCGCGGTATGTGTTCCAACCTCGCCTGACGGCGTTTACGCAAGTCATGACGGAACGATGGAAATTTAAGTTTCCCGGAGTCGACTTGCGTCTTTCTGAGACCCGATCAAGCCTGATGCGCGTCTCGTTACAGCTATGGGATACCGAGACCGGCGCGTTGCACTGGGCCGCCCTGGCTGAAACGACCTTGCAGAGCGAAGCTCTCTCCGAATCCCCGGTGTACTTTGATGACGCTGCTCGAGTCACCCTCGGAAGCCTCATTGCGGACCTCCTGAACAGAAAGACCGCGTCAACCTATGACCCGTTGAACAAACTCATTGACCAGTTGATCCAACGACCGAACGGGAAAAATAGCGAGAACGGTGAGCCACTTCCCGCAGCGCCGGCATCGGACTCGCGCAGCGGGCCATGATTGGCACCGAACAAGAGCGCAGCGAGACTTCTATGCGTAGATCTGTCCAGTTGTCAGTGATGCTCCTGAGCATCGCCTGGCTTGCAGCCACAGCCGGTTGTGGAACGGCTGCGCCTCGGCAACAACTAGACTGGAAGAGGGTGACCGTCACGGATCCCTCGCAGGTGGCAGGCAAGTGGGAAGGACTCCTCCGGCGCACCCCCCCGGTCAGGACAGACCCGGTTACCGTTGTGATCGCCTCCGATGGGCGGTTCCGCTTCAGCGGTGAAAAAACTCTCGGGCTTCTCAGCGGAGACGGCAGCATCACCGTCGCCGAGGGCCGTTTGACCGCGACCACGGAAAAGGAATCCGCGACGCTCACGCTCTACGAAGCGGATAACCAGCGCATGCTCAATATTAAAGGGCAGTCTTACGATGGACTTGTTGAGTTCGAGGCGAACCTGACACCAGATTGAGTGGACCACCGGCCGGGCAATCAAAGAATGTCTCGATGACCACCATCGTGAAATCGGTCTCTGTCATTGTTTTGATCGTTGTCCGGTTGTACACCTCGCCTACGACCATGCGCTCCGCCTACGAGAAGTGGATGAGCTATCTCAACGTTCAATTCGTGTTAGAGGTCGTTGAGACAACGGTGAGAAGCCGCCTTTTGGTTCAGGAATTGATGTGAAAACCGATGGAACAAGAGAATCACACCTGGGCTTCCGTTGCCTCTGACTTCCCGATCTTCGGAGGCGGTCCGCTGTATCGCCTGCAGCAGAGGACACGTCTCGTTCGGGAGGGTCGGCGCCGGCTGGGGCTTGCCGCGCTCTACGTGGCCCTCGTCGCCTGGGCACCCATGGTGCTCCTTGCAGCGGCGCAGGGGTTGGCGATCGGGCCGACGCGCCTCGAATCGTTCCTCATGGATTTTGAGGTCAACGCTCGGCTCCTTGTGACGATCCCGGTTTTCCTGTTTGCGGAATCCCTCTGCGGGGAGCAACTGCGGTCCGTGGTGCGGCAGTTTCAGGACGCAGGTCTCGTGATCGGCGACGTGCGGGCGCGGTTCGAGCGACTGGTTCAGGAGACCGTCAGGCTAAGCCACTCAAATCGTGCAGAAATGGTTCTCCTGGGGCTGGCCCTCATCCACGGTCTGTCCGTCTTCCTGTACGTGCTCAACTATCCGGAACTAACGTGGCGGTTGGTCATAAGAGACGGGGGACACGTTCCCTCCTACGCCGGATCCTGGTATTTCCTGGTTGCGTTCCCGATATTCTCATTCCTCCTGATGCGGTGGCTGTGGCGGATCGGATTGTGGTGGCGACTACTATGGCAGATCTCGAAGCTTGAGCTGAACCTGTCTCCTGCCCATCGTGACGGAGCCGGTGGCTTGGGATTCCTGAGCGAATCATTGTCGGCCTTCGGCGGTTTCGCATTCGGTGCGACAGCGACTGCCGCTGGCGTGATGGCCGACTTTGTCGTCTACGATGGCGACTCTCCTCTGCATTATGAGTGGGAAGTGGGTGGCCTCTTGGCGCTGCTCGTGCTGGTGATTGCCGGACCTCTGCTCCTATTTGCGCGTCGACTCTATGAGGTTAAGGAGTCGGCGGTGTTCCAATACGGCGCGCTGGCGAGCCGCCACATTCAGCAAGTCGATCGAAAGTGGCTCTCGGGACAACCGCGAGATGAGGATGTTGGTATCGACTTCCGAGCCGTCGCGCACCTGGGAAGCTCAGTCAACGCTGTCCGTCAGATGTCGATTGTTCCGCTGTACAAAGACGATCTGCTGAAACTGCTCGTCGTGGCGCTGCTGCCTTTCCTGCCCCTGCTGGCCACGCTGGTGCCGATGGATGAAGTGCTGAATCTGTTGCTGAAGATGCTCGTCTAGTCTTCGCGACGCCGCGCGATGCAGGAACAACGCAGATGGCCCGGCATCGTGCTCAGCAAATAGGTATGGTCGATGTCGGACAGTTCCCTAGATCCAGCGGCCATGGGCCTCCGCTAACCACGTGCCTCTTGACGTGGACAGGAAGGGGAACGTATTGAAATCCATTTTGATAAGTATGGGCTGGCATTTCTAGCGTGGAGTTGGCAAACGACACGACGAATCCAGAAATAGAGCCGGGTCTTCGTCCACAACTTTGGCATGAAAGAAAGATGAGGTACCGACATGAAACCATGGCCGAAATATCCGGTGATCTATGAGATCAGCACCTGGATCTGGCTGGGCGAGTTAAGCAGGAAACATCGGAAGTCTGTCACGCTCGGTACTGTACCGGAGGAGGAGTGGGATGCGATCGCCTC
>DATIGP010000231.1:0-8752 GCA_035454625.1 Nitrospira sp.
GGACTATCTCCAGTTTTTCGAGTATTTCCATGGAGACAATGGTGCCGGGCTAGGCGCCAACCACCAGACCGGCTGGACCGGTCTTGTCGCGAAAATGATTGAATTGTACGGCAGGCTCGATCCGCAAAAGTTTTTGCAAGAAGGAAAGCGTGGCGCGCATGTCAAACGATAAACCGACATGTGAGTGGTGGTCTGTCGGATTGGCAGCGTCTGCGTCAAGAAGAACCGCACCAGAGGTGATTGGATGAAACGGATCACTCCGGTTGAACGATGGCTTGAAATGCCCCTGCTGCGGCATTCTGGTCCTCCTCTTAGAGGGCCCTTTGTCGCATTCTTCCACAGTCGCGCGCATACCCTTACGCGTCTCGACGGACTCAGTTTTGTAAGTCACTGAATTCAGGTGCTTAAGCGTGTATTGGTCTCCCGTCAGGCCTGTGTCGCACCTCTTGCTAGATAAAAATGGAATGATTGCTGGTTCGAGTAGCGAAGAAAGAGCTGAGCCGGTATCGGGCAATGAACATATGCATACGTGTCTTTTTCTCGCGTGAGAAAGGAGACCAAGGAGCCCTATGAGTACTGCTGAACAAGTCCGACTCGAAGAAGCTCGTCAGAAGGAAAAGCTGTGGAAAAAATGGGGTCCCTATCTGACCGAGCGACAATGGGGAACCGTTCGGGAGGATTACAGTGACAATGGTGACGCTTGGAATTTCTTCACCCACGACCAGGCCCGTTCGCGGGCCTATCGCTGGGGCGAGGAGGGTCTGGGCGGGATCTGCGACGAAAAGCAGCGCCTCTGTTTTGCGCTCGCCCTCTGGAACGGAAAAGACTCGATCCTCAAGGAGCGTCTCTTCGGACTCACCAACAGCGAAGCCAACCACGGAGAGGACGTCAAGGAATATTACTTCTACATCGACAGCACGCCGACGCATTCCTACATGAAGTACCTCTACAAGTACCCGCAGGCGGCCTTCCCTTACGCCGATCTGGTGGAGACGAATCGCCGACGATCCCGCAACGAGATGGAGTATGAACTGCTCGATACGGGCGTCTTTGATCAGGATCGCTACTTCGATGTCTTCATGGAATATGCCAAGGATGGCCCAGACGACATCCTGGTGAAGATCACCGCGGTCAACCGAGGACCGGAACGGGCCGAGTTGCATCTGTTGCCGACCCTGTGGTTCCGCAACGACTGGGCCTCATGGATTGCCGGACCTGCCAAGAAACCGATCCTCAAGCAGAGCAAGGGACCGGCCGGCACGAGTGCAATCGTGGCGCAGCATTCCACGCTGGGCACGTTCTACCTGTACTGTGACGGCGAGGTGCCGCTGTTGTTTGCCGAGAATGAAACGAACAACGCCCGGCTCTTTCCTCAATACCCGAACCCCACGCCCTACGTCAAAGACGGCATCAATGACTATGTGGTGCAGGGCTGTAAGGAGGCAGTGAATCCTGAACACTATGGAACAAAAGCCGCTGCGCACTATCGGCAGATGGTGGCGCCAGGCCAGTCGATGACGGTGTGCCTGCGCCTGACCACTCAAGCCCCTGCTGCCTCTCCCTTCGGGGCGGCATTTGCGGAGACCTTCGCGGCACGCTTGAAGGAGGCGGACGAGTTCTACCGTTCCGTCACGCCGCCGTCTGTCTCCCCGGACGCAGCCAATGTGATGCGCCAGGCCCTGGCCGGCATGCTCTGGTCCAAGCAGTACTATTACTTCGATGGCAATCGTTGGCTGGAGGAGCACCACTCCAACCCGCTCCATGTCGGTTATCGTACCGCCAGGAACTCGGAGTGGTTTCACATGGTCAACGAGGACATCATCTCGATGCCGGACAAGTGGGAATATCCCTGGTACGCGGCCTGGGATCTGGCTTTTCACACGCTGCCGCTCTCGATCGTCGATCCCGATTTCGCGAAGCAGCAGATGAACTTGATGCTGCATGGGTTGTATCTGCACCCCAACGGGCAGGTTCCCGCCTACGAATGGAACTTCAGCGACGTGAACCCGCCGGTTCACGCCTTTGCGACCCTCTTCCTTCATCGCACCGAGCAGGCATTGCGCGGCGAGACGGATGTGAACTTTCTCAAGGCGGCCTTCAACAAGCTCTTGCTGAACTTCACTTGGTGGGTGAACCGGAAGGACCGGTTCGGCAAGAACGTGTTCGAGGGTGGGTTCCTCGGCCTCGACAACATCGGCATCTTCGACCGCAGCGCCCCATTGCCGACCGGGGGCCACCTTGAGCAGGCAGACGGCACAGCCTGGATGGCCCTGTTCAGCCAAAACATGTTGGAGCTTGCGGTGGAGTTGGTGCCTCACGACCCCACCTACAAGGACATGGTGACAAAATTTATCGAACACTTCTTATTTATTGCCGGGGGGATGAATAGACCGGGGCCGGACGGCATGTGGGATGAGGAAGATGGCTTCTACTACGATCTGCTGCGACTGCCAGATGGCAGCGCGCAGCGGCTCAAGGTCCGTTCGATGGTGGGTCTGCTGCCCTTGTCCGCCACCACGGTGGTCGAGCCGTGGCAGCGAGAACTGATTCCGCAGGTCATGGCTTCGATGAAGGCACGCTTTCAGCAGATGCCCCAACTCATGAAATCCATGCACCCCACCGGACCGGGGAATTTCGGGGTGAACGAGCGGGGAATCATTGCGCTGCTCAATCCGGAGCGGCTCCGCCGAATCCTCTCGAAGATGCTCGACGAAAATGAGTTTCTGGGCCCTTACGGCCTCCGCGCATTGTCCAAGTTTCACGAGCGGAACCCCTATGTCTTCAACGTCGGTGGCCAGGAGTATCGAGTGAGCTATCTGCCGGCCGAATCCGACACCGGTATGTTCGGCGGCAATTCGAACTGGCGGGGGCCGGTCTGGATGCCGGTGAATATCATCCTTATTCGGGCGCTCCTGAATTACTACCTCTACTATGGTGATAATTTTAAAATCGAATGTCCCACCGGATCGGGCAAGATGATGAACCTCTTCGAAGTCGCCAAGGAGATTGCGGACCGGCTGAGCCGGATCTTTCTTCGCAATGGAGAGGGCCGGCGGCCAGTCTATGGCTGGACGGAGAAGTTCCAGTCCGATCCCCATTGGCGGGATCTCATCCTGTTCTATGAATACTTTCACGGTGATAACGGAGCGGGACTGGGCGCGAGCCATCAGACGGGCTGGACCGGCTGTGTGGCCAAAACGATCCAACTCTTCGGGCTTCTCGATCCCAAGCGTGCCCTGGAAGGGGGCAAGAAGGCTGCATTCAAGAAAGGTGACGTATAAACGGCTGGCATGCGAACGTGACGGCACGCAGCCCTACGAACCGGCGCATAAGGAATGTTGGAGGGTTATTAATTAGTTCCTCTTGAGGACTCGCAACGAAGCGGCTGTGATCAATCGGATCCACATAGACAGCTTAGAGGATTTCCGCTAGACTACGCGGCCCTTTCGACAGAGTTCGGGCGAAGCCAAACAACAATATGTGTTCTGAAGTGATGACGACTTCGGTCAAGAGATAGGAGGGCATGATGAAAAGGGATTTGATCGTGGGTGTGATCGTTTGCGGGCTCATTGCGGGCGTCGTCGGCTGTTCCAGCCATTATCGGGTGACTGATCCGGCTTCCGGCAAGACGTACTACACGACAAAAATCAACGAAGCGGGGAGAGCCGGAGCGGTGAAGATCAAGGATGACAGGACGGGCAGCACGGTGACCTTGCAATCTTCGGAGGTGAAAGAAATCTCAGAGGAGGCATACGAAGCAGGACTCAAGGCGCAACCACCTGCTCCGAAGTGATACGGAAGGCGGTCACGTCTCCACAGACGCCGTTTCCTGCCGCTGTACTATGGCTGAATCGGTCCATAGCATATCACCAACTAGGGTAAGCTCTCATGCATGAGTCGACGGTGCGAAGAACGGGGCTGATATTTCTCGTCGTCTCAGTTCTTGCGCTGACGTGTTCACCACCCCTTCAGGCTGAAGAGAAAAACGAGGCTCCTCTCCCGGAGAATAAACTTATGATCCGCGGCGGCTGGGCCTATGTCTTTGGGGCAACCGCCGACGTCTCAGTCGGCGGTCCCGTCTTAGGGGTCGGCGCGAACGTGGATTTCACTCGAACCCTGGGTGGGGATACGAGCACTGATGCGTTCCGGTTAGACGGCCTGTACCGGTTCAACGACCGCCATGCCGTAGGGCTGTCGTGGTATCGGGTTGGGTTGGGCGGAGAAAAAATTCTCAACCAACAAATCCAGATCCAAGACCAAATCATAGCAGCCGGTGCGTCCACCCAGAGCAGCTTGAGTTTCAATGTTTACCGATTGTTCTACAACTATTCGTTTTATCGCAACGATAAAGTGGAGCTGGGATTCTCGCCGGGGCTCTATATTGCGCAAACGAAGTTCAACTTCGCAGGTCAAGGGACAATTACACAACCGGGAGGTGTTCCAACACCCGGCAGCTCAACAGTCGTGAACGAACAGGTCACGCTTCCGCTTCCGTCGATCGGCTTTCTCGCGAACTACAACATCACGCCGAAATTGCAATTCCAAAGTCGTTTTGACTTTTTCTATCTTGCCGTGAACGAATACTCTGGATCGATGTTCGAGGTCTATCTCGGGCTCGAATACCGGCTGCACCAACATTTCGCCATGGGCGCTGCGTACGACCGTCTGACGACAGAGTTGAGTGGGAGCGGTGATGACGGGTTCAACATTAATTTCGGTTACAACCTCGCGTATGTGTATGCGACTGTGTATCTGTTCTAAGCGGCGCTCACTGTGTCATGAAAGCCGCGTTAAGCATTCTATATTGTCCAGCATTTGCTGAGTGCTGGCCCTTTCGCTTGCCGATACGCATCTCACAACAATCTGTACACGTCTCGAACGGAAGCAAAGCAATTCGAAAGGAGGGCGCGGTCATGAAAAGCCTTAAGCGCCATGTGTGTCTGATCGGGGTTCTTGGCATCGTCGTGGCACTCTGTGCACTGTGGGCAACCCCTGTAAAAGCCGAGTCAGATGTCGCCAATCCCAGTTTGAAGGAGATGCTCGAAAAGCGATCGAAGGAGACGGTGGCGGCGGAACGACCCACGGCGGCTGTCCCTGAGGATCCGTTTGGTCGTGGCACTCCCCGTTCGAGCGTGCGCGGGTTTCTTTCTTCCGCAAAGGACCGCGATTACGTTCGAGCCGGCGAGTATCTCGATCTCCGCAACCTGCCGCCGGGAATGACGGAGGAACAGGGCCCCGAGTTGGCCCGTCGACTCTGGATCGTGCTCGACACGAACCTCTGGATCGATATCGAATTACTCAGCACCAATCCTGAAGGAAATCAGGGCGAAAACCTTCCCGTCATCCGCGAGCGCGTCGGGCGTCTCGAGGCAGATGGGAAAGCATACGACCTGCTGCTGCAGCGCGTCCCGCGCGGCGACGGCATCTATATCTGGAAGTTCGCTGATGTCACGGTGGCCGGGATTCCCGATCTTTATCAGCAGTTCGGGTACGGAAAACTGGAACGGATCTTTCCGGCCTGGATGTTCGACGTAACGATTCTCGGCATCAATCTATGGTTGTGGGCTGCCGTTCTTGCACTGGCGGTCGTTCTCTATCCGGTTGCCATGCTCGCGACAAAACTTATCGTCATGGGTCTTCGGACCGTTCACGCCGACCTCGGTGATCAATTCGAGCGTCACTTCAGCGGCCCGATTGCGTTGTTGATTTGGACGGTGATGGTGAGGAGCGCCGGGACAGTACTGGGATCGTCGATCGCATTGAGCGCACTACGCCAAGCCAGGACGGTTCAGATTATCGGCTTAGCCTGGTTACTCATGCGAGTCGTCGATTTCATGGCTGAACGTGCCGGAGCCAACCTTGAATCGAAAGGTCTTGGAGGATCTCGAGTTCTCTTGACGCCTGTTGCCAGGCTGATAAAGGTCGTTGCCCTTGCCGGAGCCGTACTCTTGTGGCTGGACAACGTCGGTTACAAAGTCACCACGCTCCTGGCCGGTCTCAGCATCAGCGGCGTGGCCGTGGCCCTGGCCTCGCAAAAGAGTTTGGAAAATCTCTTTGGAGCATTCACGCTCTTTACGTCGCGGCCCGTCAAAGTCGGCGACTTTTGCCGCTTCGGCAACGAGATTGGGACGGTGGAAGAAATCGGTCTGCGGGCCACGCGGATTCGCACGTTAGACCGGACTGTCATTACAGTCGCCAATGCCGAGTTTGCCAACCTTCACCTGGACAATTTTTCAGTGCGCGACCGGTTCTGGTATCATCCGACGCTGCAATTGCGCTATGAGACCACTCCCGACCAAATCCGATACATTCTCGTCGAAGTGCGAAAAATGTTATACGGCCATCCAAAAATCCTTGCTGAGCCACTCCATGTCCGCTTCAAGAGTTTCGGCCAGTATTCCCTGGATGTGGAAGTGTTCGCGTATATTGGGGTCACAGACTACGGCGAATCATTGGAAGTGGCCGAGGATCTCAATCTCAGAATCATGGACATCGTGAGCGCGGCTGGATCCGATTTTGCCTTTCCCTCGGAAGTGCAATACTCGTTGCCCGGTAAACCGCTCGACGAGGATCGTGCTAAGGCCGTGGGCCTGCAAGTAAAGGAGTGGAAGGCCAAGCAGGAACTGTATCTGCCAAACTTTCCCGCCGAGAAGATCGCCGCGATCAAGAACTCATTGGCGTATCCAGTCGAAGGCTCGCCGCAATATTCACAAGCGCGCGGCTGAGCCCTTAGTGATGAGTGATGAGCGGGTCATTTGTTCACAATCTACGGGAAAGAAAACATGCGAGGACGGTTGAAAAATGTGTGGTCCTTACTGCTGTTCCTGGTAGTTGGCGTAACTGTCGGCTGTGAGTACGTCAGGCCAATTCCCAATGTACCTTTGGAAAAATGGGAACCGGCTAGTGGATATCGGTTTACCAATGTCGCGCCACCGGGAGCAGACAATTCGGATAGTTTGCTGTTTGTCGCTGCCTTTTCGGGCGGCGGCACCCGCGCGTCGACTCTTGCCTTCGGCGCGCTTCGCGAACTTGCCAATCATCAGATCGTCTGGGAAGGCAAGCACAAGCGCCTGCTCGATGAGCTTGATCTGATTCACGCGTTATCCGGAGGCACCTTTACAGGCGGCTACTATGCGCTCTTCCGCGATCAACTCTTTCACGATTTCGAGCATCGTTTTCTTCGGAAGGATTGGGACACCGAACTGAGGGAGCGCATACTTAGGTCGCCCAGCAATTGGATTCGTCTCTGGTCACCCTACTTCGGCCGGGCACACATCATGGCCGAACTACTGAATGAAGCGCTCTTCGAACAGAAGACCTATGGAGATCTTGCTGCGCTGCACCAGCGGCCGATGCTCATTATCCACGCCTCGGATATGGCTACTCTGGCACGATTCGAATTTACGCAATTTCAGTTCGACTTCATCTGCTCGGATCTCAGCCAGTTGCCGATTGCCGATGCTTCGGCGGCCTCTGCTGCGCTTCCACTGGTCCTGAGCCCGATCTCATTCAAAAATTTTTCGAATCAATGCAACTATGTCGTGCCCGCATGGCTGGAACAAGCTAAGCGAGGAGGGCGAGTCGGCGCTCAGCGGGCCAACGAATTGCTCTCGTACACGGACGCTGAAAAGCGCCCGTATATTCATCTGCTGGACGGAGGGCTGTCTGACAACCTCGCTCTGCGTGGCATTATCGAAGGAAGCGGAGTACAGGGAAACTTCGAAAAGTTGTTGATCGCCGCGGGCGTCAAGAACGTGAGGAAATTGGTGATTCTGGCCGTCAACGCCGAAACATCCCCCGACGTGATGGAATTTCGAAGCGACCATATCCCCGTCCTTTCCAAGGCGATGAGTTCCTTGATCGACATTCCGATTAACCGATACTCCTTCGATACGACCACACTCATTAATATGGGAGTGGAAAAGTGGAAAGCCGAGCTGAAAGTGAAACCAAGAGGTCCCGACAGTCCCTGGGCTCAAGATGCTGAAATCTATTTCATCAACGCGAGTTTGAGCGAAATCGAGGATCCTGACGAACGGATCGGGCTGATGAAAATTCCAACCACCTTATATTTGAAGGACGAACATATCGACCGGCTGGTCATGGCGGCGTCGAAGCTGATTCGCGGCAATAAGGAGTTTCAGCGACTCATGCAGGAGATCGAGGCGAAACCCTAACAGTCGGTTGGGCCGGCCGACCATAGCCGGCCTGTCACTTTTGACAGTGACAAGGGCTCACGAAGGATGTTATGCATGGCCGCCTAGAAAAAGAATTTTATCCCTAACAGGAGAGGATGAATCATGATGTTGAAGCTGATGTATTGTGTAGTGATCGGCGCACTGATGGCGACTGTTCCCGGCCTTGCGGAGCCGGTGTCCGATACGAACACGGAAATCTTGAAAGAAAAACTCAAGGCCGATAAAAAGCTCTTGATCGCCGGCAACATGGATCTCACGGACGGCGAGGCCAAGCAATTTTGGTCCATCTATGAAGCCTATCAAAAGGACCTTGAAGCGATTAACAAGCAGCTGGGTCAGACTATCACCACGTATGCGGAAGCCTTCAATAATGGAACGATTTCGAACGACACGGCTAAGAAGCTTCTCAACGAAGCGCTGTCCGTTGAGGAGCAGGAACTCAAGCTGAAACGGAATTATGCAGACAAGCTTGGGAAAGTGCTGCCCGCGACAAAGGTAGCCCGTTATATCCAAATGGAAACGAAAATACGGTCCTTGATCAGATTCGAAATGGC
>DATIGP010000232.1:0-10079 GCA_035454625.1 Nitrospira sp.
CGTTGTCCTGAGTCATTATGGTCGTGACCTTAGACTTGCTACAGATCACATCCTCGCAGTGAGCCACTTTCAAATCCCCGTTGGCCGCATCGTAATAGCTGATCAAGCCGAACCCGTCGGACCCGATCGTCACAGAGTTATACTGACCCACTTGATCGGAATCATCTACGATCCAGTGGGTCGCCGACCGGCACTCCACATCATCGCAATGGGCCACCATGAGATCCTGGCGAGTCGCGTCATAGTAACCGATAAGACCTAACCCATCGGCGCCGATCGTGATCGAGCTGAACTGACCGACATCGCCGCGGCTGGCGAGGGTGGACAGCCGAACCGAGCTGCACACGAGATCGTTGCAATGCGCCACTTTCAAATCCCCGTTGGTCGCATCGTAGTAGCTGATGAGGCCTCGGCCATCGGTGCCGACCGTCATCGCTGCGAACCCGCCGACTTGACTCGCCTCGTCTACAGCATGGTGTGCGGAGGTGATACAGCGAACATCAGCGCAGTGTGCCAGTCGGAGGATCCCATTGGTCGCGTCAGCGTAGCTGATCATAGGCAACCCGTCGGCGCCGATGGCCACTGAGACGTACCGGCCGACATCATCCTGACTGCGGACCGTTGTCAGCGTGGCAGAAGCACAAGCGAGATCGGCGCAGTGAACGGCCTTGAGATCGCCGCGTGTCGCATCGTAGTAACTCAGGAAGGCCTTGCCGTCCGCTCCGAGCACCATGGAAGACGGCGCCCCGACATCGATGGCTGCTCCATCCAGCGGGGTGACGGTTGCAGAGGTACAACCCTCGTCCCCACAATGCGCCACCCTCAGGTCGGCATTGGCGACATCATAGTAGCTGATAATGGGAAACCCATCGGTTCCGATGGCGATGGACGTGTGTGCGCCGACATTGCCCGTCGCGTCCGGTGTCGCAACCGACGCGGAGGTGCAGGCCACGTCGCCGCAATGTGCGACTTTAAGATCTCCGTTCGTCGCATCGTAGTAACTGATGATGGGTAATCCGTCAGCGCCGATAATCACGGACGTATACTGACCGACGTTGCCTTCGCTCTCGAGCGTGGTGCGTGTCGCCGACGTGCACACCACCTCGTCGCAATGGACGACCTTGAGGTCACCATTCGTGGCGTCGTAATAGCTGATGATGGGGCGCTCGTCATTGCCGACCGCCACGGCACTGAACTGACCGACATCGCCGGCTTTATCCGGAGTCGTGGTGAGAGTGGGTTCGGTACAAGGCAAATCCGGACAGAGAGCGGACTTCAGATAATGGTCGGTCGCATCGTAATAGCTGATGAGGCCCTGACCTCCGGCGATCGTAACAGATGTATACTGGCCAACGTCCCCCTCGGCCTGAAGGAACGTGAGTGTGGTAACCGTCGCGACTTTGCAATCGACATCGGCGCAGTGTGCGGCTTTGAGATCACCTTTGGTGATATCGTAGTAAGTGATGAGGGGCAGCTTGTCGGTCCCGATCGCGAGAGAACTGTACTGGCCGACGTTTCCCGTGCGGTCAACGGTCGTGAGCGTGGCTGAAGTGCATGGAATGTCGGTACAGTGAGCGACCTTCAAATCCCCGTTCGTAGCGTCATAGTAGCTGATGAGACCCAGGTCATCGCTCCCGATCGCGATGGACGTGTACTGACCGACATCCCCGGTGCGATCTAAGGAACTGATCGTCGCAGAAGTACAGGACTGATTCGAACAGTGTGCAACTTTCAAATCACGGTTGGTCGCATCGTAATAACTGATGATACCCAGACCGTCGGCTCCGATGGCGATGGAAGTGTACTCACCGGCATCGCCTGAGCCGTCCCGAGTGATGAGCCCAAACCCCGGGCGATCGAGAGCCGTGTCGTCCGCTCCGGCAGTAAGGATCAGTTCCCCTCCCGATAGTACCACCGTGAGGGCGATGAGAACATTCACCGACCCCATCACTTTATTGCCACGTCGAAGCGTCATCATGCACCCGTTGACTATAGTCTGAACGACTATGCGGCAAGGAGGCAAGGGGGAAGATTGGACATATTTCCCCACGCTCATAATGCAAGTATCTACGAGTTCAGTGTTTATCAGGATACGAGGAGGGGAGCCGCAACTATAGGAGTTTCTCGGTGCTGGTAGAGTGACCGATCCTGCCTGGCCAGAGACCTGTGTTCATACGCTTGCGGGATCTTACTTTTCGTCACACTTCATGTACTTTGATTCTATACAGCGCTGCGCCATCTCTTCCGCCTTCTGAATCTGGGTCGGCGTCATGTGTGATGCCACGTTGTCTCGATCCTTGATCAACTCTTGTCTCGAACCGCCACTTAACGATTCTGCCGCAACGCTGTACCACATATGGGCACGGACAAGGTCTTGCGGCACACCTTGTCCTTTGGAGTACATTTGTGCCAGTTCATTTTGTGCACCGGCGTGACCTTGCTTCGCGGCCATGCGATGCCATTTCAGCGCCGCCTGGTAGTCGTGCGTCACTCCTAGACCGCTGGCGTACAGCAATCCGAGATTGTACTGCGCCCTTGTATCTCCCTTTTCCGCGAGGGGGTAAAAAAGCCCTGCAGCGAGCCTGAAATCTCCACGCTTCAGCGCCTCGTATGGCTCCTCCCCGGACAGGGGCACCACTTTCTTCGAATCACTCCGCAATGATTCCGCTGAGGCCGTGACGGACGAACCGGTCAAGATCAACACACCTAAAACCACAGCTAGCCTCATCGTTTACCTACCTTTCCGCATGCCCAAAATACTCGGGGCCTAGAATGCCCTACACTCGTTTACAAGACAACCATCGCCTGCATTTTCATCATTCACCCGGCACAGCATACGTCCTGATCAGGTGTATCCGGACATTGCGGTACTTGTGATGGGACCACGACCACACAGTGCGGGCCGAGGGCCACGCCTCACCATGGCGTACCGCTAAAACGCCAGGATCATGAACACTGCACTTCGAAGAGATGTTAAAGCAGGAGTCGGCAGATGATCAGAAGTCAATTCACTCTTCCCAGGTACCCGTCTCGTCTGGCATCCATCACAAACTGAGCGGTTGTCGATTGCACAGCGTCTTCGAGGCTATAAGTGAAGTAGTTCATCCAGGAGAATGGCAGCAACAGGGCCCAATAGACTTGCCTCGTCGAAATATCGTACGCGTACGTTTTTGTGAGTAAACCCCTATGATGGACCTTGTAGAACAATTCCCAGCCACCTTCGTTAATATAGAAGGGGATGACAAAGTAAGTGCTTGAAGAGAGCCGTCCTAGAAGCTCACCGTACCAGTGCCACGGATATGGTTTCTCCTGAACGCTGACGACGATTTCCGTCCTAGGCCACGCAAAAGTATGGACGGGATCACTGTCACAACCTGCGGCATGTTGAAGAGCGTCTTGCAGGGCACGAGCGACACTCGGCGGTGAGAACACACCACTATACGTCCAGTGATACGTCCCTCCCAATGCCGACTCATAACCCTCTCCCACTGACAACCCATAGGTAAACTGAACGGTCTGATGGCATGGGACAGGTGCAGGCATCGAAGGAATGCTCGGGAGGGAATGCCCAGTGGGGAACTCGCGATAGGTTACGATACAACCTGAGAGTGTGGCCAGCAGTATGAGACACATGCAGCTGCGCATCATGTACTGACGGCGTCCAATGATAGATCGGTTAAAGAGATGCTTCCCTCTCGCCATAATAGCGGAATTCGAGTGGGGATCCTACCAGGAAAGCGGATAGGGGGGTCCCTAAACGAGATTTGAATCGGACACCGACATCCCTAAGGCAACGGTAGGGAAATGACACGTCGCGATCTGGCTGGTTACCTAACTGACTCCACAACCTGTATGGGTGCAGCCGCAGGCAGTTCCTTCGATCCGAGCATTGCGGCATTCGTCAGAGCAGAATTCTTCTCCCGTTGGAGCGACACATGTACACGGAGGATGAGCACATTTCGTCTTCAACATGCTTCCCTTCTAAAATAGTACACCGACTACAATCAAGTGCCGTCATTGCATCGGTAAGCACAGACGTTTGCTACGCACCCGTGCTTGCAGCCACCAACCGTCACGTGCAGCACGTTTATTCTCATCGTAAAGACTCCGTCAACGCTGCAAGGTCGTGGTATGGCCCTGATCCGTTACATAGCCCTTGACCCTGTCGCCCACTCGCACAGAATCAATGTGGTGCTCTTGTCGACATGAATCATATGCTCTATCCCGTCGGTATCTTTAATGCCAGCGCGCAGGCTTTGTCGAGACCATGACTAATGCAAACGATCTAGGAAGATCTTCATCGATACTTCCGGGACGATCATAGAGTCACGCTATTGCCGATTACGGCGTGCTCGCACGGCCCGGCGCCTCCGGTAAGGCTGATGCTCGCATGGGGTGAGCTTTACGAGTCTAAGGCGGCGAACGCCCGAAAGACTGTGGCACCCCCAAAAGTCGAGCCCCACCGGACTGCGCTGGGCTGCCAACTTATAGAATTCCGAAGAAGTACAACAGAACAAGCACTGTAACTGGGACGCCTAAAAGCCACAGGATAAAGTAAGGCATAGTATTCTCCTCGTGTAAGCGCTGAACATCCTTATCATTCAGGTCACGGCGAACCACTAAGCTGCACTTCATTGCCGCCGGGCCCGGACTTACGCTCAAGCACCTGTGGTACCTGTGCCGGATCCTTTTCCGTACCCGTCCTCCCACCATAGCGGATGCCGAAGCGGCGTAATACTAGGAGAGAGTATAGGCGGCTAAACCCTAGTTCGAACAAAAGGAAATGGCGACCCGGGAGCACGCCTTAAGTGAGGGGTTCACTGAAGATTATTAGGAAGACCACGGGAAGCACGGACGGCTATTTAAGAGGCGGATGGCGGATTGCGCGGTATTTCTCTGGGGAAGTCGATTGCTCCAAGCTTGCCAGTAGTGGCTGAGGCCCGCCGTCTTCTCGGCGGTTCATAGTGGTACTCTGAGCGGCACCGTCACCCTGCTGGTGACGAATCGAAGCCATATATCGGACCAAGTGGACTCCTCCGGCAAGCATCGCACGGTAACCAGCAAAAGTCTTTGAAGAAGGCCAGCAGAGCGAGGGCCCCGCCCCCATTGATGATGAAGAGACCCTTGACCGACTAAGCGATGTCTCCGTCTTGTTGCTTCGCAAAAACTTCAGCCGGAGACCGTCCAATATCTTCCAGTCTTTGATGAAGATGGTGCTTGTTGACCGTTGTGGTTCAGGGTCTTCGCCGGGACTCTTCATGAGCGGGACAGGCTTAAAAGGGATTCGTTACATGACAATTTCGCCGAAATTGGCTCTCCGGTGGTGTTCTCGGATGTCACGAATGACGGGTCTGAAACGCTGAATCCCCTTGATAGGAGCGGTGATCAATGATTGGTGCCGAATCCGGGATACTAAAAGTGGGGTTCGCTGAAGCCATTGATGGGAGCGGCGATTCCCGCTTATCCCTTTGTCACTCGCAGCTGCTGCATTTGTTTCTCTTTGTCTCTCTTTGCCGACGTTCCCCCCACTCTGACGGCGAGCGTAACACCCTAATAACACCTGGCGGAATGCCCCCAGGCATTTTTCGGCAGCTGGGGATGGCCTTTTGAGGACTCCGGCGCTATAGCATTTCATCCCCTAGCCCTTTTCTTCTCAGCAACGCGCACGGTTAAATGGAGATCCGGTCTAGCATCACATCACGGTGGAATTCGCCAAAGGTGTAGCGCTGGCCGGTACCATCAGAACTACCTTCTTAGGTCAACTTGCCTAGTTCATTTGACTCGTCCAGACCCGCGCCATTGAGTCTCACGAGAAAAATGAACGGGTTTTCATCCTAAGTTCATCTTTGCTTCACATCTGGCCGTTACACTTCCTTCATCGGCAACGAGATTTAAGAGACAGGATTGGTGGACACAGATTTAAGGAGAAAGGATTGGTGGACACAATGGCAAATATCCTCGCTGCTTCAATGGTCTGTTTTCCGTACGTCTTAGTGGGGCTCGGACAAGCCATCATCGTGGGAACGCACTCGGCCGGGAGAAACGTCCGTGACGCAATCTCGACCACAGATCGAACTATCCCTGTGAGGAGGACATTTGAAGAGACGCTCAAGACATCACGCGAAGAAGATACACGTGACCAGGTTGGATATATACCTGGGTATTCCGTAGTTACCGGGCGTTGAAGATCTTCGCAATACCAGCTTTTAGGTCACTTCAACGCCGCATTCTCTAACGAGAGATCGGTGTACAGCAGCTTGAGCCGATTATGCTCATGTTCGAGTTCCTTGACACTTTTAGTTATCCGTGGCTTTCAGGAGGCCCCCTGGCATGTTTCGGCAGCTGGGGGCGCCACATGGAGTCCGCTTCGCCCAGCCATTGAATCCATCGCAGTGCGGCTCAGCAAACACCCCTGGGCCTTTCAAAACTCACATCAGACGAAAAGGGAACCCGTGCAAAAGGAAAGCTCGGCATCAACCAGAAAGCCTCCTTTTAGAGGCTTGGCTTCTCATCAACCGCCGCACTGCGAAGCGTGAAACAGATGTCTGCTTGTCCATATCTTCATCAGGCACCCGATGCTAGGCTGTGCTCGATCAGCTCTGCAGCACGTGATGCCCCTCCGCTCGCGTGGATAGCGTCGCGGACCCGTTCAGCGGCGACACGGTAGGATGGGTCGGACCGTACACGGATCACTGCGCTGCGCAGCGTCTGGGGAGTCACCTGCTTAGGGGGAATGGCCTTACCCGCCCCAATCCAAGCAACGCGGGCGGCGGTTCCTGGCTGATCATTTGTTACCGGGATCGCCACCATCGGAATCCCGGCACACAATGCTTCGAGCACGGAGTTCAGACCGGCATGGGTCACCGCAAGGGTAGACCGGCGGAGCAGCTCGACCTGGGGGGCATACGAGACCGCAACGGGGTCGCCCGGGAGTTTGCCGAGCATTTCCGGCAATACCCCATTCCCTGTCGAGAGCACCAATTGGGCGCCAAGCCCCTCGCACGCCTCCGCGATCACCCGAAACATTCCGGCAACCTGGTTCACCAGCGTTCCCAACGAGGCATAGATCAACGGCCTTCCATCGAGGCGCTCCCACGGAAACGGGATCGGCTGAGTTGTGACCGATCGCTGGAGGGGCCCGACAAACCGGACCTGCTTCGGTAACTCACGCCTAGGGAACTCGAATACTTCGGGTTGTTGGCTAATCTGCAGCTTGTCGGACCAGACGTGTGAGATGCTGGCCGGGACAGGCAGGCCGAGCCTGCGGCGGTGGTTCTGAATGCGTGTGACGATTGGGGCATACAGTCGGTTGAGTCCTGCCCAGGCAATCCGATTGCGAATCCGTGCCCACCAGACATCCCGCGGTTGCCAGTGGGTAAAGTACGGCGGCACAGAGGGATCAGGGTTCAGGAGGAGAGCATTACAGACTGTCGCGAACGGCAGGCCGAGCTGGTCGGCGATGGTCCCGCCGGGAAAGGATGCTTGATCAACCACAAGGGCGGTCACACCGGTGGCACGCACGACAGCGGGGCCAACTTCTAGAATCGCATCAGCCGCGCGTGCACCGATTGCAAGGGTATGCGTGAGCGCTGCCCGGCCCTGGAGTGATCCGAGCCTTTGAAACTCGGCTTGGTACTGATCAGCTGGGAAGACCGATCCTCCGAGCGGAACGATCTCAAACCCTGCTGCCGCGATCGATGAAGGGGGTGCGCCTAACAGGAAGAAGGTGACCTGGTGCCCACGGGCGCGGGTCGCCTCGGCCAGCGCCAACATTGGGTTCAGATGTCCTGGAGTATTTGGGCAGAGAACGCCGATGTGACCCATTATCTGCCCTGTCCCAGCCTATTCAAAATGAATCCGGTTGAGTGTGATTCCCGGTAGAGCTTCAGCCTGCTACGTATGAGACACTGCACCATACTCCATGAGTGTCGCCGATTCAACGCAGCCGATGAGGCATGGAACAGCGAAGGGTTTTTACATAGAACAGCTTAAGCACTCAGAACACACCATCACGTTTGCGTGCTCCACGCGGATGACGCATGGTCATGGAATGCCCTGGTCATTGATGGTAAGAAGCATGTGGTCACGTCGGTTCTGCTGATAGCAGGATTCGTCCTGATCAAGACAGAAGGGACGCTCTTTACCATACGAGACGATGTCTAATTGCTTGGGTTTCACGAGAACGTCCACAAGATAGTCTCGTGCAGCCTCGGCGCGTTTCTCGCCCAAAATCATGTTATAGTCTGCCGTGCCTCGCTCATCACAGTGTCCTTCGATTTTCAGCACGGCCGCTGAATGCTTCTTGAGATAACCTGCGTTGTGATTGAGCGCGTCCATGGCGGCATCAGATAGGGCCCACTGATCAAAGCCAAAGAAAACGTCCTGCAAGCCCGCTTTCATAGCAGCCTTTTCTTCCTTGGTCAGTTCAGCATGTTGACGAGGACTGGCCCCATCAGGGGGCCGTCCTGCCGAATATCCGTCTTGGTCCAGTCGCTCCTCCGACGGATTACGAGAGAACCCGCTCAATTCACCGCTTGAGCTTCCTCCGGAGATAGGGGGGAGCTTCGTCTCATCGTCTGAGCTTCCTCCAGAAATTGTAGGCAGTGTCGTCTCATCACTTGAGCTTCCGCCGGAGATATTGGGGAGCTTTGTATCACCGTTTGAGAACTCTCCAGCTATAGTTGGGAGCTTCGTACCAACGCTTCTTGATCCGCGTTGACCCTCAGGCTCAGACTTGAACCCTTTTGTAATACACCCTGGGTTCAATAATAAAACTATCCCCATCAGTATTGCGGTTCCCGATTTTGCTAGTGCTTTCTTCATCGCTACTAGAGTACTGCTAATCACAGGCGTACAAAACTGGGAGAGGCCCTAAAAGTTTAACTTTTTCTAAGTGTGACCTGACACCTGGGGGAAGATCCCCCGCCATTAAAAGCGGACCGGAGTGGCCTCATGAGGACTTCGACGACATTACATTTCATTCTTATCACTGACCACGGTTAGGGGAGTCTGCGCGGTGGTTGTTAAACGCCAACGCTATTTTGTCTCTTGTGATTCACCATCAGTCGGGAGAAGCATAGGGTATCGAGCAAATTCGCTGATAGTATTACTTATTTATAGCAACCCTGTTCCTTCACTGCACCTGCGATCAAACCCTTAGCCCTGGAGGACCTCAAGGAGCGCTATCTCAACTACGTAGGGCATCAGCGCGGCGTGGCAACGAAGAAGATTCACTTTGCCCACTTCAAACGGGTATGGGGTAATCCACCAATTCACACCCTCACTGTGGAAATCCTCGACCACTACCGGGCGCTACGTCTAGGGGAGAAGGTTGGCCCTGCCACGATCAACCGCGAAATGGCTACGCTCAAAATGCCTTGAGAAGGCCGTTGAGTGGAAATTACTCCGGAAAGTTCTCCGCGAAGAACTGACGGCCATTCGCAAGTATCAAGAGCCGGATGGCCGATTGCGCTATCTCGCAGGGGCACCAGAAGCGGAGCGGTTACTTCAAGCCTGTGAGGAGTGGCTTCGGCCCATCGTGCTCACAGCTCTCCATACCGGTATGCGGAAAGGGGAACTCTTAGGCCTTACCTGGGATTGTGTAGACATGACTCATGGATTCATCCGGCTAAAACAGACAAAGAACGGCAAGGCGAGGGCTTTACCCCTCAATGAGACCTTGTGGGGGCCCTTCAGTGGCCTACAAACTCGGCCTGATGTGCCGTGGGTCTTTCACGATCCGCCGGGCATCGGTGGGATGACGTGAGACATGGCTTTGATAGGGCTTGTGAGGCCGCAGGATTGACAGATTTCCACTTCCATGACCTGCGGCATACCTTTGCTTCATGGCTCATTATGCGTGGCGTACCACTAGCCACGGTCAGCAATCTCTTAGGCCATACATCGCCGACGATGACGCTTCGATATGCGCATCTGTCACCGAAACATTTGATTTCCGCTGTCAAGGTTTTAGATACCACCTCCAGTCGGCCTTCTCAGAACTTCCAGGATAATGAAATCCTGGATCATCAGTCGTTAGAGATGGCCAGGCACTAATTCGGTGCAGCAGGGCTCGGAGT
>DATIGP010000233.1:0-12749 GCA_035454625.1 Nitrospira sp.
GGGAAACTTCTTTGCGGGACAGAATCCGGCTTATAGGTTTTCCATCCACGCTCTTCATCACGTGAACGCCCCCGGTAGCGTGAGATCTTCATCCACGTATCTCAGCGGTTGCGTGAAAAGGCTTGTATTGACGCTCCTTACATGAGGATGCTAGGATTCAAAATCTTTCCCCTTGATTTCACAGACATTTCTGCACGATGATGCGTGCTTCGCTAGGAGTACTGTTTTAAGGTCTTACTGTTTGCAGACCTCTGCATGCGGTTGGAGGGAGGGTGCCATGAAACTCACCGGTGCTGAAATCTTCATCGAATGTCTGAAGCGGGAAGGAGTGAAGACGATCTTTGCGCTTCCCGGCGGGGTCGTCTTGAAGATTTTCGATATGCTCCATCAGCAGAAAGATGTTGAAGTGATCTTGACACGCCACGAACAAGGCGCGGGCCATATGGCGGAAGGATATGCGAAGGCAACAGGAAAGGCCGGCGTGTGTCTGGTCACCTCCGGCCCAGGCATGACCAACGTCATTACGGCATTGGCGGATGCGTACATGGATTCTGTCCCGGTCGTCTGTTTCAGCGGCCAAGTTTCCACCAGTTTGATCGGAAACGACGCCTTTCAGGAAGCCGACAACGTCGGTTTAAGCCGACCCTGCACGAAGTACAATTTTCTCGTTAAAGACGTGAACGACTTGGCCGCAACGATCAAAGAGGCGTTTTATATCGCGACGACCGGCCGACCGGGTCCTGTCTTGGTGGATATACCGAAAGATGTGTCGATGGCCAAAGCAGAGTTCACTTACCCGAACTCTGTCTCGATCCGCGGATACAACCCCACGTACGATGGGAATAAATGGCAGATCAAACAGGCGGCCGAAGCGATTATGAAGGCCAAGAAGCCGATCCTCTATGTCGGTGGCGGGGTGATCTTCTCGGGGGCCTCCCAGGAGCTGCTTGAACTGGCCGAGATGACGCAAATCCCGGTGGATATGACGTTGATGGGACTCGGCGCGTTTCCCGGAGAGCATGCGCTGTCCCTGGGCATGTTGGGGATGCATGGAACCTATCAAGCCAACATGGCCATGCATTATTCAGATCTGGTGATCGCCATCGGCGCACGGTTCGACGACCGGGTAACGGGGAAAGTATCGGAGTTCTGCCCCTATGCGAAAGTCATTCATGTCGATATCGACCCGACGTCCATCAGGAAAAATATCCATGTCGATATCCCGATTGTCGGTGACTGTAAAACCGTGCTCCGGGAGTTGAATCAGATCTTGCGCGCGACGGTCAATGGGGAACAGAAAGACCTTCGGAAGCCCTGGTGGGATCAAATCCGAGACTGGGAACAGGCTCATCCTCTGACGTATCACCAAGAAAAGGATGGACCGATCAAGCCCCAGCAAGTCGTCAAGCGGCTGTATGAACTCACCAAGGATCGGGATCCCATCGTCTCAACGGACGTCGGACAACACCAAATGTGGGCGGCGCAGTATTTTAAGTTGGCAAAGCCGAACCGGTGGCTCACGTCGGGCGGACTCGGCACGATGGGGTTTGGATTTCCCGCGGCAATGGGCGCCCAGGCCGCTTTTCGGGATCGCCTGGTGCTCTGCATTGCCGGAGACGGCAGTGTGCAGATGAATATGCAGGAAATGGCCACTGCTGTCGTGAACAAGTTAGCGGTAAAGATCGTCATCTTGAACAATGGATTTCACGGCATGGTCCGACAATGGCAGGACCTCTTCTACGAAGGCCGCTACGCCTCTAGCTATCTGGATACCACCCCGGATTTCGTCAAACTGGCGGATGCCTATGGAGCGGTGGGGTTGCGGGTGAAAACGATCGGCGACCTTGATGCCGTCCTGAAAGAAGCTTTGGCGACGGACAAACCCGTCATCGTGGATGTGCCGACGCACCCTTATGAGAATTGTTATCCGATGATCCCGGCCGGCGGCTGCAACCATGAAATGATCCTGGAGGATCCGCCTGAGCTGAAGAAGAAGCAATCCGGACCGGCGAGGGCCACGCCGGAAGATAAGGATACGGTTTTGACGGCATAGGAGTGGAGAGCGTATGAGCCGTAAGCTCTTCGAGACCAGATGGAACATATTATTTCAGTGACCGTTGAAAATAAGTTCGGGGTCTTGTCACGAGTCGCAGGATTGTTCAGCGGCCGCGGGTTCAATATAGAAAGTTTGTCGGTCGCTCCGACGCTCGATCCGTCCATGTCCCAGATGACGATTGTGACGTCGGGTGATGAACGGATCATCGAGCAGATCGTGAAGCAGCTGAATAAACTGATCGACGTCATCAAAGTCGTTGACCTAAATGAAACGGAATTCGTTTCACGCGAGACGGCGATCATCAAAGTCCATACGAAGGATGCGGATCGGGCCGAAGCGCTCAGAATCGTGGATATCTTTCGGGCGAACGTAATCGATTCGACGCCGAGCACCTACACCATCGAAGTATCTGGCGATCCCAAGAAGATTGAAGCCATCATCAATTTGCTCCAGCCGCTTGGGATCAAAGACTTAGTCCGCACCGGACGGGTGGCCGTCGCACGGGAACCGGTGCGTCCTGCTGCGATTCAGGCAAAAAAGGTCGCCCGCGACTAGCGTCCTGCTACCCGCTCCATTTTGCTATATACTGATGAGATGAAGGAAAGGGTCGGTCATGAAAATTTACTATGACAAGGATGCCGATATTCAGCAGATCCGAAACAAGACCGTGGCCGTGATCGGCTACGGAAGTCAGGGCCATGCCCATGCGCTTAACCTGAAAGAAAGCGGTGTGTCGGTCGTCATCGGGTTGCGTGAGGGCGCCTCGTGGAAAAAGGCCGAGCAGAGCGGACTCAAGGTGATGCCCGTCGCCGATGCCGTCAGGACGTCCGATGTCGTAATGATTCTGGCACCCGATGAAGCCCAAGCGGCGATCTATCGGCAGGAGGTGACGCCCAATCTTAAGGCTGGATCCTATCTGGCATTCGGTCATGGGTTCAACATTCATTTTGGGCAGATTGTGCCGCCGGCCTCCATCAATGTCTTCATGGTCGCCCCGAAGGGCCCGGGACATCTCGTTCGGTCCGAGTATACGAAAGGCAGTGGGGTGCCGTGCCTGCTGGCCATCCACCAGGACCCGAGCGGCGTTACGAAGCAGGTGGGTTTAGCCTATGCAAGTGCAATTGGTGGCGGACGGGCGGGCGTCATTGAGACGAATTTTCGCGAAGAAACCGAGACCGACCTCTTCGGCGAACAAGCCGTGCTGTGCGGAGGGCTGACGTCGTTGATTCAGGCCGGATACGAAACCCTGGTCGAGGCGGGGTACTCGCCGGAGATGGCTTACTTCGAGTGCCTGCATGAGGTCAAGCTCATCGTGGATTTGATTTATCAAGGCGGCATCGCCAACATGCGCTACTCGATCAGCACGACGGCGAAATACGGTGATGTGACCAGAGGTCCGCGTGTGGTGACTGAACAGACGAAGCAAGAGATGAAGAAGATCCTCGAAGAGATTCAGACAGGGCGGTTTGCTAAAGAATGGGTGTTGGAGAATCAAGCCAATCGACCGGTCTACAATGCCCTCCTTGCCAAGGGTGAGGCCCATCCCATCGAAGCCGTCGGAGCTAAGCTGCGGGGGATGATGCCGTGGCTCAAGAAAGATCAGCTCGTCGACAAGACGAAAAACTGAGGTTGTGATAGATGGCGGATCGTGCAGTCGGCGTTCCCTTTGCCAAAGAAGGAATTACCTTCATCGCGGTTCCTGCCGGCGTTACCCTGTTGACCGGATGGTTGGGCTGGCCGATCGTCACGTGTGTGGGTGCCGTTGCGACGTTGTTTTGTGCCTGGTTTTTTCGGAATCCGGCACGAGACGTCCCTCAAGGTCCAAAGCTCGTGGTGGCTCCCGGCGATGGAAAAGTGATCGCCATCGAGGAGGAATTTGAACCCCGGTACCTGAAAGAGCGTAGCATCAGACTCACGATCTTTTTGAATGTCTTCGATGTCCACATCAACAGGGTTCCCTGTGACGGGGTGATCGAAGATGTGCAATATCAACCGGGTCTATTCTTGGTCGCCAGCAAGCCGGAGGCCACGTTGAGGAACGAACAGAATGCCATGATGATCAAGACGCATGAAGGCATGAAGGTTTTGTGCGTGCAAGTGGCTGGATTGATCGCACGGCGCATTGTATGCTGGATCTCGCCATGGGATCGAGCTATTCGAGGTGAACGATATGGGTTGATCCGTTTCGGATCACGCATGGATACCTTTCTTCCGATGGGCACAAAAATCCGAGTCGCCGTCGGTGAACGGGTGAAGGGTGGCGAAACCATTCTGGGAGAGTTGCCATGAAAACTGCAGCGTTCAGGAGTTCGTTTGGAAAAGAAGGGAAGCGGCGAAGAGCCGCCATGCATCTTATCCCGAACCTCTTCACGACCGGCAATTTATTTTGCGGAGTGTATGCGATCTTGTCCGTCTTCAACGCCCACTACGTGGAGGCGGCCATTGCGATTCTCGTGGCGATGATTTTCGATGTCCTGGACGGGAAATCGGCCAGATTGACCAACAGTACGAGTCAGTTCGGGTTGGAGTATGACTCGCTGTCCGATGTGGTGTCATTCGGGGTCGCGCCGGGTCTGTTGATCTATTCCTGGGCCTTGAGCGGACAGGGTACGTTCGGCGTGGCCGTCATGTTCGCTTATGTGGCCATGGGGGCCGTACGGCTCGCGCGATTCAACTCTACCGTAGCGCTGTCAGATGGAAAGTACTTTACCGGCCTCGCTATTCCAGCCGCGGCCGGCGTGGTGGCGTCCCTGGTGGTTTTTGATCATTACCTCCTCAAGATGAGTGGGGACATCAGGCCCATCGTGGTACTGCTTATGACGTTGACGCTTTCGTTCTTGATGGTCAGTACGATTAAATATCGCAGTTTTAAAGAACTGAAATTCAAGGGCCACCGTCAGATTACCTACCTGGTCTGGGGTATTCTGACGTTGATGATGGTGGCAGCCTGGCCGGCGGTTATGTTATTTGTCATCTTCGCCGGCTATGCGTCGATGGGTCCGGTCGAAAAAGTTTTTTCACTGATTGCTCCGGCCGCCGGTAAAAAGGGTACCGGGAAGGTAGAGCCTCCGCCGATCGAATCGAACTCATAACGGCGGACGGGAATGGGATTGTGAACGGCGAAGACGAGGAGTAGTACGCGAGTAGTTTAGAACAGGGTGGGAACATTCTGAAGAGAGCTGGTGGGTGGTGCAAACCAGCCTAAACGTCGCCGAACTCGCCTCCGAGCCGAATCTCTGAAACGTGAAGTAGGAGATTCCGCCTTGCCTCCGTAAGGGGCAGAATGAAGAGTCTGATGACCGGTGTGTCTTCAGGCTAAATCAGGGTGGTACCACGGAGTGCGTCAAGCCTTCGTCCCTGGGTTTATATGGGATGAAGGCTTTTCTTTTTACAAGCTGCTGAAAAAGCCTTCCCGCTGTGTTCTCAGTCGTTCGGACCCCTCAACGTACCAAGGCGTACGCCTCGGGGCCCTTACTCCTTGCGGCCTTGCCGGAAGGACTTTTTGAGCAGCTTGTATCGGAGGTTAAGTATGACGCGCATGATCAGAATTTTCGATACGACCTTGAGAGACGGTGAGCAATCACCCGGTGCCAGTATGAACGTGGAAGAAAAGGTCATGGTGGCCAAACAACTGGCCCGGCTCGGGGTCGATATTATTGAAGCGGGTTTTGCCTATAGTTCTCCCGGAGATTTCGAAGCGGTGCGGCGTATCGCACAGGAGGTCGAAGGACCGACGATCTGCAGTCTGGCGCGGGCCCGTCCCGAGGACATCGATCGAGCCTGGGAAGCCTTGAAAGGCGCGCCGAAGGTCCGCATCCATACGTTTCTTTCTACGTCCGATATTCACCTGAAGCACCAGTTTCGAATGACGCGGGAACAAGCTAAACAGCGCGCCGTGGAGATGGTCAGGCGGGCGCGCGGCTATGTCGAGGACGTCGAATTCTCCCCGATGGATGCGAG
Source organism: Nitrospira sp. (assembly GCA_035454625.1). Lineage (GTDB taxonomy): Bacteria > Nitrospirota > Nitrospiria > Nitrospirales > Nitrospiraceae > Nitrospira_D. The sequence goes on from DATIGP010000233.1 coordinate 6,017, forward strand.
CCGATCCGACCCTTTGTTTCTCTACGAGGTCATCGAGGCGGTCATCGCTGCCGGAGCCGGCACCGTAAACATACCCGACACAGTGGGGTACGCCGTTCCACAAGAATTCGGTGCACTCATCAAAGGAATTTGCGACAAGGTCTCCAATGCTAAACAGGCCGTCATCTCCGTCCATTGTCACAATGATCTGGGTGTCGCGGTGGCGAACAGTTTATCGGCCATTATAAACGGGGCCGGCCAGGTGGAATGTACGATCAACGGAATCGGAGAGCGTGCAGGGAATACATCCTTGGAAGAGATCGTCATGGGACTTCGCACCAGGACCGATTTCTATCAAGCGGACACCAATATTCGAACCGAAGAAATTGCAAAGACCAGCCGTTTGGTCAGCAAAATTACAGGGATGGTGGTGCAGCCGAATAAGGCAATCGTGGGGGCGAACGCTTTTGCTCACACGTCGGGCATTCATCAAGATGGCTTGCTCAAAGAGAAGACCACCTATGAAATCATGCGCCCAGAATCGATCGGATTGGTCGAGAGTCGGATGGTAATGGGCAAGTTGTCCGGGCGTCACGCATTCCGGCAGCGTCTAGAAGAGTTGGGGTATAAGCTCGGCGAGGCAGAAATCAACCATGCTTTCGAGAGATTCAAAAAACTTGCCGATCAAAAGAAAGAGATTTTCGAGGAAGATCTTGAAGTCATTGTCTCCGAAGAGTTGTCGAAGATGGCCGACCGGATTACGTTGAAGTCGTTTCACGTTTCGAGCGGAACCGATCGAGTCCCCACTGCCACGGTCGAACTGGAGGTCGACGGAAAACCCATCGCTCAAACCGGGACTGGTGATGGGCCGGTGGATGCGGTCTATCGAACCATCGCGGCGATCACGCAAACGAAGAGCAAGCTGTTGATGTATGTCGTGAAGGCCATCACCGGCGGGACGGATGCCCAGGGGGAAGTGTCGGTGCGGGTGCAGGAAGATGGGCGGACAGTCTCGGGTCACGGCGCTGACACCGATATCATCACGGCGTCAGCTCGAGCCTACCTGAGTGCATTGAACAAACTCGCCTATTTGGCGACGAAACAGGCGCAAGGCGAGCAGAAGGTGAACTTGATTTGATGCGAATTTCCACGGTACAGTTCCACCTTCCGTGAGGTATAAGGCATTGAGAGGGCTTGTCCGTGTTCAAGGTGACGCCGGCGGATCGCCCTGAGTTTCTGGCCGGAGACGATACTCGCTTGCGGGAGATTTTTCACCCTGCTAAGCATGACCTCAAATTGAATTATAGTCTTGCCCACGGGACATTACCGTGCGGTCAACGCTCGAAGCGCCATGTGTTGGCCTCATCGGAAGTCTATTATTTCATTTCAGGGCGGGGATGCTTCACGATTAACGACCAGGTCATGCTGATCGAAGCCGGTACGACCATCTACGTGCCTCCTGGAGCACAACAGTGTGTCGAAAATACCGGAGAGACCGATGTCGAATTCTTATGTCTCGTAGATCCGGCCTGGAGGATTGAAGATGAAACGATATTGGAATAGGCCGTAGGCCGATTGAATCCTCGAAAGGAGACACAGTGAAGGCCAAGATTGCAGTGCTGGCCGGTGACGGGGTGGGGCGAGAAATCGTTCCTGAAGCCGTAAAGGTGCTGAAGGTCATTGCCGAGAGGTACGGACACGTGTTGGAGTTTGCCGCAGCCGATATCGGGGGGCAGGCGATCGACAAGTTGGGGGTACCACTGCCGAAAGATACGTTGACGCTTGCCAAGCAAAGCGATGCCGTCTTGCTGGGTGCCGTCGGGGGGCCTCGATGGGAGAATTTGGATTACAGCCTTCGGCCGGAACGCGCATTGCTCGGAATCCGGGAAGCCTTGGGACTCTACGCCAACTTGAGGCCGGCCAAGCTCTATTCAAATTTGGTGGATGCGTCCACGTTGAAGCGCGAGGTCGTCGAGGGGATCGATATCCTCGTGATCCGAGAGCTCACCGGCGGAATCTATTTCGGCAAGCCGAAAGGCATCGAAAAGTTGCCGAATGGCGAAGAGCGAGGTGTCAACACGGAAGTCTATTCGACCGAAGAAGTTCGGCGGATCGCCAAGGTGGCGTTCGAAGCGGCACGGAAACGGCGCAAGAAGGTCACCTCGGTGGACAAAGCGAATGTCTTGGAGTCGTCCGAGTTGTGGCGTAAGGTGGTCATCGACGTCCATGTCTCTTATCCGGACGTCGAGCTCGGACATATGTATGTGGATAACGCTGCGATGCAACTGGTGCGGAATCCGCGACAATTCGACGTGCTGCTCTGCAACAACATGTTCGGAGACATATTGAGCGATGAAGCGGCGATGCTGACCGGTTCGATCGGGATGTTGCCGTCGGCGAGTATCGGGGCCAAGGTTGGCCTCTTTGAGCCGATTCATGGCAGCGCTCCGGACATTGCAGGAAAAAATATCGCCAATCCCATTGCCACGATCTCATCCGCCGCCATGATGCTGTCGTATGCATTTCAACTCGATAAAGAAGCGGAAGCAATCGAACAGGCCATCGTGAAAGCGCTCGACCTTGGCTATCGGACCAAAGACATCCAGAGTCCAGGAGCGAAGATCGTCGGCACCGTGGAGATGGGCGACGCCATTGTCCGAAACTTGAATTAGTCGCCACGTTAGAACTATGAGGGCCACTGTTTCCACATGGAGGATCAGAACACTTGCCGGCAACGGCGAGTCCGGTTATGTGGGAGACGGCGGACCTTCAACACGGGCCCGTTTGAACGAGCCGAAAGGGGTGACGATCGATTGCCATGGCAATGTCTATGTGGCCGATTCCGAAAATCATGTCGTTCGCAAAGTCGATCGGACGACCGGTGTCATCTCGAGGGTAGCCGGCACGCCCGGAGATAACCACCCCATGCGTCCGGCTGAGGAACGGGATCTGCCCGCACAGCGCATTGATGAAGACCCTTTGGCCGATGAAGTCTACAAAACCGGTTCAATGAAGTTTACCCAGCAAGCCGACTTGAGCGGAACTGTTCGGTATTGGACGAATCAACCGGCCACATCTTCCAAGCGGTACGGCGGCGATGGTGGGCTGGCCGTGCATGCACAACTGAACTTCCCAACGGCGGTCGTTGTGGATCGGGACGGGAATTTCTATATCGCCGATACGATGAATCATCGCGTGCGGATGGTCGATTCAAAAACCGGGATGATTTCCACCCTGGCCGGCACGGGTCAAGCCCGATTCTCCGGCGACGGCGGCCCAGCCGATCAGGCTGCACTCAATGAACCGGCAGCGCTGGCTGTTGACGATAGAGACCGACTTTATATCGCTGATCAAAGCAACCATCGTGTCCGGGTGGTAGACCTGAAGACCGGTGTGATTCGGACAGTGGCTGGAACCGGCATTGCAACCTACGACGGGGATGGGAAGCTTGCTGTTGACGCCGCCCTTGCCGGCCCCAGCGGATTGGCACTGAGGAATAACCGATTGTATATTGCTGATACCTTCAACGGCCGAGTCCGATGCGTTGACCTTTCATCGAGGTTGATGACCACTGTAGCCGGCGACGGTGGAGTCTATCGGTATGAGTCGCCGTCGGATGCCTCCTCGCCCAGCCTGTCGCGACCGACGGGAATCGCGTTCGACCATGAGGGGGAGCTTTTTCTGACCGATTCAGACAATCACCTCATCCGGCACTGGAATTGGCAGTCGGGGGAGGCATGCTGCCTGGCGGGGCAAGGAGTTCCGTCCTATTTTGGCGATGGCGGCGTCGCACGAGAAGCAGGTTTATCTTACCCATTCGGCATCGTTGCGGATCGCGATGGAGCGTTGCTGGTGGCCGACACGTTTAATCATTGTATTCGCATATTGGCATTGGAGTAGGCGTTTCATGATCAAGAAGAAACCGGCGTATACGGTGGCGATTCTCGGCGCGACCGGCGCGGTAGGCAAGGAAACCCTTGAGATTTTCGAGGAGCGGAAATTCCCCCTCGCAAGCCTCCGGCTCTTTGCGTCTAAACGGTCGGTCGGTGAGGTGATGACGTGTCAGGGCAAGGAATGGAGAGTTGAGGAGCTGACCGAATCCTCATCGTTCGAGGGGGTGGATCTTACGTTTATTTCCGCGACGGATGCCATCAGCAAAGACTATGGTCAGCGCCTGGGTGCCGCCGGTATTGCGGTGATCGACGATAGTGCCGTATTTCGCATGGATGATCAGGTTCCTTTGGTTGTTCCGGAGGTAAACGCTGCCGCTTTACGCGTCATGCCTCGGGGAATCGTATCCATTCCGAACTGTACCACCACACCGTTGGTCATGGCACTAAAGCCGCTGCACGATGCGGTGGGGGTGAAGCGGGTCGTGGTCACGACCTTTCAATCGGTGTCGGGAACCGGTGCGGCGGCCATGGATGAGCTGATGGATCAAACGAGAGATTTGCTGGCGTTTCGCGACGTCACGACCAAGGTCTATCCCTACCAAATCGCCTTCAATCTTTTGCCGCACATCGGCTCATTCAACGAGGGAGGCGACTGTTCGGAGGAAGTCAAGATCGCAAGGGAAACCCGAAAGATACTCGGTGCGCCGGACCTCCGTGTCACCGCGACGACGGTGCGCGTGCCCGTGTTGCGCTGTCATTCGGAGGCAATTAACGTTGAATTAGTGCGTCCAATGAAGGCGAATGAGGCACGTGCTGCGCTGGCAGCCATGCCCGGCGTGATCGTCTACGACGATCCGGTGAAGAAACTGTACCCGATGCCGCTCGATGCGACCGGAAAAGACGAGGTCTACGTCGGCCGTGTGCGCGAGGATGAATCCATTTCGAACGGTCTTAACCTGTGGGTAGTCTCCGACAATCTTCGCAAAGGAGCGGCACTGAATGCCATTCAGATTGCGGAATGCCTCGTGAACGGCTAGCGCCGTGTGTTGTGTACCGCCGAACTGGATGGGTACGCTGCTATCGGGTGAAAGTCGATGCCGGAATGGAGTACCTTCGGAAAGATTCTGATCGGAATAGGGTTCGGCATTGTTGCGCTTGGGGTTCTGTTCGTCGTCGTGGATCGGATTCCCGGGCTGGGAGCTCTCTTCGGTTGGTTGGGCAAGCTTCCTGGCGATATCTCCGTCAAACGCGATAACTTCAGCTTCTATTTTCCCATCGCGACAAGTATTGTCCTCAGCATTCTGTTGAGTCTGCTATTCTATCTCGTAGGATGGCTCTTCCGCCGATGATAGCTGTCAGATTCTGGGCCGGTGCAGCCGGATTGGGCATCTGCCTCGGCTTGATCATAATGCCGGAGGTGGAGGCAGCCCAATCTATTCGCGTGTTGTTAGCGCCGGATGTCCAGCAGCTGGAGGTGCAGACCGATCAAACCATCTGGGTGACTGATGAACTGGACCAGGCATGGTCCTATCGGCCTGTTCTGCGCATCAAGGTGCGTGGCCATGCTTTGATTCTCAATGGCAAACCGGTGGTAAGCCATCAACTGACGGTGCGGGCGGGAAATCATGACCTCAAACTCTGGCTGAACGGAAACGGCAAGAGGGCTGCGCTTCATGCAGGCGACGACAAGGGCGCTCTCCAAGTCAGCGGGCTGATCCAGCTTGTTCGGCGGGGAAAAGGATTGCTCCTCATCAATCACGTTGATCTGGAGGAGTATGTCAAAGGTGTCGTGCCGGCAGAGGTGAATACCGCGTGGCACCCCGAGATGTTGAAGGCGCAGGCAGTCGCTGCTCGGACCTATGCGCTGTACCAACACATGCTGAGCTCCACAAGGGACTATGATGTGGTGGCGGGGATTCAAGACCAGGTATATCGCGGCCGCCAAGGCGTTGACGCGCGGGTGGTGGAGGCCGTGGAATCCACGAGAGGATTGGTAATGACCTACGAAGGCGCTCCGATCTATGCCGCATTTTCCTCAACAGCCGCCGGGATCACGGAAGATGCGATGAATGTCTGGTCGAAGGATCTTCCCTATTTGAAGGGCGTGGAATGTCCGTTCGACATCGAGTCTCCGTATTATCAGTGGAAGGCGTCCATAAAGATCGACACTTTAGAGAAAAATTTGCGGCAACAAGGATTCGCGGTAGGCACGATCTCGGCCATTGCACCGCTTGCCTACAGCAGAGCAGGGAGGGTGGCGACACTGCGGATCGAGCATTCGAGCGGAGAGTTGGTGCTACGAGGGGAAGACCTGCGTAAAGCGGTTGGGTACACGGTGGTACCCAGTACACAATTTAGGGTTGAATCGATCGGGGAAGACCTCGTTCTTTCCGGCTACGGGGCCGGTCATGCGGTGGGTCTGTGCCAGTGGGGTGCGAAAGAGCTGGCGGAGTTAGGCTATTCGTTTTCGAGCATTCTTGGTTATTACTATCCTGGGACGGAACTTCGAGACGCGTCATTAACTCACGTCCCTCCTGTGCCTCCGACCCCTGCGGCTCCTTCTTCCTGATGCGACTCTCAGAGTTCGACTTTCCGTTCGATCCTTCCTTAGTCGCGTCGGAGCCGATTAGCCCGCGCGACCATGCGCGATTGCTGATAGTAGACAAAACGAGGCAACAACTCGTTCATCGTCACGTCGCCGAACTTCCGAAACTATTGGTACCAGGTGATCTGCTGGTCATGAACGACACGAAAGTGGTGGCAGCGCGGGTACCGGGAATTAAGAAGCCGACGGGAACACCGGTTGAGGTGCTGTTCGTGAAGGATCTCGGTGAGGGTAGGTGGGAAATCTTGGTGAAAGG
>DATIGP010000234.1:0-2930 GCA_035454625.1 Nitrospira sp.
CCCGCCGGCCGTCCGAACATAATACAAATCTTGGTGCGGTTTTTTCCGGTTGGGACCGATTGTTTGGAACCTACTACATGGGCGTTGCGCGGAACGAGATTCAATTCGGCCTGGACGAATATCCGGATCCGGAAGACGTCACCTTGCTACGGTTCTCTCGTATCCCATTCGATAGCGCCTGCCGACCTGTTGAACATGAAGAGCCGGTCACTCCTTCCACCGCTGCTGCAGTCGATGTGAATCGTTAACCAGCCGGATACTGGCGGCCGAGCCCTACGGGAGGGCCTTAACGCAATTAATCCGTTGATTCCTTTGACGGGTGTGGAAACCGAGAGATCGATCTAGGCAACGGGCCGGAGGATCTCTCTCCGACCCGTCATGTATGCAGGCGTGCTGCGTGATGACCTATTTGTTGAAACGCACAACGATCGCTCCCATTAAATCACCCTTCTTGAAATCCCTCTTGGGGCTCATTGGGTGCGCGTTATGGCAGGAGACGCAGGAATCCGCAATGGCAAGATCGGCCGCAATTCCTTTGAACTGCTTGCCATCTTCGAATGTCAGAATTCCTGTGCTGGGATTTGCGGCGAGTTTTTTCAGAGCATCCTCTTCCGCCTTACTCTTGGGAAGATTCTCTTTGTAGATCGGTGTCAATCCGATCAGGCTCAGCTCGAAGTCTTTCAATTCCGATCCTGCAGCCTTCAAAAATTGAGCGGGAAGCATGATCGCGTGATCATCCTTCGTCCAGTTTTCATCCGGCTTCACATGCGATTTAGCAGCTTGTGCCAGGATTTGCTTTGCATATACCGTCCGGAACGCTTTCGCCGTAGCGAGAATATAGCGAGCTGCCGAGTCACGCGAGAACTCCTCGGCGAAAACCATTGGGATAGTGACCCCGATTGCTAGCATCGACACGAGCACGCCTGTGGTCACGCTGACCCTTTGCCTCATGGACCACCTCCAAGTTTAGTAGGGGGGAACGAACGGATTGAGGTGTACGGTGCGCCTGGGGGGTCGACTTGTCAAGCCCGTACAGACAGGGTGTACAGAGAGGGCCAGCGAGAACTGGGTGGGTTGAATTCGACTAGATGGATCCCTGAGGTTGACTCAAGGAACTCGCCGATGGAGCATTCACGGCTCCTCCGCGCACGCACCACCAGGCGTGTGGGCGTGTTTTCCGTTGGATCGCGACGTCTCCCCGAAGAAAGTCAACGGTATAGGCGTTGGTCGGCTCGATATCGTGCGAGCTGGTCGTCCAATAGGGATCCGCTCTAACTCCGCGAAATGGATGACCCATAGGAAGACTGGGCTTGGTCATAGCCGCTGGCGGAGGAGGCTCGATGAGGGTCATCAATTCGAAAAAAGATGGCAAACGCCATCCGAGTCGGCCTCCCGTTGAGCGAAGAGCGCAGCGGAGCGTCGCATTGGCCCACCCGGTCTCGGAAGAGCTGGGAGTTCGTTCCCATATCAGGTGAGTTTCGGTATCCAGCACCGCTTCGCCTCTGTATTCTTCAAGAATTTGAAATCGGGGACCAGGCATCTGCACGTCGACCCCAAGGTCCGAAGACAACCCCACAGCAGGGAGGCTCATCAGCAACATGGCTCCTAGAACCCCCATGATTCTTCGTATCGGAGGTGGAATTTTGGATGTCGACATGACGAAGGCTCAGGTTCTGAGTCAATCCTTCCCTCCTTCGACAGCAAAACCCAGACCCTGCACGAGGACCAAATGTAGTCAAGAAGTAGGCTCTAGAGCAGACTTGCTAAATAGCACCCAGATACGAGGTTTCATGCGGAAGATCAGATGCTTGACTCGATCATGACGGTGCAGCGACGGAGGGATTGAAAGCTCGCTGAGCCATGGGCCAAGAATTCTCACGACAATCCTTGTTCCAAATTGAACTGAGACGAGCCACTTTGTGGCGATGTCCTTTGCACCGCACGCTTCAAATCGGCATTTCCGTTGACGAAGAAGCGGATTAATTTTCAAATACATTATCCGACTGGTGTCTTGGCACTTCACTGGAGTACGAGGAGGAGAGGGCCATGAACCGATTTCATCGCCTTACCGCAACCATCTGTGCGATCTTGCTGACCGGATGCATCTCTCATCCGCAAACCCCCGATGAATTCCGCAAAGCCGTTCCCAGTGCCTTTTCAGCCAAAGTCGAAAGCTTTGAGGTCGATCGGGCGTTCGGTCAGGTGGCCAACACGTTTCAAAAGATGGGACCGAGTTGCCTGGCAAAAACAATCAAGACAACGTCCCAAACCAAGACGAGCTATCAAGTCATCGTGACCACCTACAAGCCCACCGTACTGGTCACACCCCAAAAAGCCGAACTGCATGTGCAGTTTCATCATGACCAGGGGGTCATCGGTGTCGGGAAAGAGCCTGAAGGGGGATACTATCTCCTGGTGGCGGATGCCAGCCCCCTTACGCCAACGAAGACACGCATCGACCTTTATCGTCCGTTGATGGGACATGGGGTGCTGATCCAGGCTGTCAGGAACTGGGCCAGCGGCGAGAATGTCGGATGCCCGGATCTCACAAAGTAACTTGTACCAATCCAGATCGACTCGAGCACTGAAGCGCCCTGGCTTCATATCTTCGGTCATGGCGGCCTGGTTATTCGCGGCCCTCGCCGGTTGTTCAGGCATGAAGTCTTATCAGAACACACCGGACAACAATCTTCACCTACACACTGCTGCAGATTCGGGTTCGTGGTTCTCAAGCGTGCGCGCCGCTGTCGACATCTTCCGTGTTGGGACGGATTGTGAGACGGTCTATGAAGGGACTGTTCAGTTGAATCAGCCAACGATCGATATTGGAATCCCGCCGAACAGGTGGAGTGAATTGGTATTCGTCTTCGCCACATCCTCCTTTTTGGGCAGCCGAAGCGGCTCCATGACCCATGAGACCTTTTTGAAAC
>DATIGP010000235.1:0-8911 GCA_035454625.1 Nitrospira sp.
TTGGGGATGAGATGGCTTTGCTCTTCAACAATTCCAAGGCACACCAGCTTTCCCGTCCGCTCCCGTCGGAACCTGTCTCGATCGGATGCGAAGCGTGGATCGACGTGGGCCGGTTTTCTGGTGGAGAAAAATCGCTGCCAGCGGTCACTGTGGAGCCCAGGGCCTCTCAAGGCTCCCTGACGAAATCGTTCGCCGGCCTACGCAGGAGGTTTCGGCGAGGTTCCGACGAAGGCCTCGACTAATTGCGGCCGTAACCATCCAATTCCTCAACCGTTCGCTGGCAGAACGGCGGATGAGGCGTCGTCAAAGGCGTGGCCTCGCTACCGCAGATATGCAGGCCGCTCTCGAGATGAGCCTGCAGTCACGCGGGCTCCGGAAGTAACTCTAAGCTTGTCGTTGATAGTTTCTGCAATGCCGATGAAAACCTATCGAGATTCGTAGCACTCCGGGCAAGCTCAGCCTGCCACCTTCAACTCCCTTAGGCTTCAGGTTGACACCCACAAGTCTTTCACAGACAATCCAGCAGATTTTTTTGCTTTGGTACATGAGCTAGATGAGATGGGCCACCAGAACACGGGGCCCATACGGATGCGCTCAATAGCTGGGACACACTATACCAGCATCGCGCAGCAACCCTCAAGATTGCACTCTCTTGTCGGTCTTTCAAATAACGAGAGCGAAGACGTGGTTATCGGCAAGATGCTTCCCGAATTCGCTGCTCTCATTGTTCAGCTGGGCAGCGAGCTTAATGCTGCGCAACAGAAAGTAGTACGCCTAACAAGGGCACTCTTTTGGCTTACCACCGCGCTGGTCGTTGTCGGTGTAGTGCGGCTTGTGGTCACGATTGATTCGTAAGTTTGGGCAGTGCCAAAGACTGTGCCAGACCGCGAATCCTAACATGTCGAAGGAAAGCTGTTTTTCCGTAGTGGAATCTCGCACTTCACTCAATACCTAGCCCAATCGGAGCGACGCATGATCATTAAGCCAGTTGACAGAACTATGAAGAGCCTTCTCGAAGGTGGGTTCTACAAGATTCCTCGATTCCAGAGACCATACTCCTGGGATCAAGAGAACGTTGATGATTTCTGGAGCGATGCAATTGCGGGAGACGATCCTGATTACTTCATTGGGTCTTTTGTTCTTTATCGAGAAAGCGCCAACTCAGATGTTTTTATGGTTGTTGACGGCCAGCAGCGTCTTACCACGGCAACGATTCTTCTCGCGGCAGTAAGAAACGCTCTTGATTCCATCGGAGAAACTGCCCTAGCGAAAGGTACTCAATCCCTAATTGAGCGAACGGATGTAAACAACCAGGAACGATTCGTTCTGCTTACAGAAACCTCTTACCCCTACTTGCAGGAGTATATACAGAAACATGGGACACCTCAGCTAGCTAAGAATGCAGGTGCAGAAGAGGAGGCTATTGAGACTGCATTTCGCTACCTCACAAAGCAGGTGCAAGCTGTCCTCGCCACAGTCGATTCCGATCCAACCATCCTGGATAAGAAGAAGACCGCGAAGAAACGAGAGCGTCTCTTAGCAGTCCGCGACAATGTACTCCGATTACAGCTTATTACGGTCGAGCTCCAAAGCGAGGATGACGCTTACCTGATCTTCGAAACGCTGAATACGCGAGGCAAGGATCTAGGAATCGCTGATCTGGTTAAAAACTTACTGACCCGTCTCTTAAAACCCAAGAACAAGGGTGTCGACATTGCTAGGGACAAGTGGCACAAAATTTTGGACAGGTTCGACGAATCGGCAGCGGACATCGACGTTAACTCATTCATATACCACTCCTGGCTTTCGCGAAACACTTATACGGGAAAGGAAAAACTGTTTCGTGAGATCAAAGCAAAGGTGACGCAGCCACATGCTAGTTCTTACCTCGAAGACCTACTAGCCGACTCCGACCACTATCGGCAGATCCTAGCAGTCTGCTGAAAAACTCTTATTTCTGACGGAAGTTTCCATTTTGTGAGCGTGCGACACGTTCCTGTTTCGAGGGCAAGGCGATTCTCTGTGCCGGACTGGGACTGTTTTGCGTTGTCGGACGCACCTATCCTCTCACCGCCAGCAATTTTGGGATACGGACCAGATTGTAGCCGATCAGATTGAGCAGAAAATCGGCGGCGACTCCCGTAAGCCCCCGGTGTTTCGTCTTACGCATGGTGCCATGCTGTTTGCCCCATCCAAACAGACATTCGATCATTTTGCGTTTGCCCTGCGAGAGAGTGTATCCCTTGTGCCGGGTGGTTCGTCCGTCGATGGCTGTCTGGCGTATGGTTCCGGTCTTCATGACATACGCGTTGATGGCGATATGCGGCGTGATGTTCGTCGCCCGCAGGCGCGCCACGTGTGCTGCAACGTCATAGGCCTTGTCGGCACCAACCGTGATACGGGTATGTGGTGAGGCTTTCTTTCTCAGCATCTCCTCCGACGCCACACGTTCCGCCGTACCACTAGCGCGCGTGACCAGCCCCGCAACAGCCAGGCCGTTCCGGTTTTCCATCAGGGCATGTCCCATGTAGCAGAGCTTGCTTTCCTTGCCCGTGCTCTTGCGGTAGAGGCGACTGTCGGGATCGGTCGTGCTTTCATGTGTGTCGTTCCTGCGGCGTGTGCCGTGGAAGTGTGCTCCGTCACTGCCGGGAGCATCCTTCGGCTTGAAGCTTTTGTGGCCGGCCCATGCCTCGATCAGCGTCCCATCAACGGAGAAATGCTCGTCCGACAACAGGGGCATGACATCCTGGTGCTGCAACAGTGTCTCCATGAACCGATTGAACAGATCGCCTTGCTGCAAACGCTCGCGGTTCTTTGTAAACGTGGTGGCGTCCCATACGGCATCGTCCGGGGCAAGCCCCACGAACCAGCGGTACAGCAAGTTGTAGTCCAGCTGCTCCATCAGCTGCCGTTCACTCCGGATACCGTACAACACGTGGAGCAGCAGCGCACTCAGTAACTGTTCGGGCGGGATCGACGGGCGCCCCGTCGTGGAATACAGCGTGCGGAAATCGCGGTCCATGTGAGTCAACACCTCGCGTACTAGCACACGTATGGTGCGGAGAGGGTGCTTTGCCGCGATCCGCTGCTCCGGCGAAATATACGAAAATAATTGTCCCTGATCGTCGAATGTTCCGCGCATGATTGCCCTCCGTGCGTCCGACTACCAGAGAATCATATTCCGCACCCCGTTGCGAGGGGTTTTTCAGCAGACTGCTAGTACCTGTTAGATACCTTGACGCGGGCCGTCCAACTCCGGCTTATTGCCGGGAAGAACTTTGTGTAGAGCGGCGCGGTACTCCTTGACGCGCTTTTCATCTGTCTGCCCCATCTCGATTTCTTGATCCCGCTGCATTCGTTCCAAGTGATCCAACGTAGAGAGAAGTGGTTGGACGGTTCCGAGAAGATTCCCCATTTCAAACGCTTCAAGAGATGAGACCAATGATTCATTCAGCGCCTTGTATGGAGTCCCGGTACTTTGGCTTCGAACACGTGAGACGATGGCTTCATAGCTCTCAACTGTCTCGAATGAGGGTTTTATTCCGGAAGGCAGAGCGCTCAAATGAACGATGGGGGGAAGTTTGGCGGCATAAGATTTGATGTGAGCCGTCAAGCCTCCCACGGCATCGAGTATTTCACCGGTCAGCATGCATCCTCAGGAACGTGTGGGTCGGCGACAGCACGAAGCGGCTTCTTACCACTTGTGATGAATTGTTCAAGCGCCTGCATTACCAGCTGCATATCGCCGGGCATCGATCTCGTGAAGTCCTCCGCTTTGCCCGTCACCGGATGTGTAAAACCAAGGGTTCTGGCATGGAGCATCACCCGCGGTATTTTCACTGCGTCGGTCGTACAGACCTTCCGTCCGCCATACGTATGATCGCCTAGGATAGGATGTTCCAAGGAGGCGAGGTGGACCCGCAGTTGATGGGTTCTCCCCGTTCTCGGATAGAGCAACACATGGGCGGCCATCGTGCCATAGCGACGGTTCACCACATATTCCGTTATAGACTCCTTGGGTCTTGTAGTCCTTGAAGAAAACTTCTTCCGGTCTTTCGTATCGCGACCGATCGCCAACTCGATCAGTCCTCGGCCTTTCTTGGGGACTCCCCAAATCAATGCCTCATAGACGCGTGTGATCGTATGGAGCTTGAACTGCGCTGCAAGGGCACGATGGGCCGCATCGGTCTTGGTAACCACCATGACGCCGGACGTTTCTTTATCCAGCCGATGAACGAGACCGGGCCTCTCCTTCCCCCCGATGGTCGAAATGGTTCCGCCCGACGTTTGGAAATGATGCAACAGTGCGTTGACCAACGTTCCGGTCCAATTACCCGGGGCAGGATGGACGACGATCCCGGGCGGCTTATTCAAGACGAGAAGTGCGTCATCTTCAAAGAGGATGTCCAGTGGAATCGCTTCTCCTTTGATTAGGAGGGGCTCCGGCTTCGGCACGTCCATGGTGATCCTATCGCCGGGTTTGATTTTGTGGCTTGGTTTAACGGCCTGATCGTTGATCCGGATGCGCCCGAGCTCGATTAGACGCTGCACCGCCGACCGCGAGATGTCTCGTTCTCGATTGACAAGGAACAGATCCAGCCGTTTGGGCTGTTCTCCAGCAGTGATGATGAATTCCGTGATCATGAGCAGAACACGCTACTAAAGAGCCCTGGTCAAATGCAATCAGCCATGGCCGACGATTTGCTTCTTTCGTGATAAGGAGCCCATATTAGACGGTTAGCCACCGGGGATCAGTTGGGAGAGGTGGCCCGAGGCATCTTTTGACTTCTCTCTCGCTTGAGCGATTGCAGCCGGAGAAGTGTTTTGTTACGGTGCGCCCTCTGGAGTCACTCACATGGGCATACAGTTTTCACATTACGATCCTGAAGGATTTTATGACGAACTCTATGAAGAGAAAGGTCAACCACGACCGGCAAGCACCCTCTTGCTCAGAAAGTTCGCGTCACTGCCGGAAGGAGAACTCAAGAAACGCCAGGAAGCGGCCGAACGCGTCATTCTCAACATGGGGATGACGTTCGGCGTCCATGGAAGCGAGGACGGCCATGAACAGATCTTTCCTTTTGACATCGTGCCGCGAATCGTGACCGCGTCGGATTGGGATCGTATCGAATCCGGGCTTCGTCAACGGATGCGCGCGTTGAACCTGTTCATCGACGACGTGTATCACGACCAAAAGATCCTCAAGAACGGGGTGATCCCCAGTGAACTGATTTATTCCAGCAAAGGGTTCTTGCTCCCGTGCATGGGTCTCCACCCTCCCCGAGGCATCTGGTGCCACATCGCCGGGATCGACCTGGTTCGAATCGGTGATGGACAGTACTATGTTCTCGAAGACAACACCCGTTGCCCGTCCGGGGTGGCCTATGTGTTGGAGGCCAGACAGGTCATGAAACGGACATTCCCGGAGTTGTTCGAGGCCTATCGGGTGCGGCCGGTTGATGGATATCCGAGCCAACTCTTGGAAACGCTTCGGTCCCTTTCGGATCTTCCCGATCCGACCGTCGTGATCCTGACACCGGGCATCTTCAATTCAGCCTATTACGAGCATTCGCTGCTGGCTCAAAAGATGGGTGTGGAATTGGTCGAGGCCAGCGATCTGGTGGTCGTGGATGGATCGGTCCATATGCGAACCACCAAGGGATCTCAACGTGTGGACGTCATCTACCGGCGAGTCAATGACGACTATTTGGACCCGTTTGCGTTTCGAAAGGATTCCGTGCTGGGAGTCCCCGGTCTGATGGAATCCTACAAGAGGGGCAGGGTGGCGCTCGCCAATGCGCCCGGCACCGGTGTGTCGGACGACAAAGCCATCTATGCCTATGTTCCGAAGATCATCAACTATTACCTGGCGGAGGAACCGATCCTCCCGAACGTGCCCACGTATGTCTGCTCGGATAGACGGGATCGTACCTATGTCTTGGAACATTTGGATCAATTGGTCGTGAAGGCCACAAACGAAGCCGGGGGATACGGGATGATGATCGGCCCTCACGCCTCGAAGCAGGACCGTGAAGACTGTGCCCGCCGCATCGAGGCAGATCCGCGCAACTACATCGCCCAACCAACCCTCACGCTTTCGCGCGTGCCGACCTTGGTGGAGGATCATCTGGAAGGGCGTCACGTCGACCTGCGGCCATACGTCCTGTACGGCCGTGAGGTGTATGTCTTGCCGGGAGGCATGACACGTGTGGCGATGCGGAAAGGGTCTCTCGTGGTGAATTCTTCTCAAGGTGGAGGCAATAAAGACACATGGGTTCTATCATGAGGGCCTCCTTCACGAACGGGCTGGATACCGGCAAGGGTCAGCTAATCAGTGAACAGGCCTGGCGAGGTTCACGATGCTGAGCCGTGTCGCCAGTTCCATTTATTGGTTGAACCGCTACATCGAGCGGGCGGAAAACTATGCCCGGTTCATCGAAGTGAACTTGAACCTCACCCTGGATCTCCCCAGAGGCACGATGGAGCAATGGCAGCCGTTGGTGGCCACCACGGGCGATCATGAGAGCTTTACCGTTCGCTATGGAAGGGCGACGAAAGAAAACGTGACCCAATTTCTCTCGGCTGATGCTTCAAATCCCAACTCAATTCTGTCCTGCCTACTGGCGGCACGTGAAAATGCCCGGTCGGTCCGAGAAGTGATCTCCACCGACATGTGGGAACAGGTCAACCGCTTTTACCTCATGGTGCGTGAGGCTGTTTCAAAAGGTTTGGCCAGCCGAAATCTCCACACGTTTTTGACCGACGTAAAAGCGAACAGCCATCTTTTTTTGGGCATTACCGACGCCACCATGTCGCACGGAGAGGGCTGGCATTTCGCGCGACTCGGCCGTCTGCTGGAACGAGCGGACAAGACCTCACGCATCCTCGACGTAAAATACTTCATGTTGCTGCCGACCGTTGAAGAAGTGGGCACGCCGTTCGATATCATCCAGTGGTCCGCCCTGTTGAAGTCCGCCAGCGCGCTTGAGATGTATTGTAAGCGTTTTGGCCGCATTGCCCCGGACGATGTGACAGCGTTTCTGATTCTGGACTCTACGTTCCCTCGAGCCATCCGGTACTGTCTCATCAAAAGCGAGGACTCGCTGCACGCCATCTCCGGGTCCGAGCATGGGTCCTATCAGAACCAAGCCGAAAAATGGTTGGGACGTTTGCGCGCCGAGTTGGACTTCGGCGATCTGGAGGATTGCGTGGCCGGCGGGCTGCACGAATTTCTCGATCAGTTTCAAGCGGAGCTCAATCGCGTGGGAGATGCCATTTGCGAGACCTTCTTCGCCCCTCGTCCTATTCACAGTACAATTACGGCAGCGGAGGCACAATGACCTTTTGTCTGGGGATGAAAGTAGAGGATGGACTGGTCGGCATTGCCGACACTCGAGTCACCACAGGAGCCGAATGCATTACCGCACGAAAGGTTTCCATTCATCAGCATGGAAGGCATTCGATGTTTCTCATGACCTCGGGCCTGCGCTCTGTGCGTGACAAGGCCGTCACCTATTTCGACGAAGCCATCAGCGAGAGCGACCAGACGTTCGACAAGCTGTTCAAAGCCGTCAACGTGTTTGCGGCTCAGATTCGTCGCGTGGCCGACGAGGATAAGGCTTCGCTCGATAGGGCCGGGTTGCTCTTCGATCTCCACGCATTGGTCGGGGGGCAGTTGGAAAACGATCAAGAGCACAAGCTGTATCTCATCTACCCACAAGGAAACTGGGTGGAAGTGAGCGAAGGCACGCCTTATTGCATCATCGGCGAGACAGGTTATGGGAAACCGCTCCTCGATCGCGTACTGCGCTACCACTCCGACATGGATCTCGCTCTGAAGGTTGGATTTCTGGCTTTTGATGCCACCCGCACCAGTTCAGCCAGCGTCGAATATCCTCTCGATGTCGTGCTCTATCGGCATGATACCTTCGACATCATCGAACATCGGTTTCAGAAAGAGGACCTCGCCGAGATTTCGTCTTGGTGGCAGTCCCGTATCTATGAGTCGGTGGAAAAGCTGCCGTCCAAGTGGATCGACCGTTTGCTCGACACCCTACCTCACGCCACCAGATCATCAACGAAGAACTGCTCAGACACCTCCTCTTTATAACTCGATGCGCGCAATTGCGGTCTTTTTGATCGGCAGAACTTGAGATACGTTGCCGACGAGGTGGAGGAGAGAACGGACTGGCGTTGCGGCTAAAAGAGAGTAATCGGCTAGGCGTGACTGGTTTTTCGCGCGCGCTCGGCAATTTTTTTGCGGAGGCGAGCCTTCTCCAGGCTGATCTGGGCTTCTTTGACTTCAGACGGCAAGCCGCCCGCTTGAAGACGTCGCTCCGCCTCGGCGACTTTGGCGGTAGCCCGTTCCACATCGATATCTTCCGCTTTCTCCGCTATTTCCGCCATGACGGTGACTTTAGTCGGGGTGACTTCGGCAAAACCCCACAGAACAGCCATTGAATGGGCCTGACCATCCACACGATAACGAAGTTCCCCGATGCGAAGGGTCGTCAGAAAATGGCAGTGACCAGGAAGGACGCCGAACTCTCCTTCAGAGCCAGGAGCAATGACTTCGTCTACCTGCTGGCTCAGCAGCTGCTTCTCCGGCGTCACTACTTCCAATAAAATCTTCCCCGCCATTCTTTCCTCTTCCCTTACCCTTTCCCCCTACAGGCGGGGAAGCGAGCGTCCTCTACTGCGCGCATGCAACGAGGGTCTTCCGAGACCGCGCGTTGCGCGAGCAAGGAGGATGCTCGGTTCATCCGCCTTCCTATACCTTCACTCCCATTTTCTCGGCTTTAGCCACCACTTCTTCGATTGGGCCGACCATGTAGAATGCCTGTTCCGGCAGATGGTCATACTTACCTTCCAGAATCTCCTTGAAGCTGCGGACCGTATCCTTCAGCTTCAC
>DATIGP010000236.1:0-9472 GCA_035454625.1 Nitrospira sp.
GGATCATGGTCTTGCTCGGGGTTATCGCCCTCGTTCAGATTGCTCGAGGTGCTGCTAACCTTGGTATCGATTTCGCCGGGGGGACAGCGGTTCAACTCAAGTTCGAGCAGACGGTCAGGATCGACGAGGCCCGTAAGGCTCTGGAGAACAACGGCCTCAATGATGCGGAATTGCAGGAATTCGGACAAGACAACAAGCTTCTCATCCGGGTGAAGGCTTCCACGACGATCGAGGAGAAAATCGCGGAACGTGTGGTGGGAATCTTCGCCAAAGAGTTTCCTGCCAATAAGTTCGTCGTCGACTCAACGACTGAGATCGGACCGACCATCGGCAAGAAGCTTCAGGAAGACGCGCTTGTCGCTATCGTCGTCTCCTTTGTCGGTATCATTCTGTACATTGCGGCACGCTTCGAGCTCCGGTTCGGCATAGCCGCTGCGTTGGCGACGTTTCATGATGTCCTGGCCGTGGTCGGGGCTTTCTATATCTTAGACAAAGAAATTACCCTCCTCATTGTGACAGCTCTCTTGACGTTGGCCGGATATTCGCTGACCGACACGGTCGTCGTGTTCGATCGAATCAGGGAAAATTTGAAGTTGCGCCGACGGGAGAGCGAAGAAGCGACGATCAACACCGCTGTCAACCAGGTGTTGAGCCGTACGATCGTCACCAGCTTGACCGTCGTGCTCGTTCTGATCCCATTGACTCTGGCAGGCGGAGAAGTCCTGCACGACTTCTCGCTCGCGCTGCTTTGGGGTGTGGTCTTCGGTACCTATTCCTCGGTATTCGTTGCCAGCCCGCTTCTGCTCTTGTGGCCGGGTACGCCGGGTCGACTCTTGAAACGCAGCTGAGCGAATGGTGGAATAGAGAGCCGTACGGCGTGAGCCTATCCCGTGCCGTCGACGGTGGAATGGTGTCCTGAGCGCCTTCATCGTCGGCGTACAGCGAGAGCGCTTTCTGGCAAGATACCGTTCCCACATCGGTGTGGTGTAGCCATGGCACTCTGGAGCCGGTCTTACAGCCTCCAGCAGAAGATCATCGCGGCGATCGTGATGGTCGGTCTCCTGCCGCTTACCCTCCTGCTTGCCCTCATCTATGTTGAAGAGCGACGGGCTTTGCGAGAGTCGACGGGCGCGAATTTTAAAGAAGTTGCCGTTGAAGCCGCCCGTCGGATCGAGATCCACATTACACGAGGTGTCAACGAAGCCCAACAACTTGCGACGGCCCCCTTTCTCCATACCGCCGTCTCGGAGGCCAACCGAACGTACGAAGGGAAAGACGCTCAGAGTATTTCTGAAATCATCAACGATTGGCAACGACGGTGGGGGCAGCGCGACAAGCGAAGCGAATTCCCGCTGTTCGTCAACCGGATCGTGACCAACTACCTGATTCGATGGCACGAGATTCGGAAGTCGGATTATGTCGGCATTTTGGTCACGGACGGACAGGGAGCCTTGGTCGTCAGTTCGATTCCTCAAGTGGAATACTCCTATGCCAAGACGGTGTGGTGGCAGGCGGTGGTCAAGGGCGGCAGTCAGAAGCCATATGTGAGCGACATTGCCTTCGATCCGTCGTTCGGGACTCACGTGGTCATCGTGGCGGCTCCGATCCTGGACGATCAGCGTCGGGCTGTGATCGGAACCGTGACGATCCTGCTTCGGCGCGACACATTGTTTCATTCGATCGCCGAGGGCTCATTTGGAGTGACAGGCCATGCCATGCTGGTCGCATTAGACGGGGGTGTGGTGATTTGCCCTGTCCTTGCGCCTGAGGCCCACTCGGTCGATCCCGAGCTGCTCGGCACGTTGGGCGCTTCAAGACCGGGGTGGGCGGTGGCCGCCGACGATACGCACGGAAACAAGCAGGCCCTGATCGGCTTCGCTCCGGTGCGGTTTGCCGATCCACTCGCGACAGGTAGTTTCGGCGGGAAACGGTGGATAGCCCTGGTGCGTCAGGATGCAGCGGAAACATTCGCTCCGCTTGGCGAACTGATGACCAAGATGTTGTTGTTCGGCTCAGTGGTGCTCATTGGATTGGGAGGAATCGGCATCATCGTGGCCCGCCGGATCGCGCGGCCGATTCGGCTGTTGCACGAAGGCGTGCAGCAGATCGGGAGCGGTCGCTTGGAGAAGCGGGTGGAGTTGAAGACCGGGGATGAAATCGAAGAGCTGGCCCAGGCTTTCAATCAGATGGCGTCCAACCTTCAACGATCGTTCGGACAGCTGGAACAACGGATGACAGAGGTCCGGCAGCTGGAGGAGAAATATCGCGATCTGATCGAACATGCTCCTGAAATGATCTGCCAACTGGACCGCAGCGGTCGGTTGGTGCACGTCAATAAGACCGGCCTGGACAAGCTCGGATATCCTCTCGACGCGATGTTGGGCATGAAGCTATGGGATCTTGCTCCCAACGGGCAGGAATCGACCGTGTTGCACTTTCTAGAACGGCTCGTTTCACATGGGCAAAGCTCGATGGAAACAGTCTTGTTGGCCAATGATGGCCGGTTGATGGATGTGGAAGTCCATGGAACCGCGCTCTTCGATCAACAGCGAGGCGGGCTGGTTCACTCGCGTGCCTTCGTTCGAGATGTGACCGTACGACGTCGACTGGAGCAAGAGCTCCAGCGATATACCGTCGGATTGGAACATGCGGTGTCGGAGCGTACACAGCAGCTGGTGGTCTCCCAAGCCCGCTACAAGGCCCTGTTCGATTTCGTGGCGGACTCCGTTTTTATGGTGAGCGCAACGGGGTCCGTCGTGGCCGTCAATGAACGGGAGCAACAGGTATTGGGCTATGCCGAGTCGGAGATCGTCGGAAAGCACTTTCTCGACATCGTACCGGACGCGCACCACCAGGCTTTCGCGGGCTGGTGGCGTGATGTCAGTACGGAGCACCGGCAGGTCGCCACTCAGGAGATGACCGTGTACCACGCCGATCGCCATGAGATTCCCGTGGAAATGGATCTGATTCGCGTGGGTGGGACGGAAGAATTGCATGTGATGGTGCAGCTTCGCGATATTACCGACCGAAAGAAGCTGGAGCGCCAATTGCAATCATACCGTGAAGATCTGGAGCTGAAAGTCAGGGAGCGCACCAGAGAGATTGAAGAGACCAAACAGTATTTGGAAAATCTGCTCGAGAATGCCAACGACGTCATCTATACGCTTGATCTGGATCAACGGTTTACCTATGTCAACAGCAAGGTCAATGCCTGGGGGTACCGCAAAGATGATTTGATCGGCCGTCCCTATCTCTCGCTGCTCTCCCGTCGTCATCGGGGGCGGCGCCTCAAGAATACGTTGGATATCGGCGCCAAGCAGGTATACGAGGTCGAAGTCGTGACGCGGCTGGGTGAGGTGCGAGCCGTCACGGTCAGCGTCTCTCCCCTTCAAGGGGTCGAGGGGGAAATTCTCGGAGTGCTTGGGATCGCGCGTGACATGACGGAGACCAAGAAGTTGGAGCGGCAGATCCGCAATGCGGAAAAACTCGCCTCCATCGGTAAACTGGCGGCAGGAGTGGCCCATGAAATCAACAACCCGCTGGGGGGTATCCTCAACTGTCTCTACAACCTTCGGAAAGGAACCCTCTCTCCGGCCCGTCAAGAGGAATATTGGGCCTCCATGGAACATGGAGTCCGACGGGTTCAAAAGATCGTTCGGCAGTTGCTCGATTTTTCGCAGCAGCACGAACCGGCATTCAGCCCGGCTGATATCAACCGAATCGTCGATCAGGTATTGGGGCTGACCGTTCATCTGTTTGTTCCTAATCGCATTCGTTTGGAAACATTCCAGGGCAGTGGTTTGCCGTATGTCATGGTTGATCGGCACATGATTGAACAAGTCTTGATGAATTTAATCTTGAACGCCGTGCAGGCCATGAAGAGCGGCGGGGTGTTGACGATCAGGACTTCCGTGGCGGAGGGCATCTGCCGCGTCGAGGTGATCGATACCGGCTCAGGCATTCCGGCATCCGTTCTTCCCCGGGTCTTTGATCCATTTTTCACGACTAAAGGGGAGGGGGAGGGAACGGGGCTGGGCCTCTCGGTCAATCTTGGCATCATGGAGCGGCATGGCGGAAAAATCTTGGTCGAGAGCGAGGTCGGGAAAGGAACGACGTTCACCCTGTGCTTGCCCGTTTCCCGAGAGCGATCCTTGGCGGAGAAGGAAGCATGAAAGGGTTGACCGTTCTGTTGGTGGACGATGAGCCCTTGATGCGTCTTTCCATGATGGACGCATTGGAGGCCGTCGGTTGCGATGTCCGGGCGGTACCGACCGGCACGGAAGGAATCGAAGCGATTCGAGAGAAGACGTTTGATTTGGTGATTACCGACCTCCGATTGCCGGGTGTGGACGGGCTGACTGTGCTTCAGACGGCCAAGAGCAAGGAGCCCCAGACGGAGGTGCTGGTGATTACCGCACACGGATCGGTGGAGTCCGCTGTTGAAGCGATGAAACTGGGGGCGTTTGATTATGTCACGAAACCGTTTCAGATGGACGAATTGTTGCTCATCGTCGAGCGGATCAGCGGTATGATCGCGCTCCGTCGCGAAAATCAGGACCTCAAACACCAGCTAGAAGACAAGTTCTGCTTTAATGGCATTTTAGGGGCGAACAGTCAGATGCGTGCCGTGTTGGACAAGATCAAACTTGTGGCCGAGACCGATTCCACCGTCCTGATCGTCGGCGAGAGCGGAACAGGCAAGGAGCTTGTCGCCAACGCGCTGCATCAAAACAGCTCGCGGAAGGGGTATCCGCTGATCAAAGTCAGCTGCGCCGCGCTGCCGGAAACGCTGTTGGAAGCGGAACTCTTCGGCCACGAAAAGGGCGCATTTACAGGTGCGCTGCGTCAGCGCCGGGGGCGATTCGAAATGGCGAATCGAGGCACCTTGTTCCTCGACGAAATCGGCGAAATCTCGCCCGTCGTGCAGGTGAAACTCCTGCGCGTCCTGCAGGAGCGCACCTTCGAGCGAGTCGGGAGCAATCAGCCGATCGAAACGGACGTACGACTCGTGTGCGCCACGCAGAAAGACTTACGCAAAGAAGTGGCTCAGGGCCGGTTTCGCGAAGACCTCTTTTATCGACTGAACGTCGTACCGATCCTCGTTCCTCCCCTCAGGCAGAGACAAGAAGATATTATGGTGATCGCCGATCATGTTCTCGAAACATGCTCGCTGAAATTGAATAAGCAACTGCGGGGGTTCTCTCAGCCGGCGCGTGAATTGTTGCTCCGCTATTCGTATCCGGGGAACGTGCGCGAGTTGGAGAATATGATCGAGCGGGCGGTGGCTCTCGGACGAGACCACGCCGCGGTGCAACCGGGCGATCTCTGTGGGTTTCAATCCTGTCCCTACTCGGGGGGGATCCCGCAGGAATCCTGCGGCTTCTGCAGTGAAGGTTTGACCGGGGGGAAAAGGAAAAAAGAGACGACGCTGACCTCCCTTGTCGCCGCGCGGGAGAGTTTTGAAAAAGACTACATCGTCTCCGTACTGGAACGTGTCGAGGGGAGCCGCACGACCGCCTCGCGGATCTTGGGATTATCGCGGAAGGCGCTATGGGAAAAGTGCAAACGCTATGGTATTCCGTCCGCGCATGGTGATGGACAGGGAGAGAGCTAGAGCGAACGCCTGTTCTGTCTTCTCGGGGCCCGCTCCACCGGCCGGTCAGGGAAGGAAGTCGCCGTGTTAAGATATGTATCAGTGATCATATGACAGGGAGGCGTTGAGGACCATGGACCTTCGGAGGATCGTTACTATCGCGTTAAGCGTCGTTTTATTTTCCGGTCTGGCATGGGCCGCGGACCCAGCCGATGTAGAAAAGTTCGTCAAAGCCAGAATTGAGATCGGGGAGATGATGACGAACTATTTCAAGGGTGGAGCTAGTTTTGGGGAGGGGCAGCGCCCATCTCCCGAGCAAATGAATGAAATGAGGGCGGACATCAGCACCAAGCTTACGGCGCTCCTGGCGAAGCACGATCTGACCTTGGATGAGTATCGCAAGCGCAGCCCCGAAGTGTTCTCGGATGATGCGGCAGTGAAGCACTATCTCAGTGAACATCCTGATCTTAAACAACGCTACGAGGCCCTGCCGCTCGACCGCATGGGGCGTGGGGGAAGTACAGGACGGGGATATTAAGCCGTATAGAAGAGTGTTTTGCCGTGGAATACAGACATCTCGGTCGATCAGGAGTGAAAGTCAGTCGGTTCTGTCTGGGCACGATGAATTTTGGGCCGCAGACTGGCGAGTCGGACAGCTTCGCCCTGATGGATCGGGCTCTGGAGCTCGGCATCAACTTCTTCGACACAGCGAATGTGTACGGGTGGAAGCTTGGAGAAGGATGGACGGAGCAGATTATCGGCCGCTGGTTCGCACAAGGGGGAGGTCGTCGGGACAAAGTGGTATTAGCCACGAAAGTCTACGGTCGCATGGGCGAATGGCCGAATCAGTCTCGGCTGTCGGCCGTACATATTAAGCGGGCCTGCGAGGACAGTCTCCGACGGCTGAGGACAGACTGGATCGATCTGTATCAGATGCATCACGTCGATCGGCAAACACCCTGGGAGGAAATTTGGCAAGCGATGGAGCAGTTGGTCAGGGACGGCAAAGTTGTGTATGTAGGCAGCAGCAATTTTGCGGGATGGCACCTGGCTCAGGCTCAGGAAGCCGCACGCCACCGTAACTTTTTGGGGCTGGTGTCGGAACAAAGTCTCTATAACCTTAACGAGCGTACGATTGAACTGGAAGTCATTCCTGCCTGCGAGGCCTATGGCATTGGGCTGATCCCCTGGAGTCCGCTCGGTAGGGGGCTGTTAGCTGGTGTCCTGCAGTCCGACAATATCGGTCGTCGCGCGGACGCAGACTTGAAACAAGCGGTCACAACAGCGCGTCCCAAATTGGAAGCTTACGAGGGCATGTGCGCACGAATTGGTGAACGACCGGCAGATATCGCCCTTGCCTGGTTGCTGCACCAGCGGGCAGTCACGTCACCAATCATCGGGCCTCGCACGATGGAGCAACTGGAAGGATGCATACGGGCATTGAGCCTTTCCTTGAGCAGTGACACCTTGAAGGAACTGGATAAGATCTTTCCTGGTCCCGGTGGAGTAGCGCCGGAATCGTATGCCTGGTAGTCCATTCCGTCTTCCATTCTGTTCCCACGTCCTATTGTGGCAAGCAGGGATTTGCCGTCCATTGGAACATCGTATATAGACGGTGCGAGAGACTCTCGCGAGTCGGTGGTGCTGTCAGTGCGGGGTAATGCCTGCTGGGCCGCTGCTGTCCGTTTTCTCTGGCGGCAGAGGAAACAGTTGCGCGAGTCGTACGATGAGGGGTTTGGCTTCAGGTGTGCTGGTGCGTGTCGGCTCGCTGGGCGCATGGTCCCAGGCCAAGGTGTGAATCCCAGCCTCCATGAGCCCTACGCGTATCGTCTCAACCATCGCCTCAACGGTGAGCTCGGTCCAGGGTCGGAGGTCCAGGACGCGATCCTCCGGTCTGCGGGGCGGAGGGCTTTCATGAATGAGCGCCCAGCACCGGTTGAAAATCGTCGCGCGGAGCGAGTTGGGAATATTGAGCGCGGTTAGACGAGATGTGCAGAGCGCCGTTACCAATAGGACGAACTGAAGGTCCGGCATCTCGGGGCGATGGATGTCGAGTGTTTGCATGGTCGATGGTTTCCCACGTGAGACGTCGGAAAGGCCTTCAGCGATGACGACGCCTCGGTTTCAGCTTGGTTGAGTCTTACGCGTCGGCGTAGATGTCGAAAAACGCGTCGATGCTGTCGAGTAGCTGCGCTTTGATTTCATCCGCTGTGCCGTTCATCACGTGCAGCGTCATGCTGCCGACCGAGCCATCGGGCAGGAGAATAGGCACACGCGGGTGGGTAAGCTCGCTCGCCGTGCCTTGATCCAACCGCAAGCCATAGCTCAGGGCATAGCGAGGCTTTGCACTGGTGTCAGTTGATGGTATGTCCGTCATGATCCCCCTCCTCTCTGATCGTCGGCAGGGTATATAAGCTGAGGGGTGGAAGATTCGAGCGCGTCGTATGGGTCTTTTCTGAAATCTTCCACCCATGTGATTACACCGTCGTGATCGCCGCCCCTGGTTTCTGGGTGAACTCCTTGTAGCCGTATCGACCGGCCAGATAGGCTTTAGCCTCCTCACTGACATATTCGGCAAACTTGTACCGGTCATCCTCGACGGTCTTGGCATCTGCCATCACCTGGTCGGTCGGGATCGCATACTCGATATTGCAGGACGTATAGGCTTGAATATAGGTGGGACCGACCTCGCGTGCGATGAGCACCGCCTTCTTGATGCAGCTTTCCACTCGGCGCGGATTATTCGGCACGACGGTGGCAATATAAGCGCAGCCGGCGATCTTGGCCATGGCGACCATGTCCATTTTCTCGAACTTCTTACCGAGCGGGGCCATCTTGAGCACCGCCCCTCTGGTCGTCATGCCGCTCTCTTGTCCGCCGGTATTTCCATAGACTTCATTATCCAGCATGATCGTCGTGAACCGCTCCTTCCGGAACCAGGAATGGAGGACTTGCTGAAATCCGATGTCGGCGGTGCCGCCGTCCCCGGCCATCACGACGACATCCTTAGGTTGGTCGCCGAAGCGAATCCGCAATCCACGAGACAATCCACTGGCGACGCCGTTCTGGTCGCCGTAGTTACCGTAGACGAAGGGAATCGCCGCCTGTGAAATCGCCAACCGGCCGCAGCCTGCCGTTCCGACGGTAATCGTGTCTTCGGGATTCGGAAAGGCGACGATCGCGAGCCGGATGAACAGGGTCATCGCACAGCCGGCGCACATGGGATGTTCTTCGAGGATTTCCTTGAAGTTGCCCATCTGCGACACGGTCGTCTTCCTCCCGAAGGGCCCGTGCTCCACCATGTCCCGATATTCTTTCGGCATGAAGGCTTCGAACCCTGGTGAGAATTTTACATAGTTGAGACTCATGTGGTACCTCGCTTTCGCTGTTGTCCGCGGTTGCGGTGGTGTATAGATCTCATATGCACTTACTGTTTTACCGGTTCACTGGCATAGGCCCGATACGCGTGTCGGATCATTTTCTCCTGTGCGGATGAGTTCATTCATCCGCCGCGTCCCGCCAGCACCCCGGATCGCATTCCGATCGCCTTCTTGACTTCCTCCACGATCACTTCCGGCGGTAAGGTCATGCCGCCGCAGACGCGCGGTCCGGCGACAACCCGTTCACTGTTGGGAATCGTGGCTTTGATTTCTTTGGCCATCCATCCGATGACATTGAACTCCGGCACAATGATGTGCGAGGCATGCTTCGTGGCCTCGAGAAGTTCTTCTTCCGGCCATGGACGCAGGGTCTTGATCTTGACCAGCCCGACGCGAATCCCTTCATCGGCCAGCAGGCGGATGGCTTCTCGTCCTTGAGAGACGGCGGTTCCCGAAGAAACGATGAGGATGTCGGCATCGACGTCTTCCGTTTCGATCA
>DATIGP010000237.1:0-16281 GCA_035454625.1 Nitrospira sp.
GTTCTTTCTGTTCGGCAAGAGTTAACTCGGTGGCCAGATTACGCAGTTCCATTTGAGACTTTACGAGCTCATCGGTGCGTTCGGCCACCTCAATTTCCAGTTGCTCTGCGAACGACCGCAATTTCTGCTCCATTACTTTTATGTCTGTAATATCGTAGTTAATCCCCAAAATTCGGCAAGGGCGTCCTTGCTCGTCTACGAGCACCATTCCTTTGCTCGCAAGCCATCGGATCTCTCCGTCCGGGCGGATGATTCGGAAATGATGGTCCAATTCGCCGCCCGCTTGTGTGGCGAGCCTGACGGTTTCTTGTACGCGGAAACGATCGTCTGGGTGCACACACTCATAGAACACGCCTGCAGAAATCGGCTCAGTTCTCTGTTGAAACCCGAATATTTGCAATTCCTTAGCATCCCAGGTGATCTGATGCGTCACTAAATTAACATCCCAGGTGCCCATCTGCCCACCCGCGAGCGCCAGGCGGAGCCGATACTCACTTTCCCTGAGCGCGCTCTCCCTTTCGGTCCGTTCAAGAAGATCCGCGGCTTGACGAGCTAATACATCGAACAAATGGAGTTGTCGCTCCGAAGGATAATGAGGCTTTGCCCAATGGGTGGTGATCATGCCGACAATTTTCCCGCTCCTCGTCACCAGAGGAGTACTTTGCGCCGCACGGATACCACCTCGGAGGTGAGCCTCAAGTTCCGGCGTGCCTGCCATAAAAGCGCATTGTTCGAAGTTTGGAACAATGACACGCTGGCCCATTCTAGCGGCCGCCGCGCACGTCGTAGCGGCATCTAAAGCAACCCACTGCCAACCCTTTATCGCCTCGGGCTCAAAACCACGAGAAGCCAACAAGCCGAGGCCGCCGACGGAGGGAGCGTCGGAATAGAACTGTTGCATCGTGGCCCAGTCGGAACGCATAAGTGCCACAGCAGCACTGACGATTTGTTGATACAGGCCTTCAACGTGCTCTTCATGGATTAACTGAGTACTAATTTCCTGCAAAAGTTTGGCGTCCGCCAGCTCAGCTGTCAGCTCTGCTTGCCTCATTCTCAGTAGATCGTTGGCTCGGCGACTTTCCGTGATATCGATGTTAATACCGGTAAACCGAAGGGGTTGCCCACTCGCATCGCGCTGTAGCCGCCCTCGCCCCGCAAGCCAGCGTTCGCCGCGCTCTGGATGGCTGATACGAAATTCGATGCTGTAATCCGTCTCACGGCCGGCAAAAAATTCCCGGCCGTAGGCGTCCACCCGATCGCGATCATCCGGATGAACCCACGTCAGCCATTTTTCATACGTGATTGGCTCATCAGGCGAAAGGCCGTACAAGTCTCGGTACTCAGGGGAGACATAAGGGAGTTGGTTTTCTTCTATGAGCCAGTCCCATACACCTGAATGACTGACTCGCTGGGCGAGTGCTAGACTATCGACCGCCTGCCGCAATCGATCTTCCGCCTCTTTTGGAGCTGTAATGTCACGGACTACACCAGTCATCCGGACGGGCCGACCGTGTTGGTCATAGTAGAATTGGCCTGTTGCTTCCATCCAATGGACGGAGCCATCGCGGTGCACAAACCGATACCGGTCCGAGTACTCGGTCTGCCGCCGAGCAGTGCACTCTTGGATCTCCTGCCAGACCCGTGCACGATCTTCAGCATGTAACGCATTCGCAAAGTCTTCCACTTTCCCACTGAACGCTCCGGGCTGCATGCCGGCCAGACGCTCGTGCCTCCCAAACCATTGCAGCTCACCGGTTTGCATGTTCCAATCCCACAGACCGGTATTACCTGCCTCGGTGGCTTCCCGTAGCAGCCTTTCCGTGCGAGTGAGCTTCTCCAGGAGACTGCGATTTTGCCGTTCTTGGTTGGAGATACGAACCAGCGCCCGGATGGTCGCCAAGACTTCTTCTTCCTCGGCCGGTTCGATTAAGTAGGCATCAGCTCCTGAGTCCAACGCTTTGATCCGGTCTTGCGGGCTGCCCCAGACGGCCGACGTCATCAAAACCATAGTATTATTCGACATAGACTCGGTCTTGAGCCGCTTACAGAGTTCAAACCCCGATACGTCAGGTAGCTTGGTATCGAGCATAACGACCGTGGGTTGCGCTTCGGGCACTAGCGCAAGCGCTTCCTGCCCGCATGTCGCCTGCAGGACATGGTAGCCATGATGGCTTAAGAGTCTACTTTTCGAGTACAAAGCGGCCGAGTGGTCATCAACCACAAGGATGGTGGTCTGGGAAGGCAGCATGTTCCTCCGATTGGGAGTAATCCATCGTTCGAAAGCGGTGTATATTTATATATCGAGCGGCATCCTCATAACTAGGGTTGCACCTAGGTCCCGGGACATTTCTAACTTGCCTTAGATCCTCACCGGCGGCAAAATCAAGCACGCCTCGTTGAGGTTGAAGGACAAGGGGTCGCGCACGGGGACGCATCGGGAAATTCTGACTCCCCTGGGTGGACCGCTTGTTTAGTGGCGATTGTCTGAGTCTAGATCTGCTACCACGCTGCTACCAGGACAGGACAACTCAGGCCCGTCTAGAGCCACATCAGAAACGTCGGGTTTGTGGTTTCTTGTGGGTTTAGGTTATCTGAGGTCGGATTTTTGGAAATTCTGAAAGTGCAGGAAACTAACAAACCGCAGGTCACACCGCGAGTCTTAATCTGCAGCACTCACAAGTCTTTTCCGCAGGCATGCGTCAAGTCAGAGATTGTTTCATCTCGTCATATTGTGCCTGCGTGATTTCTCCTCCTGCGTACCGTCGGTCAAGAATCTGTCGCGGGGTTTCATGGAAGTGGCCGATTCCTGTCCAAGGTCGCCCAAAGCCGCGCCACCAAAACATGCCTAGTATACCGATCACGCAGATGAAGAAGACAAAGGGGAAGATCCACATCCATCCCATACCCGCCCCAGGAGCGCACCACGACCACATGGCAATCTCCCCGAGCAACGCCTTAATGGCTCTTTGCTCGCTGTAATTCGACGATAATCTTATCGGCAACGGTTCGGGCAACCGCTTTGCGCTCCTCTTCTGGCACATCGTCCATTAAGAACACGTCATTATATTTTTTATATAAGGGGTGGGCATCGATATGGATCACTTTGTCTCTATCGACGACATTGTTAATCACCCTACCAATACATTCTAAGAAGCACCCGTCTATAACCACCGCCTTCTCAGCTTCCTTTGCCCAGCGGGCCATAGCCGAATGAGGGACTAAGGCGACTTCAGCATAGCAACAGCGAGCGTATTGCGGCATTTCCTTCGCCACGATGTTGGCAGCAAGCCTCGCGATCTCACCTCGGATGCACGGACCTTCGCATGCGAGCACTGGTATTTTCTTCTCAATCATATTCTGCCTGGCCCACTTCTCACCGGCTGGGCAGTGCCCTTCCACACCATCAATCGCAAGGGAAAAGTCCGCTCTCGCTTTTTGCGCTGATGTAGTCATGGCCAAAACCCTCCTTCTAGACGGCTACACATTAAAACAGTGCGAGGTTTGTGCCACGGGTATGATGGCGTGAACCACAAGGAACCAATCACTTGGAAATTCGATGTCCGATGTTTTTGGCAGTTCGATGAGGCGGAATGGGTCAAAGGATCGGAATTTGGCTGGGGAATTTTGCGACTTTTGAGGGAATGAGCACTGGTCCAGGGAGGCAAAACCTTTTATGTGGTGCATCTTTTTTTGGCAACCTCTGAGCGATAGATCGATGCGAAGGATTCGCTTGCGTTTCGTAACCTCCTGTTCGCCATCCCGCAATCAACGTACTAGACTTTCCTGTCGCTCTTTGCGCCAGCGCCACAGGACATAGACCGGGGGGATGACGAACAGCGTTAAGATCATAGCGGAGAAGACGCCGCCGACCTGCGGAGCGGCAATGCGTTTCATGACGTCGGCGCCTGTCCCGGTGGCCCACATGACCGGGAACAAACCGATCACGTCCACGAACCCGATCATCGCCATCGGTCGGATGCGTTCCACCGCTCCAAGCTGAACGGTATCGATGACGTCCTGCAACGTCCTTAGCCCACCCGCCGCTTTGCGCCGCGCGCAAGCTTCGTCCAAGTAAGCCAGCATGACGGCGGTGGTTTCCGCCGCCGTTCCCACCACGGTAATCATTCCGACCCACACGGCAATGCTCATGTTGTACCCAAGCATTGAGAGATACCAGATAGCGCCAACAAGCGAGAGCGGCACACCGACCATGACCATAAAGGTCTCCGCGACCGAGCGGAACGTGAAGTAGAAGGCGACGAAGATGATGGTGAGCGTCAGCGGCACCACGAGCTTCAAACGCGCCTTTGCCCGCTCCATGAATTCATATTGTCCCGACCAGACGATCGTATACCCGGGTGGGAACGACACCTTCGCCGCCACAGTCTGCTTCAAATCCTCCACATACCCGCCCACGTCCCGCCCCGCCATGTCCAAGAAGACGTAGCCGACCAGCATGCCGTTTTCATCACGTATCATCGGGGGACCGCTGACAAATCGCAGTGTCGCGAGCTGTGCCAGGGGCACCTGAACGCCGGTTGGCGTATTGACGAGGACGCGCTGGAGCTTTTGTGGATCGTCTCTCAAGTCACGCAGATACCGCACGTTGATTGGATATCGCTCACGCCCTTCGATTGTCGTCGCGATGTTCTCACCGCCGATGGCTGTTTCGATGATCCGACCCACATCCATGACATTGAGCCCGTACCGCGCGACCTCCTCACGGTTGATATCGAAGTCCAGGTAGTACCCGCCGGAGACACGCTCGGCATACACGCTCCGCGTACCCGGGACCTCTTTGAGCACGATCTCCAAGCGTTTCCCCAACTGTTCGATCTGCTTGAGGTCCGGGCCGAAAATCTTGATGCCAACGGGCGTGCGGATACCGGTCGTCAGCATATCGATCCGGTTCCGGATCGGCATGGTCCAGGCATTCGTCACGCCGGGAAATTGAAGCGCCCGATCCATTTCATCGACCAGCCCCTCGTAGCTAAGCCCCGGCCGCCATTGATCCTTCGGTTTCAACTCCACAATCACTTCCATCATGCTGAATGGCGCCGGGTCGGTGGAGGTTTCCGCCCGGCCGGCTTTGCCGAAGACGTGTTCCACTTCGGGAAAAGCTCGCAGCTTTCGATCCATAATCTGGAGCAGCCGCCCGGCTTCCGTGACAGACAAGCCCGGCAGCGTAGTAGGCATGTAGAGCATTGTCCCTTCGTAGAGCGGCGGCATGAATTCGGACCCCATGCGCTGATAGACCGGCACGATGCTGAAGAGAAGCCCGATAGCCAGCAGGACGACGGTGCCCCGGTGTTCCAACATCCAACGCAAGAGCGGTGCATAGACTCGCTGCAAGCTGCGACTGACCGGATGCCGCCGCTCCGGAAAGATCCGCCCCCGGATGAACGTCGGGAGCGACGCGGGCACCAACGTGATCGCAAGGACGGCGCACATGGCGATGGAGAGGTTGTTCGTCCAGGCGAGGGGCTTGAACATCCGGCCTTCTTGCGCTTCCAGAGCGAAGATCGGGATGAAGGAAATCGCGATGACCAGCACCGAGGCAAAGATCGCCGGGCCGACTTCCTTCGCCGAATCGATGAGGACTTGCAGCCGCTCGCCTGGGCGCCCGTCCCGCTCCCACTCTTCCAATCGCTTATGGGCGTTGTCCACCATCACGATGGCGGCGTCCACCATGTCTCCGATCGCGACGATAATCCCGCCGAGCGACATGATGTTGATCCCGATGTCGATCAGGTACATTGGAATGAAGGCGATCAGGACCGCGATCGGCAGCGTTAGGATCGGCACGACGGCCGAGCGCACATGGAGCAGAAACGCGACGATCAGGACTGAGGTGACAAGCAGCTCCTCCAGGAGGCTTTCGTTCGCCGTCGCGATCGATTCACGGATCAGGTCGTTGCGGTCATACACGCCGACCACCTTCACGCCTTTCGGCATTGAAGGTTCGATCTCCTTTAGCTTCGCCTTCACCCCATCGATCACCGTGAGCGCATTCTCACCGAACCGCATGACGACGATCCCACCCACGACTTCGCCCTTCCCATTTAAGTCCACGAGGCCTCGCCGCATGTCCGGGCCAAGGCGTACAGTGGCGACGTCCCGCAACAAGATTGGTGTGCCGTTTTCATTCAATCCCACGGCGATCTTCTCGATGTCCTCAGACTTCTTGATGTAGCCGCGCCCGCGGACCACGTACTCGATCCCCGAGAACTCCACGACACGGCCGCCGACGTCGTTGTTGCTTTGCCGGATCGTTTCGACGATCGAGGGAATGGACAGGCGGTAGGCGAGGACCTTCGTCGGATCGAGGTTGACCTGGTACTGGCGGACGAAGCCGCCGATGCTGGCAACCTCCGCCACCCCTTCAACCGCGCTCAACCAATAGCGAAGGTACCAATCCTGGAAGCTGCGCAGCGAGGCGAGGTCCTGTTGCCCTGACTCATCTACGAGGGCGTACTGATACACCCAGCCGACCCCGGTGGCATCGGGACCGAGTTGCGCGGTCACTCCCTCCGGCAGACGGCCGGCTAACTGGTTCATGTATTCGAGCACGCGGCTTCGCGCCCAATAGATATCGGTGCCGTCCTTGAACAGAACATAGACATAGGAATAACCGAAGTCCGAGAAGCCACGGACGACGGTCACTTTCGGCGCAGACAGAAGGGCGGTGACAATGGGATACGTAATTTGGTCTTCGACAAGGTCAGGCGAGCGGCCCGGCCACGTCGTATAGACGATGACTTGCGTATCAGAAATATCTGGAAGCGCGTCGATCGGCGTCTGCCACATCGCCCACAGTCCGACCGCCGAAAAGCCAAAGACGAGCAGAAAGACGATAAAGCGGTTTCTCGCGCTGAACTCAATGACTCCCTGGACCATGGCTACTCTTTCATCTTCATGCCCGGCATCCCGGTCATGCTGTCGAGGGCTGTCTTCAGGCGGCTTTCGCTGTCGATCAGGAAGTTGGCCGAGGTGACGATATGATCGCCCTCCTTCAAACCGTCCAGCACTTCGGTCCATTCTCCGGTCCTGACGCCTGTCTTGATAAGACGCGGCTCGAGCCGCCCGCCGCCGCGGTGGAGGAACACCACTTGCTTCTGGCCCGACTCAATGATGGCTTCTTGCGGGATCGCCAGCCTCGTGCCCACATCGACTCGCAACTCGACATTGGCATACATGTCGGGTTTGAGCTTCTCCTGGGGATTCTCCAACTCAAACCGCACCTTCGCGGTGCGAGTCTTGGGGTCCAGCGTGGGATAGATGAATCCGACCCAGCCGGTGAGGACCGTGCCGGGATCGTAGGACAGCGTGACGGCCGCCTTTTGTCCAAGCTGGACGAACGGCAACTCGTATTCGTAGATATCGGCCAAGACCCAGACATGCGAAAGATCGGCGATGGTATAGAGTTCTTGGCCAGGTTCGACATGGGTGCCTTGCAACACTTCCTTCCCAATCACCGTACCCGTAATCGGCGAATGAATCGGCAAGGTCTTCGTCACTTGCTTCGTCCGCTCCAAATCGCGAATGTGCTCCTCCGTGATATCCCACAGATGGAGTCGGTGCCGAGTGGCTTGCAACAACTCTTGTGAGCTGCGAGCCACTTCCGGGAACTCACTGTCCCCGAGCTGCTTTCGTCCTTCAAGGGCTAGGAGGTATTCTTCCTGGGTCGCCACAAGGTCAGGGCTATAGATGGTGAAGAGCTCTTGTCCCTTCTTGACGTGATCCCCGGTGGCGCTTACGAAAAGCTGCTCGATCCAACCGTGGAACTTAATCGTCACTTTGGCGAGACGGCGCTCGTCCGCGGTCACCCGCCCTACTGTTCGGATTATTTTGGCAAGCGGACGCACCGCCGCGGCTTCATACCGGACGCCGATGGTCTGCAACCGTTCTTGCGGGACCACGACGACACCTGACTCAGTTCCATTCGTTTGCTTTTGATCCGGCAGGGCCGGCATATCAGCCATCGGTTCAGGTGTCTGTGGCCTGCCCGGCTGGTCGAGAGGTGCCGTCATGCCAGGCATATCGTGCATCGTTCCTGAGCCGGTGTCGGCCGGCGGGAGTACCACAGACCGGACCAGGACCGCTGCTATGGCGACAGCAACCAGGACCGCTAGCCCTACGATCACACCGCGTCGGTTCATCACTCTGGGCTCCTCTGTGGGAGCGGGACATCGTACGATCCGCCGGTCAGTGCTTCTAGTCTTGCCAGAGCCCGCTCGTGATTCACCATTTCGCCATGAAGCTCCAGTTGGCTGTCTTGCAGGGTCAGCAGACTGTTCAGCAACGTCAAGAAATCCACTCGCCCCACCGCATAGCCCGCCTGTGCGGCCTGGAGCGCCAGCGTGGCCTGGGGAATGATCGCGTCACGCAAAATGGTGATCAACCTCTCGGCCCGTTGAGCCTGGACAAAGCCATCCTTCACTTGAAACAACACATCCTGTCGGGTCGCGCTGAAATCCTCCCGCGCGCCTTCTAGAGTCGCCATGGCCTCTCGTACCCCTTGCTTCTGTTTCGATTCATAGAACAGAGGGATCCTGATTCCGACCATAATCTGATAGCCGTTATCGTTAATCCGGTCATTCCGCAAGCCGAGCGCCTGAATATCAAAATCCGGGAAATACTGTCGTTTGGCCAGTGAGACGGACCGTTCTGAGCGATCGATGCTTTTGGCCGTGGCCTGCAAGGCCGGAGAGAATTGATCCGCCCGTTGACTCAGTTCGTGCAACGGGATCGTCAAGATCGTCGTGTGGATTTCTTCCGGCGTACCAAGCGGACCTGCGGGCGGACGATTCAGGAGACGGTTAATGGATGCATGAAGACTCTCCTTTTGTTGATCGAGGACGGCGAGGCGATCGAGCACCCGAGAGATTTCTACCTGTGCCCTGAAGACATCCTGCTGCGCCGCCTGTCCAACACTGTACCTTGACTTGGCTGTCTTCTCGAATTGCATCAAGAGGCCCTTGTTGCTGCCAACGATCTCGATGCTCTTGTGGATAAAATGTAAATGGTAGTAAGCCTCCTTGAGCGAAGCGGTGAGCCGGAGACGAGTCGCGTTATATTCCTGCTCGAGTCGTTCGGCCTCACGCTGCGCGACCTCGCCCTTTAATTTCAGCTTCCCAGGGAATGGAATATCCTGGCCGATACCGTACATCGGACCTTGAAGCGGATCGACCATGGGCATGCGCTGATAGCCAACTTGAAGTTTCGGATCGGGCAACGTTTGGACTTGGGGGACCACAGCTTTGGCTGCTTCCCATCGCTGCCGCGCAGCTTTGATCTCGGGGTTGGTCGCTACCAACTCTTGAATCAGCACAGCAAGGCTCAGACGAACGTCGTGATCTTCCGAGTGGTTAGGTTCTTTCTCGGAGACCGAACTACGTAGCTCCACAGCCCCAACAAGGTTGTCTATGGACATCGTCATGCAAAGCACCAATGTGACCAGTATGAGACTGCGCCTATGAGCCATTGAAACATTCACATTCCACCTCCAAATTGTCTGGACAGGACGGATCAACGGCCTGAGCCGATGGATCAGGCTGTGAGCGAATAGGCGGATAGAGTTTGGATCAAATCCGTAGGACCGAGGAAGCTACGATGGAGAGGGGGACACTGGGTAAGACGCTGCTCCAGTGCCCTAGCGTCGAAAGGGAAGGGAGTGTGGATGCGACCAACGGATTCGAGACAAGTGGCGTGAGAAAGTGCAAGATCGTCGCAGCATTTTTCGATTCGCGTTCAGGCGTCGACGTCAAAGACGGAGGACACATGGTCGTGGCGTCCATCGGACACGTCATGCCCCCTTCAACCAGCACCGCGACGTCAGCAGCGATTGCCACATCCGGGATCACACACATCGTCCCAATGACTTGGCAGAAGACGAAGAAGAGCAGGAGTGAAGCGGATTGCAGTCTTACAGTGTGATGAGTGCTCATCAGTTCCCAGTCCAGATGAGTGTCTGACCTGCAAAATCTAGAGCATTTATAATGCCAGAGCAAGCGATGATATCCCTCAAAAAGCCCCAGATTTTCAGGATATTTCGTGAGTTGGGCCATATAAGGCTACGATTGGCTGTGGCTTTTCGGGCCAACTTACACGCGAGGCTGAGGAGAAGTGCAACGCTATAGTTCTAAGATTGCACTGTCAAAATTGACAGTCTCGACCTGTCAGACGAATCTGTTTCTCTCAGCATCCGTGATGAGCGTGTACCAACGCATGCCCTTTCCCTTGTGCGATTAACCAGCGGTTGACAGGGAAGGCTGCGACGCCTGCAAGGATCATCGCCACGGTTAGACTGCCCCAGAACAATGGCTCGCCTAACCCGGCGTCCATGGCGCCGGGAATTGCCAGAACGATGGCATTATCGGCCAGTTCCATAGTCGCCATGGAAAGGGTGTCAGAGGCGAAAGCGAGGCCGAGTGCGGTTCCCCAGGCCATACCGGCGCGCCGCAGAGGCCAGAGGGTCATCGCATAGCCAAACGCGAAAGCTAACACGACGGCTAATGCGATCGTTGGCCAATTGCTCCACCCTAATGCTGTACCAATCACCATCCCCAACACTTCGCCGATAGTGCACCCTGTCAGGCAATGCACGGTGGCCATGAAGGCGGTGCGGTTGATGGATGACGTTTGATGCGCTTCATGGGCGTGGTGATTCGCCTGTTCATGCTGTCCCGCGTGAGCCTGATGGGTACCGTCTGATTGTGGGCCTTCACAACATGACGCTTTGGTGTGGGGCATCGTGACCTCCGTATCAACTTGCAACATGTTTGACCTCCTTGAATGTAGGTGATTATCACGTTCCACTTCTACAGACGAAGGAGCGCAGAGATTATTACAGTACTGTCAAAGCGATTGAAAGAATGGGGGATTCAGGGGAAGGGTAGGAGCAGCGGTCACGGGCAGGTGCAGTTCAGGCAGCCGTGCTTCGTACAGACTCCACAGACTTTTTCTAAGCTATCACGCAACGCTTGGCGGGCTCGATGGAGTCGCACCGTGGCATTCCCTGACGAAATCTGAAGGACCTTAGCGACGTCGGCGGTTGATTCGCCGCCTAAATCAATCCGTCGGATTAACTCGCTATAGCCAGGACGGAGTGTATTCACTACGTCATCAAGGCACGCGCAGATGGCAGCCTTCACGTCATCCGGCGGCGGCGCATCGCGATCGTGAAGCACCTCCGCTTCCTTTTCAAAGATCTGCTGACGAGATTCTTGTGCCGCCCTCAATCGGTAGTAATCAATGACGGCATTGCGAAGGATACGATAGAACCAGGCCACCACACTCTCTCGATTGTTGACGGAGTGATGACGTTCGACAGCTCGAAGGAGGCACTGCTGGAAGAGATCTTCCACGGCCGCCTCATCAGAAACTCTTTTCCGGAGAAATGACCGGAATGCGGTTTCATTCTCGACGAGACGGTGAACCATCTCATGGAGAACACTGGTCGTCGATGGTGCGTTGGCTTGTTCGCCTTTTCGCAAGTCAGACCCTACCTAACTCTTCTTTTTCATGTTCTTAATGGTTCGCGCGATCCTATCTTCTCCGACCATGGCGACGATGTGATCACCTTCCTTGACCTTATCAGGATCTTGAGTTGCCGACGTGACGCCAAAGCTGACTTCTTCTCCTCTAGAGTCCTTTATTGTGTAATGCCATCCCTCAATGTGTGTCAATTGTCCTGTAACCCGCTTCACTTCTGTATCGCCGACGAGCGGAGTGGTGGGAGCCTCTGACTTATCTCCCGGTTCAGCGGCTCTCACTACGGTCACTGACGCGACAGCGAAAACGATCAATACAAACAATCCAAGCCAGGTCTTGTTCATCTTGCTCCTCCCTTTCGATGCCTTAACTTCCACAGGTGGTCATGTTTCTTACCCATTTTCTGCCACCCCATAATCTTCATACAAGTAACCAATCGTCGTTTCCGGCAAACCGTGGTCGGGCTCTTGGACCTTCGAACAGCAAAGCGGCTCCTCGAGCTCAGGTAAATCGATCGGTGCCTCTTCATTTCTCACGATGCCTCCTTTGGCTCGACGAAGTGGATCTAGGCTTTAGGTGGGGAGCAATTTGATCCCCGCCGCGCCAAGCACAATTGGTAGGCTGACTGCTCGGTCCAAAACTCCAGACTATTCTGAACGTCCCCCCAGGAATTGAACACCTCCTTGTCGAACAAGTTTTGGCCGCCCACACGCCGATCTATACCG
Organism: Nitrospira sp.; assembly: GCA_035454625.1. GTDB lineage: Bacteria > Nitrospirota > Nitrospiria > Nitrospirales > Nitrospiraceae > Nitrospira_D. The sequence goes on from DATIGP010000237.1 coordinate 12,219, forward strand.
GCAAAAAGCGATTCACCAGTCAACGAGTCGTGAACTGTGAATTGGATTGTGACTTCTCCCGCGAAAGCGGGCTTGCCTCTGAAATATCTCGCTATGCTATTCAACGCCTGTAGTTGCCAACTCACCTTTGATAAAACCTGCGGTGCGATCCATGACCGTTCAGCATGAGTGATCGCTACTTCAATGAGTATGGCGCCAGAAGTTGGCTGATCCACCAAGACGTAGTCTTGAGAAAGTCGTTGACTGAGCAGTTCGTAAAAGACGTTAGCTAACTCGTTAAGCTCTTCCTCGTCTTTGCGGCTCAACTCCGTTGACAGTTCATGTGAAACAATGATGGGTCTGAGCTCGACCTTGTCGTATGCGGCCCAGTTGATTTTTGTATGGGCATGGACATGCGGCACTACAGCCTCCGAGGCAACACCATGTTCCGCTTGATCGTTAAGGAACTCGGCCTGCTGTTCAGGCTTCGCCTGTAATGTTGAGGCGCAAGCCTCTAATAACCCGATTGACGCGACTATGATGGCTAACTGTATACGATTCATGGGATGGCTCCTCCTCCTTGAGGTTTAAGAACTTCGTTACCTCTAGAGACGGAGGGGGTGTCCAATTATTACAAAGCACCTGACCTGTGATTTCTTGTGGGGTTATGGCCAGCTGAGCTAGGATCTGCTCAAATTGGAAAACTGCAGTCAATGCACCGGCGCGTTAATTCCATGCTCCAAGAAAAGATGGTAGGATTTGGAAAACTTGTTTCAAAGGAGTACCACCCATGAAAGGTTCCCATTCCCATAAGCACGTCCACAGCCATGAACACCTGCATGAATCGGCTCAGCCTCACAATCATGAACATGAGCACGAACATGCCCATGCTCATGAGCATGGCGCCGACACTGAGCGCCATGACCATCAGCACACTGGCGAGCATGGTGCCCATCAGCATCAGCACGCACGGTAGCCATCCTTGCGCACGTATCTGACACCGGTCAGGGATAGATGGGAAGGCTAGAGTGCGGCTGTCCTATATAGGACACGCCAACTGTAACTCGTTGTAAATGTTTGTCACTCATTGGATGGTTCACAAGAGTCATCGCATTGATTTTCCTCAGCAGTAGTGGTGCTTTTAAGGCGAGGGCCCTCGGTTCGAGTCCCCAGGCGGCTCACCACCAAATCACTACTTAGTCTCCCGCCTCAGTCCGTCTTACCCTCAATTGTCCGTGTTCGGAAATCTTTAGTGTCCCGGATTACCAAGATGAGGCAAGAGGCACATAAGAGTGCCTCTTTTAGTTTGGACCAATTCGGATTCAGAGCCGTCGATCATCAACCGCTGAAGCCCGGCGTGTAGCAGGAAATTTAAACGAATGGGACTGGAAGGAGAGCAGCGGACTAAAGTTCAGCGCCAACTGTTTTCAGTTAGCCGTTGTGAGACGAATTCCGTCAGGACTCGTGAGTCTGTCTCTGACATCTTAATGAATTCCACTCCAAAATGAGTTCCTTTGTTCCAGCGCACCGCCGCCATTGTTACCGAGAATGGTATTTTCATGCCCGGCAAAAGCATCCTTAGCTGTACATATTCTCCTTTTTTGAGACCGATCGGGCTTCGTATTAAACACCCCGGGATAGTGAGATCAAGAACTACGCCTTCTCCAACATGAGAGCCGATTGTAAAGCTCACAGGAGAATGAATGGAAATGCGTTTTTGATATCGAGCTTTCAAAGACTCTTGTTGTTTCCTACTAGTCCGCGGTTCAGCGAACCCCACGACCCAATTGCCTATCATATGAGTGTTCGTTTAAGACTGTGCCAAGGCCCGGTGAACGACCGCAAGCAACTCTTCACGTTTGAACGGCTTCACCACATGGCCACTGGCACCCTGTTGAAGCCCCCAGAACTTGTCACTCTCTTGTCCCTTTGATGAACAAAACACAATCGGGATGTTTTTCAGGTGCTCATCATCCTTCAGGTCTCGGCAAGCTTGGAAGCCATTGCGGCCTGGCATGACAATATCCAGAACAATAAGATCAGGCTTCTCAGCTGCGACTTTTTCTTCTAGCATGTCGGAGTTGGGAAAAGAGACGACGGTATGTTTTGCAGCTCTCAAATAGGACTCGATCACTTGTAGTTCGGTCTGAGAATCATCAACCACGAGAATCTTGCTCATGAAAAATACTCCCCTTAGGAAAATAATGAATGTTCTACAGGCATGACGCATTATATTGAGCCTTCATAAACATACAAGAATTAGATGATTTTTTAGAACGCCGTCCTGGGACTATGATGAGAAGCAGTGAAATACCCATCAGGGGTGGCTTAAAGACACTCAATGCTTGATCCCTACGCCGCAACCTGGCGCGTTTGATACCTGCGCTTGATCGCGGGCGTAAGAGCGTTATTTAGGAAGTTGAGCGGAGGTCTCGGTGAGAGGAACAATGAACGGCACCTGAGGTCGAGCGCAGAGGCGGTGTGCAGGCCCACCCACGAGTGGGAAGCCCTAAAGCCTCTCCAAGACCCCACCATTCACCAGAAGCTCTCTAAACCCGCCTCCGCTCCTCCTTTTAATCATCGATTATCCCCCACAGCATGTAGTGGTATTTTGTGCACCTATACCGTGCGATTGATCCGCTGGCCGGCATGATTACCTTACAACCGAAAGGAGGTGTTTCCCCCGTTTGGAGATGGTCCCGCTCTGATGCCGCGAGAGCCAGAGGGCGCCGTCTCTGCTTCGGTGGCGGGATTGGGGTTCAAGGTACGCGCCTGTGATGCTCGGTGCCAGTAGGCACGACCGTCAATGCGAGTCCGATGACCACGGCGCGGAGCAACCAGCTGCTAGGGGCGACTGAAGGGTTGCTGAACCTGATTCCGGCGAGTCGACAGACCTGGTAGTCCACATCAGGGCGGCGGTTTTTGTTCGAGGTTCCCTAGGGTGCAGGCTTTACTCGGACCGTGATTGCTCCACGCTTCGAGAGTCCCTTAAGCGAGCTTGCACCCTTTTTTCTTGTAATGACACTGCCAAGGTTTGGATAAGTACCACTTGAACTGAGCAAGTGCATTATCTCAGGCTGCTTGTGTAAAACCCTTGAAATGCACTATCCAACCATCCATTGACCCTCTACAAAAGCCATCAAATCCCGTTGAGGACGCCATCACTTTTGCCGCTTTTTCACACTTTAAGGCAAGGGCCCTGGTGTCGAGGTCCCAGCCGCTCAAAAAACTTGCACGCGAGCGATTCCTACGGACCTGCACTGCTTCCTGAAGGCCCAAGAGACGCTCTCCAAAGACAGGCCTAGGGCTTTGTCCAGGACACAATGGCCCGAAGATTATATTCATTGGTCCTGGTATGGTTTCGGAACTCAGAAACTCCATATTCGTTATATGAACTGGATTAGGGCACCGTCCACATTAGGCATTTACTGACAGGCCGCCATCGTCAGCCAGCAATCCCCTTAGCTATGTTTTTTGGGAAAAAGCATAAAGTCAGAGGTCGTAAACTTCCACATCGTTATGCCCTGCGAGGCCGTAAAGTGATCTCGACTGAGGACTGCAAAGTGGAGCAGTCGATGAGCAAGACGCTAGCACGGCACCCGCTCGTCCAGTTGGATCATCAACTCAAGAACCTCGCCAAGGAGGATGACGTGCGCTACAAGGACAAGCGTCCTGACTCGGACGTTGAACGAATAAGGTTTCCGATGCGATGCTGGAAATGTGATGGCACTCTAACGCCTGAAGAAGAAGTCGATCTGAGAAGCGGCATGTCCGTTCAACAGTACGCGTGTCTGAGTTGTGGCCGTCGGTGGTATGGCGGTGAGCGGCCAGTCCCGGCCGTTGCTGCCTGAACTTCTCATTATAGAGGAGGAGCTACTATGGGGAAAATCGTTGAATGCGCCAAAGTTGATCCATCGTCCGGATGTAACCATGTTGTACGCGGGAACACAGAAGAGGAAGTGCTGAAGAATGCCGCGGAACACGCAAAACAGCACGGGATTCGAGAGGTCACCCCGGAACTCAAGGCTAAAGTAAAAGCAGCAATCCGAGACGAGAAGTAATTATTCTTTCGGGGAGTTGGCTG
>DATIGP010000238.1:0-4866 GCA_035454625.1 Nitrospira sp.
ACTCGGTCAACTTTTGTGGAACCACTGTGGGATGTCCCGCAATGAGGCGGGGCTCAATGTCGCGTTGAAATCCATTCCGGCACTGCGGGAGATATTTTGGCGGGATGTCATGGTTCCTGGATCGGGAGAAACCTTCAACCAGGAGCTGGAGTATGCGGGGCGAGTGGCGGACTATCTGGAATTCGCCGATCTGCTCTGTCACGACGCGTTACATCGGAAAGAATCATGCGGAGCACATTTTCGTGAAGAGTACCAGACGGACGACGGTGAGCCCAAGCGTGACGACACGCGCTTCGCACATGTTGCCGCATGGGAGTACCGGATAGGGGAATCACCCGTCTTGCATAGGGAGCCTCTGACTTTCGAATTTGTCCAACCCACCGCGAGAAGTTATCAGTGATAGGCAACTCAGTAGAGCGGGGGGGGGGTGGCAGGGGAGCGAAGCCGGACGCATCATGAAATTTACGCTGAAGATATGGCGCCAGACCGGTCCGGCAGAGCAAGGTCGGTTCGTGACGTATGAGGCTCATGACGTAAGCCCCGATACGTCGTTCTTGGAAATGCTCGACAGCGTGAATCAGGAATTGATCTCCAACGGTGAAGAGCCGGTGGCCTTCGAGCAGGATTGTCGTGAAGGCATTTGTGGAAGCTGCTCGCTGGTGATTAACGGCATCCCGCACGGTCCGGACCAAGGCATCACCACCTGTCAGTTGTACATGCGGCGATTTGCCGATAGGGCCGTCATCACGATCGAACCATGGCGCGCGCGGGCCTTTCCGATCATCAAGGATCTGGTGGTGGACCGCGGAGCATTGGATCGAATCATGCAAGCCGGGGGTTATATCTCGGTGAACACCGGCGGAGCGGTAGATGGGAACGTCCTGCTGATAGGAAAAGATCAGGCCGAAACGGCGATGGATGCCGCGTCGTGTATCGCTTGCGGGGCCTGTGTGGCTGCCTGTAAAAATGCCTCGGCCATGCTCTTTGTCGCGGCTAAAGTGTCGCACTTGGCGATCTTGCCGCAAGGAAAGCCCGAACGAACACGCCGTGTGCGAACGATGCTCGAAGCCATGGACCGGGAAGGGTTCGGCTCCTGTGGGAATCAGTATGAGTGCGAGGCGGTCTGCCCAAAACGTATCAGCGCCCGCTTCATCGCTGCTCTCAATCGTGAATATCTCCGGGCGGGCGTCGTCGAATCTCGTCTTCCCGCCGAACCGGAAACGCCCCATGCAGAGGCCGACTAGCGGATGCGTTGACGGCCGAGTCTTGCCTCGTCTCTTAAGCAGGGTGCCATTCCGACCATTCAGTGGCCGACCTGTCACAATGTAAACGCTGATAGAAGCCGATTGGCGCCAGTTGGCAATCAGCTTGACTGTGAAAGAAAGGCCTTTATAGTGCGGTCAGAGGCTGATCGTTGATGCCGGATAGGCGGAAGATTCTATTCAAGCGTGTTAGCAGATGATTTGTCCGCGGTGTCATGAGGACGGTGTATTGCAGGCGCGACCGCGGACTCCGCGTGAACTGGTTGCGTCACTGGTTCGGATTGTTCCCTTCCAATGCCGACACTGCTGCCATCGTTTTCTCGCCCGTCGCGTGAGCTCGGCGGGGCACTCTCCAGCAATCGAGCGCCGGGAACACCTCCGGATACCAGTTCGCCTGTGCCTGTCGTTTTCCGGGGGAAAGGTCAGGGGAGAAGGCACTGTGTTGGACCTCTCGCTGGGCGGGTGCATTATCAAGAGCGAGACCCATGTGCGCGTCGACGATATTTTTTATCTTGAGATCGTCATCGCCGAGGATGAAGCTCCCCTCGAGGTCGCTGCCATGGTGCGGTCGGTGACTGCCCGCGGCATCGCGTTCAAGTTCCTCCGCAAAGCCAAAGAGAACAAACGCCTTTTGACCTTCATCCAATCACATTCCGGGGCCACTTCCAGCATCCTCTCCAAGGCCGCCGAGCCGACCGTCGTCGGGTAGGTTCGTTCTTCCGGCTACGTAGGCGTCTCCCAGGCAGACGGCAGCGGATAGTCATTGATCAGACGGTCATGTTCGGCCATATCGTACGGTTCGATCGTTAAGTCGTTTCGATCCATCGGTTCCGTGCAGGCGGAAGAGGAAAGCAGATCGATCAACGCCTGTGCCTGGTCCTTCGTCGAAAATCGACAGAGCCCGTGCTCCGGCATGCCTGACGAGGGGTGCCAGAAGGCCAGGTCGATCGCGCTGCCTTGAAAGATTCCCAGGGTGCGGTGTCGTACTTGAAACCCACCAGGTTCGTGAATCGGTCGCTCTCGAGCCATAGGTCTCTTGACCGTCATATCTTAATGATTATGCCCATGGTAGCATGATCAAGGATGGAGGGACACTGCGTCTTGCGCGACTGATGAAGGAGGGAACGATGAGTCGTACGTGGCGAAAAATGGTGGTGATCACCATGGCGATGATCAGTGTGTGTAACGTGTCCGGCTGTGGGTACAATGACCTCCAAGGCCTGGATGAAGATACGAAGGCCGCGTGGAGCGAAGTGATCAATCAATACCAACGCCGTGCCGACCTTATTCCCAACCTCGTTGCCACGGTCAAAGGATATGCCGCTCATGAAAGGGAAACACTGGAGAGTGTCGTAAACGCCCGATCCAAGGCGACGGGGCTACAAGTGACGCCCGAGATGCTGAAGGACCCAGCCGCATTCGAAGCATTTCAAAAAGCCCAAGCCGGGCTGACATCTGCGTTAGGCCGACTCATTGCCATCGCGGAGAATTATCCCAATCTTAAGGCCGATCAAAACTTCAGAGATCTCCAAAGTCAGCTGGAGGGGACGGAAAACCGGATTACGGTAGCCCGCAAGCGGTACATCGATCGAGTCGCCGAATACAACAAAATGGTACGGTATTTCCCCACCAACCTCACGGCAAAATTTCTGCTGCATCTGGAAGAGCGTCCCAACTTTACGGTCGCCGATGAGAACGCCGTGGCGAAGCCGCCCGAAGTGAAATTCTGAGAACAGTTGAGGCTCGGGTCGAGTGGAGACTGTGGATCGAGAACAAGCAGTCCCGGTTCGCCGAAGGTTTGTCGCGTGTTTGATCTCCGCTTTAACCTTGACCGTAGCCTGTCACGCATCCGCCCTCGAAGTTCCCACCTTGAGCGGGCGGGTCGTCGATCTTGCCCATGTCCTACCGAGAGCCACGATTGAATCGCTGACGGCTCAACTGGCTGCACATGAAGCGCAGTCGAGCAATCAAATTGCCGTCCTCACCATTCCCTCCCTCGAAGGAGAATCTCTGGAAGAATTCTCTCACCGTGTCGCGACGACCTGGAAACTCGGTCAAAAAGGTACCGACAACGGCGTGCTGTTGTTGGTGGCGATCGGAGAGCGCAAGGTTCGCATTGAAGTCGGATACGGTTTAGAGGGCGTCTTGACCGACATTCGGTCCGCGCAGATCATAAGAAATGAGATCGTTCCTCGGTTCCGCGGCGGCGATATGCCTGGAGGAGTAACTGCGGGGGTCAATGCCATTCTAAAGACAATCGAGGGGACCTATCAGGGATCCGAGAAGGTGGTCCCTCGGCAGGAAAGCGATGTCATAGGTCGGGTCGTGATGGCCGTCATCGTGGGATTACTCGTCGGGCTCGTGTTCATGAACATCCATCGATTTATCGGGCCGGTCGCCGGCGCGGGGATCTCCACACTCCTGGCCCCCTGGTTGGTTCCGGCACTCGTGGCGAGCGGGATCACCTTGCTGCTTTTGCTGGCGCTCGGTGCCTCAGGTGCCGGGGGAAGGAGAAGTCGATACAACGGTATGGATGATTGGGTTTGGTACAGTAGCCGGGGCGGCGGGTGGGGAGGAGGTTCATTTGGTGGTGGTGGCGGGTTCAGTGGGGGAGGGGGGGATTTCGGAGGAGGAGGGGCCAGTGGGAACTGGTGAGGGACTGTCACTCACGGCCGAGGAACGGGAGCGGATTAGGCTGGCCGTGCAGGAAGCGGAACAACACACGAATGCGGAAATCGTGCCGATGATCGTCGGACGGTCCGGCCTCTATCGCGATGCACAATATCGCGCCGGGCTGATCCTCGCGCTGTTCATGCTCACCATTCTGTCGACCACTGAGGCACTCTGGCTTCCCTGGGGCTGGTATGCTTCCAATGCAGCTTGGCTGGTACTGGGTACCATCCTGGCCTACGGGACGGGAGTATGGCTGGGCAGCTATGACCCCATCATTCGTCTGCTCACCCCTACCGACAGGATGCGACATAAAGTCAGGCTCAGGGCTGAGCGTGCCTTCGGCCAACATGCCGTCGCTCGGACTCGCGACCGAACCGGTGTGCTGATTATGGTGTCTCTCTTGGAACACCAGATCTACGTGTTGGCGGATCAACCTTTGTTTCAACGAGTGCCGATCGAGCGATGGTCGACGGTTGTCGAATCGGCTGTCGTCCGACTGAAAACGGGAGATGTGGTGGGAGGGCTATGCCAGAGTGTCCAGACCTGCGGTGTTCTTCTGACGGAGGTTTGCCCGAGCCGACCGGAAGACAATCCCGATGAATTATCGAATGAATTGGTCCAGGAGCCATAAAGAATCTTTCCGGCCCTACGCCCTCAATAAAATACCGCTGTCAGCCGATACATAAGAGCCTGGTGGAACTGTACGAGCTCGATGGATCCTTACGGACAAGGAGGAAGTGACATTATGTGGAAGCAGGATGAGGCGGAAGCAGGAGAGGGAGAACGGGAGCGCGAGCGCGAACGATGGGTGGAGGACAGGCGCGGTTCATCGAAGAGCGGCCCGTCACTTCCTGATGAAGTGGCGTTCGTCGGAAAAGATGTCGATTTCAAGGGTGTCATCACCTATTCCGGCACCGTGCGGATCGATGGG
>DATIGP010000239.1:0-3649 GCA_035454625.1 Nitrospira sp.
GAGGTACATACGGTGGAAGGAGATGAATCATGAGTGAACTCGTCTGTATCGCTTTCAGAGATTCCAGCACGGCCGATCGGGTGCTGAACGAATTGCGGGCCATGGAATCTGAATATGTCCTCGACCTCGAAGATGCGGTCATCGTCGTCCGCGATATGGACGGCAAGGTGCATCTGAAGCAGTGCGTCGACGTGTTCGGCGGAGCGACGAAGCACGGGGTTACGCTGGGCATATTATGGGGAGGATTAATGGGGCTGCTCTTTATGAATCCTTTGGCGGGTTTGTTGGGCAGCATCGCCGGGGGCGCTGGAGCCGGAGCCGTGACCACCGCCGCCAATGAGTATGGACTTTTGAGCGATTACGGAATCCCGGATCAATTCATCAAGGATTTGGGGGGCACGATCACGCGCGGCACCTCGGCAATTTTTCTGCTGATTCGAAACGCTGATCAAGACAAGTTGCTGGCCGGCTTCTCACGCTACGAGGGGACCATCCTCAAGACGTCGCTCAGTAAAGAGCAGGAAGAAAAGCTGCGGGCCACCCTCACCCATCAACAAGATCAAAAGATGAAATCCGCGACGTAAAAAATACGAATGTCGCATTGTCCAGATGGGCGGCTCCGGTGAACGCCGACTGCGGGTAAACTTGGCAGCCTTGAGATTCACACCGCCGAATAAGTCGCGGCTGCGCAGCCACCAGCGAGATTTTCAGCATCCTCTACGTTTCCTTCTCCTTGCCGTCTAGAAGACAGCTCACGTTCACATCTCCCATGACATTGATCGCGGTGCGTACATTCGTCGAGAAGTATCTTCACGAAGCTACTGGGAGCATCCGAGCTTTGGCTTCCTCAAGAAAAGCGATTACTTGCTCTCGCGTGACCGTGGGAAATCCGTCAAGGAACTCGTCGATAGTCTGTCCCCCTTCGAGGTAATCGATGAGGGTTTCCACAGGCACTCGTCCCACGAAAGACCGGCGTTCCACCGAGAATGTCGGGGTGTGGAGGTAATGAGGGGTTGCTTCAGGGCCGTCATAACAAGTCCTCGGTAGAGCCAGAATTCTAGGCCAGCAGGTGGGAGAATGCAATTTCAGGAAGCCTGCAGAGACGGCCTGTTCGGATCATGAAACTGGATGCCCTTCGAGGAGCGACTCACTTCTGTACGCGTTCGATCATCAATTATTGCTGGACCAGCGTACGCCCTATTTTCTTTCTTGACGGCAGCCGGCTCACAGCGTAGCCTCCCGCCGGGTTTTCATCGGCAGGAGAACGTGACGGTGGAGGAATGGCCGTATCGACTGCTTGCGTGCATCGGTTTCGTGACGATCGCCTTGCTGGCCTGGGTGACCGGGAGGCGCAGTCGACTTAACTGGACGACCATTGGCGGCAGCGCGGCCTTGGCCTGGGGACTCGGCATCGTGTCCTTTTGGTTTCCCGGCTCCCGCTGGCTCTGGAGCATGATGAACGACATGGTGGTCGCCGTGCTCCACGCCTCGCAAAAGGGCACGGTCTTTTTGCTTGGGCCTCTCGCACTTGGTCCCGGCCAGACGTTGCCGGATGGAACCGCCTCGGTGGGCTTTATCCTGGCCGCGCAAGCGCTCCCGGCCGTCGTGTTCTTTGCCGCATTGATGGCGGGTCTGTACTATATGGGCGTCATGCAAGCGATCGTGGGTCTGTTTGCCCGACTCTTCTACCGGACCATGGGCTTATCGGGAGCAGAGTCTCTGTCCGGCGCAGCGAATATCTTCGTCGGCATCGAGGCGGGCTTGATCGTCCGTCCCTATCTCACGGCCATGACACGATCGGAACTGCTCTTGGTGCTGACGTGCATGATGGCAACGGTGGCGAGCACGGTCATGGGCATCTACGTGTCGGCGTTGCAACATGTGGTGCCTCAGATCGCCGGGCATTTGATTTCTGCGTCGGTGATTTCGATTCCTTGTGCGGTACTCATCAGTAAACTCACCTTTCCCGAAGATGGACAGCCCGTCACGCTGGGCGGCGTGCCTGCTGATTCCACCGACCGGAACCTATCGCCTTCATCCGGTAGTGAAGCAATTCCGCCGCCCTCCAACCTCATCGTCGCCTTGATCGATGGGGCGGGGCAGGGAATGAAAATGGCTATCGGCATTGCCGCGTTGCTGATCGTGTTTCTTGGAGTGGAAGCGTTGGTAGATTTGGCGCTGGCACAACTTCCTGCGATCGGTGGAGTGCCGCTCTCCGTCACACGGGTCCTCGCGTGGCTGACCTGGCCGTTCGCCGTTCTCCTCGGTCTCCGGCCTGAAGAATGGCAGATCGGCGCGGAGTTGTTGGGGTCACGGTTTATCGAGACGGAAGTGGCGGCCTATTTCAAGTTGGCCGCGGTGCAAGCCGCCTCTCCACCGCCGCTCTCCCCACGGTCACTCACGGCCATGACCTACGCTCTTTGCGGATTCGTGCATGTGGCGAGCATGGGCATCTTTGTCGGCGGCATCTCAGCATTAGTGCCGCATCGGGCAAAAGATATCTCGCTCCTGGGACTGCGCGCGCTGTGGACCGCCTTTTTGACGACGTTGCTGACCGGTTGTATTGCAGGAGTCCTCTCATCGTCCTAGGTCACCGATCCCCCTCCCAATCCACGTGCTGACGGACGAACGGTTCTCAGGTGGGCCTCGGCTCTGACTGATTCTCAAACCGGGAGAGAACGCTACTTTGAATCTTACTCAGTCAAACAGCCCGTTAGTCTTTGCACAGATACGTCAGTCGTTGTCTGCCCCCAGCAGACAAACAAGAGAAGCATTGCGGAATTCCAGGAAAGACAAGTAAACTCGATTGAAGTTCGTCGCCTTGTTAGCTGCGCACAGCGGGCAGCGGAACTACTGGTCAGCAGAGAAAACAGAACGAGGACACGACTGAGTCCAACAATTTTCAGGGAAGGAGGATTTCGGTTCTACTTCTTTTCTCGTGAGGAAACGCGAATACACATTCATGTGTATTCTGAACGAGGGGAAGCAAAATTTTGGCTTGATCCCTCCATTGCATTGGCAAAGAATTCAGGCATGACGGCTAGGCAGATCCGGGCAGCTAAGGTCTTAATCGAGGAGCATGAGGATAAAATCCGCCGCGCTTGGCAGACACATTTCGGGAGCTGAGGTGACCAACATCTCCAAGCATGGCTTCTGGTTGCTTCTGGCCAATGAGGAGCTGTTTGTTGCGTTCAAGGACTTTCCCTGGTTTAAGGACGCCTCTATCGCAGAAATCGTACGGGTGGAATGGCCGCAGCCCCATCATCTCTACTGGCCGGATCTCGACGTGGATCTCGCAGTCGAATCCATCAGACACCCGGAGAACTTTCCGCTCATCTCAAAGAGAACGCGTTCCGCCAAGCGTCCGCACCGACGAACGAAGTTCATACGCGGCTAGCACATCATAATTCGTCCAGTGCAACACCTTCCAGCAACACATCGCCGCATAGCCCAGACTGACGAGCCCTACCACAAGGACGCTGTGCGGTTGCAAGGCATCCACTTTCAGAACCAGCGCATGAATGATCCGAGAATCGGCATTCAAATGGAGCGCTTCGATTAAAACGAGAGAACAGAGTCGAGGTCCGCATGCATCAATTTCAGTAGACCTAATCCAACAAGGAGCAATAGCGCGCCTTTCACGAGCTTG
>DATIGP010000240.1:0-20792 GCA_035454625.1 Nitrospira sp.
GAACGGCAAGGGCAGGCAAACACGGCGAGTGATCGAACAACTCACCTCGGACATCCTGCCCCGTAAAGGACTCCGACCCATGACTGTCAGTGAACTGCTGAACTGTACTCCCCGAGCCCATGACTGACCCGCTTATCAGGAACATGGATCCGGATGATCGTGAGTCCGTCGTCCAATTGCTCGGCGAGTCCGATCCCTGGAAAAGGCTCGGCTACTCGAAGGACGATTGGAACCGCATCTTTTGTCCGACTCCACAGGGACGAGACTGCTACGTCGCTCTCTTTGATCGCCAAGTGGCAGGCGTCGCCATCGTGAAGCAAAAGTTTCTGTTGGGCGACTATCTGGAGCTTCTGGGAGTGGCCGTATGGGCCCGTCAGAGGGGTATCGGCGGTCATCTGCTCCAGCACATCGAGAAGCTGGTCTTTACAAGAACCAAGAACCTTTTTGCCTGCGTGTCGGATTTCAACGAATCCGCTCGGGCCTTCTACAAGAAGCATGGCTATCAAGAAATCGGACCTATGCCGAATTTTTTGATTCCTGGCAGCGCAGAACTGCTTCTGCGCAAGACGGCAGGACCAGCCAGAAGGAGCTGATGACCCGTAGCGAATGGAAATGGTATAAGAAGATTAGGCTCCGGTCCTTGCCGTCGGCCATACGCTCATGAACGTCAAAAAACTTCTGCACACTCGCATGCGGGTCAGCGATTTGGATGAGACCATACGGTTTTACACGGAGATTTTGGGTCTTGAAGTTATTGAGCGAAAGACCTCTCCCCGAGGCTCACACCTCGCATTTTTAAAGGTTCCCAACAGCGACGAACTGATCGAACTGACCAGTTTTCCTCCAAGCGGGCCTGTCAAGGTCCAGGAAGACCTCGTTCATCTGGCCTTCCAAGTCGACAATCTTGACGAGGCCATCGTCTCGCTCAATGCCATGGGGGTTAAGATCACCGACGGTCCCACGAAGACTTCCTCCGGCAGCCGGTTCATCTTCATCGACGCACCCGACGGCTATGAGATCGAGCTGATCGAGAGGCCTGCGGCAGTACACCTCGTGTAACCGCCCGCGACACCGCGTCTGAAGCCTCAATCTCCAGTCTGCATTGACGATGGGGCGCCCACCGAAGTACCTTCTTCGCGTCAAACACCGGATGAGTTTCCCGATTCAGGAGGACGATGAAATGAAGAATGGCTTTTTTCGCGGACACGGGCTCGGTAACGACTATCTGGTGATGGACCCCACAGAACTGACGTTCAAACTGACGCCTAAGAATATCAAGTCGGTCTGCGACCGCAACTGGGGTGTAGGCAGCGACGGGATTTTGGCTCTGGTTCCGTCGAAGAAGGCCGATTTCGGGCTACGCATCTTTAACCCGGACGGCAGTGAGGCCGAAAAATCCGGGAACGGCCTTAGGATCTTTGGCCGCTATCTTCACGCGACAGGCAAAACAAAGAAGAATCACTTCACGGTCGAGACAAAGGGCGGGGTGGTCACTATCGACTTGCATGTAGACCGACATGGTGATGCGGCCGCCGCGACCGTCGAGATGGGGGTCGCCACGTTCAAGCCAGGCGCCCTCCCCTGTTCTCTTCACATACCCGAGTTGATTCAGCAGCCGATCGAGGCAGCCGGGCGCACACTGACGTTTACCGGCGTGAGCGTGGGCAATCCCCATTGCGTCGTTTTTAAACCGGTGGGCGAGGCATGGTCGCGGGAAGAATTGTTGTCACTCGGCCCCGCCTTGGAGAACCATGACCTCTTCCCTAAGCGGACCAACGTGCAGCTGGCGGTTCCAACAGGGCCTAAGGAGATTTTCATTCTGATCTGGGAACGAGGCGCCGGAGAAACGCAGGCATCCGGCTCTTCATCCTGTGCGGCAGCGAGCGCCGCGGTGCGCTTGGGACTCGTGGCGAGCCCCGTCACCGTGAAGATGCCGGGGGGCGTGTTGAACATCGACGTGGCTCCGGACTTCGGACTCACCATGAAAGGACCGGTTGCCGAGGTCGCTCGCGGAACACTAAGTCCGTCGTTTGTCCGGGGATTAAAATAGCGCATCATCGATCGTCATAGGTCATCCGCAGGAAATGTCGGGCCTACTCCTGGTAGTCTACGGTGAATACATGAGGGCTAAGGCATGACGATAGATATTCTCCAGTCCAAGCTCGCCCATCTGCCCGATAGCCCCGGCGTCTACCTGTTCAAGAACGAGCAAGGAGAAATCATCTACATCGGAAAAGCCGCGGTGCTTGCCGACCGCGTCCGTTCCTATTTTCAGAAGGGGGCAGACCATAACCCCAAGACCGGTCTTCTCGTCGGCCAGATCACCGACATCGAGACGATGGTCACTCGATCTGAGCTTGAAGCCTTGATTCTTGAGAGCAACTTGGTCAAGCGCCACAAACCCCGCTTCAACATCGTGTTGCGGGATGACAAGCAGTACCCCTACGTGCGGCTGCCTATTAAAGAGGACTTCCCACGCCTGTCAATCGTGCGACGCGTGCAAAAGGATGGGGCTCTTTACTACGGCCCCTATACACCGGCGAACGCACTTCGGGAGACGTTGAAAGTCATCAAACACGTCTTCCCCCTCGCCACCTGCACCATCGACATCGACGGGACCGCCGACCGTGCCTGCATCGAATTTGAGATCAAACGGTGCATGGCCCCCTGCACGGGCCATCAGTCGAAGGAAGAGTACCATCAAATCGTCAAGCAAGTCCGTCAGTTTCTGGAGGGCCGGGATCGCGAGTTGCTGGACGATCTCCGTAGCCGCATGGATGCAGCGGCGGAGCGGGAAGAGTTCGAGGAAGCAGCCCGACTCCGGGACCGCCTCTTCAAGGTCGAACGAATGCTGGAAAGGCAACGTATCACGCAGACTTCAGCCACCGATCAGGACGTCATCGGTTTAGCCAGGCAAGGGGCGGCGGTAGACCTTCAGATTTTGTTCGTGCGAGGCGGCTTGCTGATCGGGCGGAAAGATTTCTTTTGGCCTCACTCCGCCGATGTGGCCGATGAGGAGCTCGTGCATTCGGCCATCGAACAGTTCTACAACAAGGACGGACAGCCACCGAGAGAAGTCCTCGTCCCCACCGACCTCGAAGATGCCGCACTGATTCAACAATGGTTATCAGAGAAGCGAGGCGAGTCCGTCCGTGTGCGCTCTCCGGAGCGAGGCGCCAAGCATCAACTGGTCCTCCTAGCCGAGGAGAATGCCTCGGCTGCCGTCGCCGATCACTTGCGGGATGAGGAACTGGACCGGCAGGCCGGGGAGGAGCTGAAACGGTTGCTGCGACTGGACCACGCTCCACGCCGGATCGAAGGGTTCGACATCTCCAATACCATGGGCAATCAATCAGTCGCCTCGATGGTCGTCTGGGAAGACGGACAGATGAAGAAGGCGGATTACCGTCGGTTCACGATACGAACGGTCATGGGTGCCAATGACTTCGCCAGCATGAAAGAGGTGGTCACACGGCGTTATGGGCGGGAGGAGCACCTGACTCAGCCGGATCTGGTGCTCATCGACGGCGGGATAGGCCAACTGGCCGCCGCCCTGGAAGGGCTCAAAGAGGTTGGGCGACAGGGTCTGCCGATCCTTGGGCTGGCCAAGGCCCGGGGCGATAAAGAGGAGCGAATCTTTCTGGCGGGGAGAAAAAACCCTATCGTACTGAAGCCCAAGTCTCCCTCCACCCATCTGCTTCAACGCATTCGCGATGAGGCCCATCGCTTTGCGATCACGTTCCACCGTAAGCTACGCGGCAAGTCATTGGTCAGCTCCAGCCTGGATCAGGTCATCGGAATCGGTGAGATCCGACGCAATCGCCTCCTCAAGAAATTCGGCAGTCTCGACAAACTGGCTTCAGCCGACGACGAAGCCCTACGGCAGGCCGGACTGAGTGCGGAGACCGTCTCGGACCTCCGCAGGGTGCTTGCCAAGTAGTGTACATCCGCACGTTTAAAATAGAGTGCGCAAACTGAGCGCACCTAAATGCACGAACGCGTGGTATGTCCCGTCGACGGTCGGATTCAAATTGTCGATGACAGTGCGTGATTCATAGAACCATTCCTGATAAGCAAGGTCGACTCCGATTCCTTTCGGCCACAAGACTGACTTTCCGCTGCAAGGAATCACGCCGAAAAATCGCCCTGCCCCTTTGCAAATAAATCCCGCCCCAAGGGACAAGGTGTGTGCCGTCAATGAAATGGTACCAGGATTGAAGGTCCGATCAGGGACGGGATCTTCCGTATACGTATAGCCGGAACGTACCGCAACCTCCCAGTGCGGCAACCACATTAAATTCAGCCACTTATATTCGGTTCCAACTGCGATTACTGGCACGTTGCTCCACTGTTGAGGCTGGGGAATCGTCGCTCCGTTCGACAAGCGGACATCAAGATTCTTATTTGAACTCCAGCCCACATATTCGACATCAAGCTCGACCTTCCATTCTCTCTCATTGGTGCGCACTGGCCAGACAGCAACGGCTCCGGTAAATAGTTGGGGCAACACCAGATCGGTCGAGGCATCGGCCGCCTTTGCTCCATTGACTAACAAGGACCCACTGAGCGGTAAAACGGCCTGACTGCGATAGACCAACCCGATGGACATGATCGGTTTACCGGCTCCATTTCTCAGGGGACTATAGAGCAAACTGGCCGTCACGCCCGCTGCGGTCCCTTTCCCATTTAGTTCGATGGAAGCTCCGGCTGGGATTCCCAAGGCTCCGGCACTCACCTGTTTCTGCTCCGCATGTCCTTCCCCGAGAAAGCCCGCGAAGGTATAGATATCGGCGCTCACGCCGACAGAAAGCGCGTCGCTGATCCTGTAAGCGATCGTCGGCTTGATGCCGATCAGCGGGAGCGCAGCCGAGGTCACAGCCGTATTGAATGGGCCATCGACCGGATAACGGGTATTCAAACCGAACGGCGAAGTCAACCCTATCCCGACCGTCACCGGCGAAAAAAGGGGCAATCCAATAGATGCGAGATTGGCGCTGAAATAGAAGTTGCTAGGAGGCGGCCAGTTCACGCTCCCATTGAAGTCGCCTCGGCTATCGAGACCGGTCGGGCTCTTATATTTTACGGATCCGCCAAGCAAATTCAGTCCCAATATACTCTGAACCCCTGCTGCTTGGGTTAATCCGGCCGGGTTATAGTGAATAGCCGAGGCATCATCTGATTCCGCCGCAAAGGCATTACCTTGCCCCGCCGCGCGCGCCCCCTGAGGTTGAAAACGAAGGGCCTGAGCATAAGCCCCTGTCGGCGCCAATAGAACATACGATAAGATAAGTAGAATAACGGAGCCAAGAAAATGATGCGCCATGCTTGCAACCGAATCTTGCTATACTTGCGAAATTCCCTTTCAGTAATGTCCCCCGATGACCAGCCAAAGTAAATAAGAGATGAGACATGGTTCATTCAATAGAGCCGCTAGGCTCTATCGGGTTTGTTATAAAGCCCTAGCATGTTTTTCAGATGACTTTTGGCAAAATCGTATGGTATAGAGGCTCCGTCCCAAAAGGGTAGGAGGGAATCTATGATTCAGACATCGACAAGACAACAGGCTTTTCCGCGGACTGCCTTTGAAGCACTCTCCAAATCTGATTGTCGGAATCTTCTTGAGGTTCTCCATTATGCAATGCAGGCAGAGACTCCGGATAATGTCCGGGACGTGCTGATCTTATTCCAAAACCATTTCTCCTTCACGAAAGCCTTAGGGGGGCTTGCTCGGCTTGGGCCAAATCACACATTTGCCGGATTCAGCAATGTCGTCAATGCCAGTTATCCGGATGAATGGCTCTACATGTACTGGAAAAATGGCTTTGCGGACGTCGACCCGGTATTCAAGTCAGCCTTGAAATCACCCGGCACGCAACACTGGCAAGAGATCTATCGACACATGTCCTCCGAGAAAGAGCATGAGTTTATCGCCGCGGCACAGCAGTTTGGTCTCTGTGATGGGATCACAACAGGCTCGGTTGATCAAGCTTGCGGCGTCGCCACCTTCTGTTCGTTCGCCAGTGAGCATGCTCTCGACGCGAAACAGCTGGTCCCCCTTGTCGAATACGTAGGGTACTACATTCATATGGCGCTCCTGAGAATCGCCTCCAAGTCTGCGCCGCAGACAGATCGATGCGTCAAGGGGTTGTCTTCTCGAGAAGTCACGATCCTCAATTGGATGAAGAATGGAAAAACCAATTGGGAAATCGGCAAGATACTGGGAGTCAGCGAGCGGACCGTACGATTCCATATTGAGAGCATCTTTTCCAAGCTGGAAGTGACTTCCCGCTCTCAAGCTGTCGCAACCGCCATAGAACACGGTCTACCCGCCATCCATGGGTTGCCAACCGCCGTCTAAGCCTTCCCGCACTAGCCGAGCCTCCCCACTAGGCGGCGAGTGTTAGTAGCCGGTTTTCTGCGAGTTCTGCATACTCCGCCACGTCACTTTCTTGACCCAATCCTAACCGGCGTACTTGGTCTTGGCAAGGAACCGGTGTGGTCGTTGTCAGCCAATCCAGCATAGCGGGACGATACGTTGAGGCTTGGGAGCGAAATTCATCCAGGTCCAGTAGCGCTCCCATCGAAAGAACTTCAGCCGGAGGCAACGCTAGTGGCTCTCCTATAGCCCGACATGGCCATCCCATGCGCTGAACAACCCGCAGTAACCTATGCTCCACGACCATGTACGTGTAGCGCACATCATTACGCAGGCACCATTGATACATGCTTTTGAAGATTATTTTCATCAGCCTTGCGGAAAGACCACGGTCGGTAATTTCAGGGTCAACGGCGAGTCGCGTGATTTCCGCGGTATCGGTCTCTTTCCGGACGTGGTGACTCCCCGCAAGGCAAGCGCTGAATTCACTTTCCAGCATGAACGGGAGCGGTCCATGTGTCATGCGGACCAATCCCAGCAATCTGGTTTCATCCGCGAACACCCCGATTGAGGCACTCCACGCATCGTACACGTCGGCTTCGAGCCGGTCGGCTCGTTCAGGCACCCACTTTAGCCGTTCAGCAAATATACGATGCCGCAGTCGATACCCCTGAGTCAGCTCTTCCCGGGTTTCGAGCGTCTTGACGAGAAATTCCCCTTCATAAAAGGCGACTCCCTTTTTCTCGAAGACGATTCCACTTTCCTCTTCGGCTGCAACTGCTTCCATTGCTGTCTCCTTTCAGTGAGGCCTGATGAAGGATTTCCCATAGGGCCGATTGCCTTATGAGGGGGCGAATGGAACCATTTCAGCTTGAATACGTCACCTGGCGGACCCGCCAGGTGCTTTTCCGGTGATTATCACGTAAATACTGCGCCGATACTTATGGACATACTGATACGGAGAAAAGAAGGATGGTGGCGTGATCGCAGGCAGCGGAGGGGCTCATTCTTACTTGGGCGACTAGGACATCACCTGGCGTATCCGCCAGGTGTATTACTGGCCTCTTTAGGTTACACATACCGACTATTCGGCTTTGAGTTCCAAATTCTTTGACGAAGGGCATGAAAGGAGGAGGGTGGCGTGACAGAAGGTAGAACTCGACTTCAATTGTTAGAGGGAGGAGCCAAGCCGACCTCAGCAGTCTCTATCGTTCCGGCTGTTCGGACCCTGAAGGAAACGGTCATCATGCGCGAATTGGAACCCTGCGCAGGTGAACTAGCGATCGCGTACAAGGCCACCGAAAGCCGCTTGAGTAAGCTGCTCGAAGATCGCTCCCGTATCGGACGGGATTTGCATGACTGCGTGTTGCAGTCGTTGTATGCCATCGGTTTGAGCATCGAAACGGCGCAGCGGACCCGGAGCGATCAAACGGAAGAAATGAAAGAGGCCGACGGCCGAATGATTCACCAGATCAATCTACTGATCCATGAGGTTCGGGGAATGATTCGAGAGTTGGAGTCGGGAAATGTCCGGGAGTTCGACTTGTCTTCGGAGCTTGCCGCTTTATGCGCGACCTACGAGCAAACAGGACGCTTGCACATGAAGCTGGATCTCCAACGCAGCGCCATTGATGTGCTGACGAACGAGGAAGAGCGGGAAATCCTGAATATCGTGCGTGAGGCGCTGAGCAACTGTGCGCGCCATGCCAGGGCGACTCGCGCCGCCGTATCGATCCGCATGCGGGAAGGAAGAATCCGTGTGAACGTCCATGACGACGGCATTGGATTTCCGGCCGCCGTTGGACGGCCACGAGGATATGGGCTGGCCAATATGGAAGCTCGAGCCAAACGACTCGGCGGGGCATTGCGAATCCACTCCAAGACCGGAGAGGGCACACAAATCATCGCTGAGTTTTCTTTAGAACCTCTTTTGAGTACTGTATGAAACAATCATCCACCAGCATCGTTCTCATCGACGACCATGAGATGGTCCGTAAAGGCCTACGCGCGCTGCTTCACCTAGAACCGGATATGTCGATCGTCGGGGAGGCGGGAACGGTGGCGGACGGCGTAGCAGCCGTTGAGCGGTTCGCCCCTCAGATGGTGTTGCTCGACGTGAAGCTACCCGACGCGTCGGTCACTGAAGCCTGTCGGCGGCTGTTGGCTGTTGCGCCGAAACTTCGGATCCTGGTCCTCACCAGCTACGCCGATGATTCCACCGTGATGGCTGCCGTCCAAAACGGAGCCCACGGATACGTGCTCAAGGATGTCCGGATGAACGATCTGGTTCGGGCGATTCGTACCGTCGCAGGCGGCCATGGGTATCTGGACCCACGAGTGACCCAACAAGCTCTTCATTGGATCCGCACCAGCTCACACCTTGGAACAACGTTCCATGGAACTTCCCGACTGTCCCCGCAAGAGCGCTTGATCTTGCCGCTCTTGGCTGAAGGTAAAACGAATAAGGAGATCGCCGTCCAGCTTCGCTTAAGCGATAAAACGGTCAAGAACTACCTGGCGAATATTTTTGATAAGCTTCATGTCAAACGTCGCACAGAAGCGGTTGCCTGGTTCATGAAGGAAACACATGTTCCCAGTGCCGCGCGAAGTCAAAAGCCCTAATGTTTATGCAGTTGTTTGGCGACATGTATTTCCTTCCCTGGTCCGTATCGGAAATCCGGTACAGTCCTTCATCAAGACTCACACCTCCCGCACACTCGCCTAGCTCAGCCACCCGGCAAGCATAGAATTGACAGCTTCGGGTTCGCTGACTAGGATACGCCTCGCCTTCGTGTCGTCCACAAGGCCATGTCGTAATTGGACTGTAGGAGGTCCGGATGTCCGATTCTCATTCGCCAGAATCTCGGGAAGCTCACAACTCGCTTGGCCCCTCTCACTCGGCCAGTAATCAAGCCGAGGCGTTCTTCGAATCCGTTGTCTTTGCCAGCCGATGGATCCAAGCTCCCCTCTATGCGGGACTCATCGTGGCGGAACTGCTTTACGCATACAAATTCCTGATCGAGCTCTGGGAAATGGTGGTTCATATCAACAAGATGGAAGAAACGGTGTTCATGCTGGGAGTCCTGGGGCTGATCGATGTCACGATGGTCGCAAATCTGCTCACCATGGTGGTCATCGGGGGGTACGCCACGTTTGTCAGCAAGCTGGATTTGGATCAACACCCGGATCGGCCGGACTGGTTGACCCACGTGGATCCCGGCACGATCAAAATCAAGCTGGCGGCTTCCTTGATCGGCATCTCAAGCATTCATCTATTGAAAGGATTTGTGGACGTTGCCAATGAAAACCCGGAACACCTAAAATGGAAAATCTTCATCCACATGACGTTCTTAGCTTCCGCCATCTTGCTGGCCTGGACCGACAAGATCATGCAGAAGGACAGGAGGCACTAACACGCGGCGAACCATGGCCGGCATACGGTCCTCAATTCTAGGCTGAAGGCCCCTCCCCCATCTGCGCTTGGTGCCGCCCCGCCTTCATATAAAGAACGACCGCCTGAGTGCGACGCTCTATCTCCAACTTGGCGAACATATTGGCGATGTAATTTTTCACGGTCTTTTCGGACAAGACCAACTTGGCCGCAATTTCTTTGTTCGTATTCCCATCGGCGATGAGGGGGATAATTCGCCGTTCCTGCGGAGATAGAATCCGTAGCCTGTGATGAGAGCCGTTCGTATCCGGATATCGTCGGCGCCGATCAACAGCTCCATTCGACCTTCGTAGGCTTGGATACCGACCGCCTTTGACGGCGATACGAATGGCCCGCACCAGCTCTATACGGCTCACGCTCTTGAGGACATACCCCTGTGCGCCCGTCTCGATGATCTCGTGGACTGTCGTGTCGTTCTTGCCCCACATTGAAATGATGACTCGAACGGACGGCAACGCATGAAGCAACCTCTTACACATGTTCGGCGGTGAATCGCCCGGCAGGCCGAATTCCAGTAAAACGACGTGCGGCTTGGTTGTCCGGCACTTCCGCAGCGTACTATCCGCATCATGCGCCTCACCGACCACCGTGAGATCGTCATATCTTTCCAGGAGCGTCCGCACACCGGCCCTGATGATTTCATGACTGTCCGCAACGAAGATGCGAAGAGCGTCCCCGTAGGATTGCTTGCTTACCGAATTGGCGGAAAGTGTCCGTTTTGCGTTTCGAGGCATTCGCCACACTTGTGGATTTTTGAACAACTATAATCGCTTCGCTTCACCACCTGCGAAACCCTCCGGCCGCGGGTTATTCGGGTTCATCTACGGAAAGAGACTCGTGAAGCTATGTCATCCCACGGCATCGAACGCGAGCCCATTTCATTTCTCTGCGGCGAGAAGGATATAACAGATCTGCGCTGGGATAAAGATGGCCAAATACCTTCGCCGGCGATACATTGGTGGCATTACCCTAGTTGAGCCTACATATCATCGCCACTCGGTACTCCCCTAGATCGGGGTCCCTGGAATCCCCCCCACGGTGAAGTTTAAGTCCACGCAGGTATCAGAGAACCCTTTGCGTCTCGCCAATGTGGGGTCCAGGCCAGTGTCACGAGTTTAACCGCGATGTTGGACTTTGTGGGCTTAATTGAAATCGTTTCGAGCCTTTCATTCAAGGGATCCATAGCGGCAGAGAGCGCATCGCTCTCTGCTTTGAACTGCGCCTCGAGTTCGGCCAGCTGCTGTTGGAGCGCGGCGACATTTTCTTCCGCTGTTCCGACATCTTTCGACTCTTTCATGACGCGGCCGGCGCTCCGAATGGCAGTGGTGGCACGACCGATGTTCGTGGCGCTGATCGTCTTCCGTCCGAGAAACGCGCCAAGGATGGAGGCTCCCACGGAAATCGCCGCCTGAACTTGGCTGGAGCGGGATTCGGTCTGCTGCTTTTCCTTCGCTAGTTCGGCTCGCCTAATGCGCTCTTGAAGCGTTGCGATCTTCGAGGCATATTTCTGGCGGAGTATCTCAGCGCTTCTATCGCGCTGCTCCCGCCCAGTTTGCTGCAACCGCACGCGGAAATCCCGCTCGGATTCCCCTGGTTTTGATACTTCCTTGGCGCTGGGGCTCTTGAACAACTCGACTTTTTGTGTTCGAAAGAGCCAGCCACCGAAATCCTTGCTCCAGTCGGCATAGCTCTTGGCCTTGCCGGCACTCCCCGGAATCGCAAGGAATTGAGCACCCGCTTCTGGATTCCGTTCCAGATCGGCTACCACCAGATCTGTTGCACTCGCCTGATCCCAGTCGACGGTGACCGGACCGTCGACAATGTGTGCTAACACCGTAACGTCCTGGGTGCTGTCGATCCCAGTCTTGGAGTCGGAGAAACGGATCTGCGACGATGCCAACAGCATGGGCACATAGGTCAATTCACTCCCCTCCGGCTTCGTTCCACGGAGCGGGACGAAATGCTGCGGCACATCCGGTGAGAGCATGGGCCGCGCCCCTCCTTTGGCACTCCGGGTAGTTGTGACTGTCGGAGCAGCCATACCACCGGATGCGTGGGCTGCGCGCACCGAATCCATCAACGTCTTGATCTGTATCCTTGTCAACGGACCGCGCAAGTAAGACAGACACCAGCGTGTCTCAAACACGACCGGTTCATCCTCATGAACGTTATTCATCAGAAAGATCCGATTGCCGAGCCCCGCCAGCGTTTGTTCCATCCGACCGCGATCGAATCTCTTCCCTGCGCTCGTCGAAGCCCCTTCCAATCCCTCAAGTACCCGCGCCTTGTCTCGCTCGGTCTGCAATCGTCCGATGAACCAGGTGCCGGTGTTGGCCAACCCCTTGTAGTCGAGATCGACCGGATTCTGTGTGGCAAGCACGACCCCAAGCCCGAACGCACGTGCTTGCTTGAGAAGGGTCATCAGCGGCAGCTTCGATGGCGGATTGGCCACGGGAGGGAAATAGCCGAAGATCTCATCCATGTAGAGCAGCGCACGCAGGCTGGTCGTGCCCGATTGTGCCCTCATCCATCCGACCATCTGGCTTAAGAGCAACGTGACAAAAAACATGCGTTCGGCGTCATTGAGATGCGCGATGGAGAAAACCGCATGTCGTGGCTTTCCTGCCGGCGTATAAAGCAAGGATTGGATGTCCAGGACTTCTCCTTCCAGCCACGATTGGAATCCCGGCGCAGCCAGGAGATTGTTGAGCTTCATCGCCAGGGCAAAGCGCTCTTTGGATGGAAAAAACGAATCCACATTCATCACGCCGATCTTCGACAGGGGCGGCGACTGAATGGCTTGGATCAATGCGGCAAGGTCGAGATCCTCTTCCTGTTTCCAGGTGTGGTCGAGAATCGTCGACAGGAGAATGTGTTCCCGGCTTTGGATCGGATCGACTTCGATCCCAAGCAAACCGAGCAGGCTCGTGACCGTCGTGCTGATACGCTCGCGCAACAACTCGGCATCTTCCCGCACGTCGGCCGCCGGCGCGGCGAACGACTTCAGGATAGAAACCGGCAATCCGGCGCTGCTGCCGGGCGTGTAGATCGCGACATCCGCCGTATCTCGCAGCCGCTGAATCCGGGCGCCATCCTGCTGCCAATTGGCCAAGCCTTTCCTCCATAACTCGGCCTGTGTCTCCGCATAGTCGGCCGGTGACAAGCCTTTCTTTCGCGCATCGTCCTCGTTGATCCAAGGCTGGAAATCTTCGCCCTTGAGGCGTGGGAACGTCAGGAGGAGATTCCCCAAATCGCCCTTTGGATCGATGATGATCGCGGGGATGCTATCGATCGCGGCTTCTTCGAGGAGGGCCAGACAAAGGCCGGTTTTACCGCTGCCGGTCATGCCGACGCAAACTGCGTGGGTCACCAGATCTTTCGAATCGTAGAGGAGCCACCCCGGCTTGGCTTGCTTGGCAGCAAGGTCGTAGGGACGTCCGAGATAAAAGACCCCGAGCTTCTCAAAATCTTCTGCACTCGATGGGGTAAGTGCGGATGACGGCGCAGAGTTCTTCGCGGCGTTCTCGGCCTTCACGCTCGAGTCAGTCTTCTTTGCCTTCGGCATACCGGCATCTCCTTCACTCCCCGATCGGTATATGCGTCGCGCGGTATTGTAGTTATCTAGCGGATAGGCTGCAAGCGGAGAGGCCCGATCCCGTCAATGAGAAGGTTTTTTGTGCGAGGTCTGACTCGCGATGGAAGCTAAGGTTTAGGGAACTGTTGCGGTAGGAATCAAACCAATGATCACCATTCTTTAAAGATAACAAACACCGCCACGACAATCAGCGCGAATCCCACCACATAATTCCACTTCATCGCTTCTTTCAGATACACGACGGAAAAAATCGAAAACACCACCAGCGTGATAACCTCTTGGATCGTCTTCAATTGCGCCGCACTGAACTGCCCATGACCGATCCGATTGGCCGGTACTTGGAAGCAATATTCGATGAAGGCAATCCCCCAACTCGCCAGGATCACCGTGAATAACGGAGAGTCCTTGAACTTCAGATGGCCGTACCATGCAAGCGTCATAAACACGTTCGAGATCGTCAGTAACGCGACAGTCTGCATCGGACACCGTCCTCCTTCTTTGAAAAGTGTTGGGGTATTGTGGCTTGAATTCGTGCGACAGAAAAGAAAATGGGCAATACTGGAAGGAGCTAAGAACTCACAACAAAGGCCATAAAGATGTTAGCGATGGTCAGTAGGATCGGAGGCATGAAATCCCCGAGCTATGGAAATGTTACGTGCGGCGGCACGTTGCGCTTTAGGATTTGACGGCTTGTATTTCGATCCAATCCAGCGCAGCGCCAACATTATCGAAACATTCCGCCAATGGCTCTGCACCTTTCCAATTCTTCCTTACGCTCAAAGCATATTTACAGAATTTAGCATCGAGAACCACAACATCCACATATGGAACCATGCTGACTGCGTGCTGCAGGTCCACCAGGTCTTGTTCGGTAACATTCGTCTGAGCATCTGTAGTTGTAGCCTCCGACAATGCTGCCTCGAAAGACAAAGCTCGAAACTTCCTGATATCCATTTCTTGGAGAAATCGCCTCTTCGATTCGTCGGCGATAACAACACCACCTGGTGATCGCGATGGAAGAAGCTTGCTCACGTATTCCTTCCTTGCCTTACTTGATAAACCTTTTCTCCCAACTGTTTGCTGAACGATCGTTTTCAGCTCGGTTTTATCAGCTGGATACTTCCTTTGTTCGCTGAGGGCCTCACTGAAAAGCTCTGGCTGATTGAAGAACCAGAGCAACCCTTCCTTTCTGGCATTCGCAATATCAGGAAGTTTTTCATGGTTAGGGAAAATGGCAATGACTTCTTCGCAGAAAGGATTGATCTTCTGATATTGTGCTCCTATTGACCTGAAGAACTCTTTGGCCACCTCGTCTTCTTGCAATTCAGTTCTTAGCCTGATCCAGAGACAGGGAATCAGCTTCGAAAGAGCCTCAATTTTTGCGATAAACTTCTTGGCTCTGTCCTTGTTGCCGTCTCTTAGTGCCTCATGCACATACAAGATCGTTAGAACTAAAACGCAAGCCCCATTCTTACAGAGTGAAATAAGCCTCTTTTGCTGAGCGGCGCACGATCGATCCTCAAGTAAGTTAACTATTGCCCACTGATCCAAGAACAATTTCAGAGGAGGCATTATTATCCTGGACGCGCAATCAGAAGAGCTGCTGACCTAGCGTCTTCAGCTGCTTCACCCATCCTTTCTCCGGGGGTGGAAGGGATGGATCTTTCGAAAGTCGCCATGACAGAAAGTTCTAGATATAGCTAAAGAAGGTGCCGCGGGCGACGGCATGCGATTCTTATCGCGCTTTAGAGGAGCACGCGGCCAATCGTAACGGTTCAGGTGCCGTTTCGACTCATCGCATTATGGCGACGCCGAAGGCTCTGTCCCTTCCAACCCCCTCACACCCCTGCTTCCCTCAACACCTGTCCCGTATAAGACCGCTTCGATTTGGCGATTTCCTTCGGCGGCCCTTCGACCACAATCTCACCGCCGCGATCTCCGCCTTCCGGCCCCAGATCGATAATCCAGTCGGCATTCTTGATCACGTCCAGATTATGCTCGATCACCAGCACTGTGTTGCCTGCTTCCACCAGGCGATCCAGCACATCAAGCAACCGTTGCACATCCGCGAAATGGAGACCGGTCGTCGGTTCATCGAGAATGTACATCGTGCGTCCGGTCGCCCGCTTGGACAGCTCGCGCGACAGCTTTACACGCTGCGCCTCGCCACCGGAGAGCGTTGTGGCTGACTGACCAAGCTTCACATAATGCAGCCCGACATCATGCAAAGTCTGAAGCTTGGCCTTGATCAAAGGGATATGCTCAAAGAATTCCAATGCATCGTCCACGGTCATGCCCAGCACATCAGCGATGCTCTTGCCCTTATGCAGAATCTCCAGCGTTTCGCGATTGTAGCGCTGCCCCTTGCAGACCTCGCACGTGACATAGACGTCTGGAAGGAAATGCATCTCGATTTTGATGAGACCGTCGCCTTGGCAGGCCTCGCATCGCCCCCCCTTCACGTTGAAACTGTACCGTCCGGGCTTATACCCACGGACCCGGGACTCCGGCAGGTTGGAATAGAGATCTCGAATGTAGCCGAAGAGTCCCGTGTAAGTCGCAGGATTTGACCTTGGTGTCCGCCCGATGGGCGATTGATCGATATCGATGACCTTGTCGAGCGCATCGACGCCTTTCACTTCTTTGCACCCATCGATCTTTGGCTTCTTGTGATACAGCAACTGTGAGAGGGAATGAAACAAAACTTCGAGGACGAGCGTGCTCTTGCCTGATCCCGAGACCCCTGTAACGCACGTGAAGAGCCCCAGGGGAATGCGTGCCGTGACATTCTTGAGATTATGCTTCTGCGCTCCCACCACGGACAGCATGCCCCTGGCTTTCCGCTCCCTCTGCGGCACCGATACCGACTGCGCCCCACGCAAATATTGACCCGTCAATGAATTCGGATCACCCATGATCTGCTGAGGGGTCCCCTGTGCCACGACATGCCCACCGTGCGAGCCGGCGCCCGGGCCCATATCGAGGATATGATCGGCTGCGACCATGGTTTCGGTGTCGTGCTCGACGACGACGACGGTATTCCCCAAGTCCCGTAACCTCAGCAATGTCTGTAACAATCGGCGATTGTCGCGCTGGTGCAATCCGATGGACGGTTCATCAAGGATATACAACACACCGACTAGGCCGGATCCGATCTGCGTAGCCAATCTGATCCGCTGCCCCTCGCCGCCGGACAAGGTCGCTGCCGCCCGATCGAGTGTCAGATAGTCCAGGCCCACATTGACGAGGAAGCCTAACCGCTCACGAATTTCCTTCAGGATTCGATGCGCGATCACCAGCTCCCGATCGGTAAACTTCAGCGACACGAAGAAATCAGCGGCGGCACGGACCGAGAGGCTGGTGACTTCGGCAATCGATCTTTTGGATAGTTTGATGGACAGACTTTCAGGCCTCAGCCTTGCCCCATGGCAGACGGAGCAGGGTTCCAGCAAGGTGAGGTCCTCTTCTTCCGGGCAACCGGGTGTCACTGCATAGCCGATACCGTCACACGCCGGACAGGCGCCGTGTGGACTGTTAAAGGAGAACACGCGAGGGGTGACTTCTGGGTAACTGACACCACATCTGATGCAGGCGAGACGGTCGCTGTAGAGCCTGGTTTGGCCGTCTTCGGTCAACACTCCGACCAATCCCCCGGTCAGCTTGACCGACGTTTCGACGGAATCCGCCAGTCGACGCATGATCGCATCGCCGGATTTCATCACCAGCCGATCGACAATGATTTCGATCGTGTGCTTCTTCTGTTTGTCGAGGGCAATGTCGTCACCTAGATCCACGATCGTGCCGTCGACGCGCGCACGCACATAACCCGCCTTTCGTATCTCCAGCAGTTCTTTTCTGTATTCACCTTTCCGCCCGCGCACGATCGGCGCCAGGATCTGAAACTTCTCCCCTTCCGGCAGACCAGCGATCGCATCGACCATCTGCTGGACAGTCTGTGCGGTAATCTCCTCTCCGCATTGAAAACAATAGGGACGACCGACACGGGCAAAGAGGAGCCGGAGATAGTCGTAAATTTCCGTGACTGTGCCGACGGTCGACCGTGGATTGTGGCTGGTACTTTTCTGCTCGATGGAGATCGCCGGAGACAGACCCTCGATCGAATCGACATCAGGCTTGCCCATTTGTTCGAGGAACTGCCGCGCATAGGCCGACAGTGATTCGACATAGCGGCGCTGGCCTTCAGCATAAATCGTATCGAACGCGAGTGACGACTTGCCGGACCCGCTCAAGCCGGTGATGACGACAAGCTTGTCACGCGGAATCTCTACGTCGATGTTCTTGAGATTATGTTCTCGAGCGCCCTTGATGACGATGGATTGGCCCATAACATTCCTTCTGCCCACCTCTATGTTTACCGGTCATGGTAGGCGCGGAATTATACCATTCGCATTTTATTTCTTAACACTTGGTGGTCGGAGCTAGGCACGCTTGCGGGATCGGCGACGGGTGCCGTCGAGAGCCTCGCCCCACCGGATCAGGAAGGCCGTTACGAATTCGTGTTCTTCCGCAGGCGGCACGGCCAAGCGGGCCAACGCCAATGCGACTGCAAGGGCGATATGATACCCCTCCGAGCGGGAAGCGACAGCGCGTCGATAGGCGGGATGCGCGTCGTTGATGACGACGGTGGATTCGACGAGACGACCGAGGTCCGGATCGCCGGTATGGGACTCGAACCGAATGCTTAATCCATAATGGCCTGGCCTGGACCGTCCCTTGGGTCCGGGAACGACGGCAACGTTTAGCGGTTCCGCCTGAGATCGCGCTTCTTCCTGGCTCTGCTCGTTCTGCTGAAGCTCCGTCGGCTCCTGCCCTACCACGGGAACCGTGCCTGTTTCTTCAAGCGCGTCGGCATCGATCACGACGGATGCGGCAAGAAATGCCTGTCCATCCCCGCTCACCCCGGTTGTACCGATGGGCAGCCGCTTCTGGCCACCGGGTCGCCGTTCGACCAACGACGCCAGTAATGGAAATTCTTCGGCCAAATCCACCAAGACAGTTTCAAGATCCCGCTCCAACGGCCGCACGACTCGCCGATTGGCCTTGTCGTCTGTTCCCCTGACATCGCCCCAATGGGCCAATTGCTGCGAGACCGCCTCTTGGATGGCTTTGCGATAGCCCAAATACAACGCGCCCCGCGTTCCGACGCGAACGAAGTCTCCCTTGTTGAGCGTGAGCGCTGCCGCCAGCGCCGGCGCCTCGATCATCCCGGCCACTCGATCCGGCGCAGCGGGGGTGATGCCGAGCCAATCCCATCCGTGTTTGATCACCTTGCCGAACGTGCTGATCGCCATGCCGCGCTGATGCTCCGGGAACGGCGATTCACTTCGCGTCAAATAACCGACCGCCGTCGGTTTGCGTTTGCCGGCGAGACAGACCGCCAGTCTCGATATTTCCATGCCCCTGCCATGCTGACGCATCAGCACCCGGCCATTGACCTCGAAGTGAAACCCTTTTGGATAATGCCGGCCAAGGACCTCGTCGAATTCCGGCTCCAACAGCGGCTGGTACTGCCTGCGAAGCGTTTCTTCTATGTAGCCTTCATCCAATAGCGGCGAGAGCGCGTTCTGTAGCTTGAGCTGCACCGCAGTCCCATGCTCGGCGATCAGTCCCAAGGGAGGAATCCATTTCCACGGTGCCTTATGGCGACCGGCCAGGTGCCAGCGACTCGCCACATGTTCCTTGCCTCGCCGCGTTTCCGTGACGACGTCTTCGCATACGAGCAGACCAAGCTTGATCCCGACTCCGGCGAAACCGATGCCATGGCCGCGCGTCTTCGTGCTGGAGGCGAGATCGTGATAACGCACCAAGTCTCTTCGCCTCATCCCCGAGCCGTCATCCACAACGGTGAGTGTCGAGGAGGCCGGGTCGGTTGTCAGACGAAGGCGGGTCGCGCCGGAGTCCAGCGCATTGGCGACCACTTCGGTCAAAATGGTTTCTTCGAGCGCGCCGGGATAGGCATCGCGAAGGTCTTCGAGCAGATGCTGTAGATCAACACGCGTCTCACCCATAACGTCTCGATTTCCGGCTACCCACTGTTCGCATCAAATAGAGCGACCGAAGGCGGATGTTGCATGCCCAGCCTGTCACGCGGAATCTCCCCATCGATATTCTTGAGATTGTGCTCCCGCGCGCTTTTGAAGATGGACTTGTCCACACGGGGCGGAATTATATCATCTGTGGTTCATTTCTTGACACTGCTTTAGCATACGTCTAGTATACGTACGGTAAGGAGGGAGACCGTATGCCCAAGACGACGTTGAAAAAAGAAAAGTGGACGCTCTCATTCGACTCGGCACTGAAAAGCGCGGTCGTCAAAGCAGCCAAACGCAAAGGGATCTATCCAGTCGCCTTACTCGAAGGTCTGGTAAGGGAAAGGTTCAATCCGTACGGACATACCGATGTCGACGACAGCGCCGCCTATGTGAGCGCGCTGCGGAAGCAGGGGCGCAAGCAGTCTGACGAGGCGTTTCTCGATGAGATCGCGGCATGGCAAAAATCTCAATCCTCTTAGACACCGACATTTTCATCGATTATTTCAACACCGACCGCTTCCATGCATTGTTCGATTCGAGCCGTTTCATCGTCTACTATTCGATCATCACCAAAAAAGAACTGCTCACCAAGCCCGGACTCCGCGACAACGAACGCGCCTCGATTCTGGCAGAATTGACTCGCTGCCGCCTCATCCCACTCACGGTTTCAATTGCCGCCCGATACTCCGACCTTCGCCGCCGCTACCCTCAACTCGAACAGAGCGATGCCCTTATTGCCGCCACAGCTCTCGTCAAACGCCTCCCGCTGATGACCCGGAACAAGCGGCACTTTAAAGTCATTAGTGACCTGACGTTATTTGGAGAGTAAGTCTCTACTCCTTGGGTTGGTCCTTTTCTTGACGTGCTCTCCGGCTGTTTACCGACACAAATTAAGATGGAGGTTTGGAATTGCGGCTGTATTTACTGCATGACCTGCTGAACAAGCCGAGCAAAGCCTGCTTCATCAAAGCCTGCCTCTTTGCCAAGCTCCAAAAGCTTCCTGACGACTTCGTCCTGGGCTCGATTCATCGCCCCTAACAGGATTGCATAATTTCCAAATGCCGTTTTCAGGTGAGGATGCGCATGCCCCGTTGTCTTAGTGACTTTGAGAAAGATGACCACATTCCGCCGCATCGAGGGCTCCGCCTCTTCCAGCCGATTCGTCGCCTGGAGCAGCGTCGCGAGGTTGTTGAGACGGATCGCCACGTTAGGATGTTCCGGCCCATAGCTCGCTTCATCGATCGCCAGCGCCCGCCGCATCATCGGCTCCGCTTCCTTATGGCTGGCTTTCGTAAGCAGCAACAGACCCAGCTGGTT
>DATIGP010000241.1:0-8170 GCA_035454625.1 Nitrospira sp.
GGGGAAATATTTTCGTCAACGCCAATTCCGTCATGCTCCAGAACGGTGGGACTCTCTCGGCCGCAACCTCAGGCACTGAGCTCACGGCGATTGGTGGAACGATCACTATCGATGCAAACCAGGTGCAGGTCAACAGTGGCAGCCTCATCACAGCATCAACCACGGGCGCCGGTGCGGGAGGCTCGGTCAACATCAACGCCGCAAGCACGTTCGCCAGCAACGCCGGCATGGTGAGTAGCACGGCCACACAAGCAACTGGTGGAGACATCAACATCACGAGCGGTCAATCGGTCACACTTGACAACGGTTCCTTGATCACCGCGAGCAGCACGGGCGAAGGGAATGCCGGGAACATTGTCATCAACGCTGGACAGTCCTACACAAGCACAAATAGCTCGGTCACGACGAAGGCGGAACAAGCGAGCGGTGGCAACATCAGTGTGCTAGCGACCGGCCTAGTACAACTCACAAACAGCGAGCTCAATGCCTCAGTACAGGGGTCCTCGACGACGGTGGGAGGAAATATTCTGATCGACCCTCTGTACGTTATTCTTCAGAACAGCAAGATCGTGGCTACAGCCACGCAAGGACAGGGAGGCAATATCAACATCTTCTACACCGGCGCATTTTTGGCCGATCCCAGCACTGTCATCGACGCCTCTTCCCAATTCGGTCAGAGCGGCACCGTGACGATTCAATCGCCGATCTCTCCGGCGAGTGGCAAGATTATTCCCATTGGACAGAAGCCACTGATCGCAACATCATTGCTGAGTCAGCGCTGCGCGGCATTAGCAGGCGGAAACATCAGCAGCTTTACCGTTGCTGGACGCGACACGTTGCCATCGGAACCAGGGGACTGGCTTTCTACACCGGTAGCGCTTGCAGCGCCTGGCCCAGGCGTGGCGCAAGAGGCAAAAGGCGAGGGGGATGGTTCACACCAGATAGACGAGATAGACCAAACAAACCAGACAAACGAGTTTCCTTTGCTCTCCCTGCGTCAGATTGCACCACTAGGATTTCTAATTCAGACTTTTGCCATTGACGACACTGACTGTAGGTCGTAAGGAGCGGCGCTGTCTCAAAAAGCGCATCAATTCAACTCATTTTCAAAGGAGGTTCGTTATGCCGCCCATTGTCCTTATTCCGCCACACAATGGAAGCACGACTGGCGCTTCCTACAATTTCTCTCCTACAAATGCTCACGGTATTCACCCGTTTAACAATGGAATTACTCAATGGAAAGTCACAGTCACGACGGCACAGAGCAATGGAGACAGCGTTGTCACACAAACAGGATGGGTAAGTGGACCAAATATCTCGACCGTACAGATGAACGGTCTACCTGCTAACAATAACTACTACTATACCCAGATCCTGTATCAAACCAGTAGTGGCCAGTTTGTTTCGAGCAGCAATAAGTTTCAATCACGCCCATGACTTGCAACTAATGCTCACATTGTAGGAGGGCATCCAATGCCGGCGACTAAAAAACCAGCGGAGGGAAGGCATAAACCGGTTTCCAGACCTCAACAGAATGGCTTCGAACTAGCTGTCGATTCTCACGATGATAACGTGAGACAAATTTGGGTCCGGTTCGGCAGGAAGGCAGGGACAGACACCTATGAGTGGGCACGTACCTTTGTGTTAGCAGATCTAGCGGCTTCTCCAGGAAAGTCGAAGTCTTTTTCGGTCAGCGAGGATCAGCTTCCCGTGCCACCAAACGAATGTTTTTACCAATTCCTTCTCGAGGTTGACGGGGCACATGACCAGGAGACACTTGTTACAGCGCCAACACCGTTAGTGTAGTTCTCGCGCAGGTGGTTGAAGCCGGCGCTTGCCCCTTCGAGAGGCGCCGGCAACTTCCAATCCCGGTTTGTCTGGTTCTTCTGGTTTGTCTGGCGAGACAAACACAATAAACGAAACAAACGAGAGCCCCTTTCTGTCGCTTCGTCAAATCGGACCATCTGGATTCTTGGCCCACGTCTTCGCGGTGGAATCGTCCGGCTGCCAGTCGTGGAGAACGCGGTCGGGCCGAGCGCGTTCTCAATCTCACATCTTAGATTTCAGTTCTTACATAAAGCTAAGTCTGAGCCATTCCCAATTCCTCATACCTTGACTTTTGGACAACCACAAACTATGTTGTGGTCACATTTGTAACCACACGAGGATCCATGAAGTTCACCAATGTGCGAGAGCTCAAGAGCAAGACTTCTGAAATGCTCAGAACCGTGGAACGAGGCAATACCGTCCTTGTGACGACGCATGGTCGACCGACTGCTATGCTGGTGCCAGTCACAGAGGAAGACATCGAGGACGCTTTGCTGGCTTATAGCCCTCGCCTACGCAAGAAAATAGAACAAGGGCTGGCAGATGTACGTGCGGGTCGAACGACGCGGTTGTCCGAGTACATATCGAAGCGCAAGAAAAAGCGCACCGCCAAGGCGTGACCTACGAGGTTTTCCTTTCCGAGAAAGCACAGCGTGACCTCGACGGCTTTCCCAATCGAATCATCAAACAAATTCTTGCTGATTGCACCAGCCTTGCTAAGGATCCAGTTCCCGACGGCAAGCGGATCAAAAAATTGCAAGGCTATAAAGACAACGTCTACCGCTTGAGAGCCGGAGACTACCGAGTTGTGTTCACTCGATCAGGCACTCGCATCGATATTCTCAGAGTTTTGAGTAAGCCGGACTTTCAGAGAGCCTACTAGAATTGGAACTACATAATATTTGGAGATCGTCATGAGAGTGAAATATGACCAGGAAGTAGACGTGTTAACTATTCGGTTCAACGATGCGCCGGTTGAGGTGAGCGATGAGAATAAACCCGGTGTGATTTTGGACTACGACAAAGCCGGGAAAATTGTCGGCATCGAAATCCTGAATGCGTCAAAGCAGATCGAAAACCCGAAAGCATTGGAGTACGCGGTTGCTTGAACAGTTTGCCGTCGAACCGAGCAACTGGCTCTGAATCCCGTTGGCACTTCCTTTGCCTACCGTAGGCGAGGGGCGAGAGGCAAGGGCCGAGAGAGAAGGTGGCTCGTCCTTGCTATCGCTTCGTGGACAAGAGGAAACAAACACGAACCTCAAAATCACACCTTCTACCGGAAACGTCTTCCGCGATCTCGGGTTCCGACGCGACGAAGCCGAGCATCTGCTCGTGAGAGCGGACCTCATGATTCAGGCCCAGAAACTCATTGCTTCACGCCGTCTCAAGCAGAACGAGGCGGCAAAGGTTCTTGGGATCACCCAGCCGCGCGTGAGCGATCTGCTGCGTGGGCGCATCGACTTGTTCAGTACCGATGCGTTGATCGATCTGTTGGCTCGCCTTGGAGCACGCGTGCGACTGACTGTGAAAGCGCGCCCGGCAGCTTAAAGCAAGCAGGTTGAAGAAAGAAAAGGAGCGCGCTAGGTTGAATCCGGACATCGAAAAACTCTTTCGCGCGAAGGAGCAGCGTCGGATGCGGCTGGCAGCCATGCCATTCCATGAGATGGTGTGCACTTTCGTTCTGAATAAAGCCAAGTGGTCTGAGTTTCTCGCCGCACTTGATGCTCCAATTCATCCTCTTCCTCAAATGCAGCGCCTGTTGGCTAAGCCTGGCTTCTTTGACAGCAAGCCTGTCTCTCCCGAGCCTGAAGAAGGACGTTGACCCCGAAAATTGAAAAGCTTCGCCGGAATCACGCGGTCGATGCGTTCGATTGCGGCCGAGAAGAACTGAATCGTTTCCTGCAACAACATTCAGGACCCGACCATGCCGTCCAGAGTCGCTAGGCCGCGCCCTTGCGTGGTTCGCGATGCAGAGCCTCGGCCACGGCACGAGGATTACGCGCCGCAACTCGTAACAGCGCCAAGGCCGGGCCATCAGGCGTTCGCCGCCCTTGTTCCCAATTGCGGAGCGTCGCTACGCTGACTCCGATCATCAGAGCAAACTCCTCTTGCGACGCTTTGAGCTTTTCACGAATGCGTTTTACATCAGCCGGCTGAAAGGACGTTATCCGGCCTGGCTTCAGAGTGCCTCGTCGAATGCGCCCCGCCTGCCGAATACTAGTCAATAACTCTTGGAACGCCGTATCCTTCATTTGAATTCCTCCCGAACAAGCTTGGCCAATACCTTGAGCTGTGCCGACGTCAAGTCGCCTTGCTCATTCTTCGCATAGAGATAGAGCATGTAAAACGTCTCACTTTCCGGTTCCCAATAGTAGATCAGACGAATTCCACCTCGTTTTCCTCGACTCGACGCCGCCCAGCGAAGTTTCCGCAATCCTGCGCCACCCTGGATAACAGGGCCTTGTGTAGGCCGGAACAAAAGCGCCAACTGAAGCGCACGATACGTCCCATCATCTAGGTGCCGCCGAAGGGCGGTGGTAAATACCGAGGTCTCGATAAACCGCATGAAGGATACTACGCCACTGGCGTACTTCGTGCAAGCCTACTATTCATGCTACTCAAGGATATTCGACTGCACCATGACTTCTTGCTTTCTTTCTGGAAGGAAAGAATGGATCGATTGAACCCCGAAATCGAAAAACTCTTTCGCGCGAAGGAGCAGCGTCGGATGCGGCTGGCAGCCATGCCATTCCATGAGAAGGTGCGGGGCGGTCGTTCAGATGCAGAAAATGGCGGCTCCCTTGTTGCGCAGCCGAGGTCGGCACGTGCGGATATGGGAATTGGAGCCGTTAGACGGTTATCTGAACATGTCGTAATTATAAATGGAATGATGGTGACCAATGAACCGGAGTTCGACATGATCGGGACCGAGGAATTTGAAGATGACGCGGTATGCGTGATCGACTCGAAAGCTCCACACTTCATGATGCTTGGGATGGAGCTTTTCAGTATGGAGTGAAGGATGGAAAGGATGAAACGACTTGGGGAGTTTGTCGAACAGTCTGTCGAAGGTTGCAGTCGTTGAGAGTTCGAGCACGATCGGCTAACCGATCAACTCTCGTAACGACTTTCTCTTCGTGATCCTTCCTGCCCGGTGATCCTTTTCAGACGCATCCAAAGCTGCGAGAAATTCTCGGCGATAGAGGCCGATTGAATCACAGAACGATTCGAAATTCTCTTTTGTAATTCTAATGTCAACACTATCCTTGGTCCTTTTTATCACTTTGCCAGCCAATGCTTGACCCATGGCGTCTTCCCTCCGAATGTTCTGCCGCATTGTCTCCCATTCCACCACGGGAGGCAGCGAGTATAGTACTCTCCTCAGTCGATTTCGGTGGCGCGGCCCGCATTCAAGCGCAATAATCTCATGCAGAGCTGGGAGTCAAGGGCAGAAACCAAACAGCCGCTCCCCCTCCACCATCGCGGCTTCCGTGGCGGGTAAATAAGGGGTCAGGCACCATTTACGCGAAGCGCCCTACCGGGTCGTAACGATAAATGGTGCCTGACCCCTTATTTACCCTCAGCCCCGCTTCCCCCTGAATCCTTTCCTCTCCGCCACCGAATCAAATTCGATTCACCCAAGAAGTAACTACACGTGTATTTCCTAGGGAACCCACCACGCTTAGATCTGCAAGCCCTCAATGAATAAGGTAATTAAGTGGAACCTTCTACATGAAGAATGAGGGCATATCGATTGCTCACCATACGGTCAGAATCTGTCAGAAAAAAAGGAATAGGTCCGAATGGCCCTGTTGACGCCACTGGAAAAGGGGATCACCATTCCTTCCCCCTTCCGAAAACCGGCGAAAATCAATGGAATCACAACCCAATTGGACCTATTCCGAAGCGGTATTGAGAATTTGCTGAAAACAGCATAGCAACAGCACCGACATTCATCGACCCATGGGAAGTTGTGAGCTGAAATGCACACACTGACCACGTCACTCCTGCTAACCTCCGTTCTCTTCTCTTCCCATGGTTGCGCCACACTCGATCCAAGAGAGATCAGCTCGTGCACCACCTACGTCTTCAAAGGTCCTCGCGACGTCGCGGTCGACCGCAGTGAACGCTTCCTCGGGAAAGTCCGCGAAGATACGGCCCGCTGCCGCGGCGGAGCGCGAACAGTCAGCGAACGGCCTCGTCCATGGATCGACTGGCGCAATTACTGGGCGACTGGGGATGCCGATTCGAAAGTCAGCGGCTTGGGTGCGGTCTTTGGAGACCTCGGTGGAAATGGCCGCGGCATCAGAGGGGCGCTGCTGGATCTCGAATTCCAGCGGATGGAAATGATCAAGTTCAACCTCTTCGACAACAGCGGAACTTACGAAAAATATTCGCAGATCCTGCGCGATCCTGCCGGCGTGTTCCACACACCTTGGGTGGAGATGCGGGTGACCGACCAGAAGCCTGCCGGCAACGACATGGACGAGCAGGAATATGCCAGGCTCGTGGCGCGGCTCAAGAAGGACGGCCTCACGACCAATCCGGTCGACAGCTCCCAGCAGTGCACAGGCGAATCGATCCGGTTCCGGGATTTGAACGGCTACTGCAATGACGTCTTCAACCCCTTGATGGGGTCTACTAACCAACCGCTGGCCCGAAACGTCCAGTTCGAAGCCGCCACGTTTCCTGATCTGGACGAGCAGCAGCAAAGCCCCGAAACCAGGAACCGGCACGCCCACAGGCTCTCGTTGATGGCACCCAACCCCCAGCTCATCAGCCGCACGCTGTTCTCGCGCGATCAGACCGGGGCGGTGAACTGCAACGAGGGGCATGGCACCAGAAACGCCCGATCCGTGTGCCCCTACGAGAAAGCCCCTTGGTTTAATGTGTTGGCCGCCTTCTGGATCCAGTTCATGACCCACGACTGGTTCTCCCATTCACGCGAAGGCCGGAATGCCGACACGATGATGACCATGGGCTGCACCGAGCAGCTCAAAGAGACCATCAAGTGCCGCCCCGAAGACCGGATCGGCGAAGCGCTCATCGATCGGACGGACCCCGGAACGTTCGATAACGGCAAATTCCTCAAAAAGGCCCAGCGACGAACGCTCAACAGGGTCACGGCCTGGTGGGACGCCTCGCAGATCTACGGGTACGACGAAACGTCGGTGAAGCGCGTGAAGAAAGACCCGAACGATCCGGCCAAGCTCTTGATGCGGCCGATCGGCCCGGAGCCGAAGGACGCAAAAGAACGAGACGGTTGGAGGCAAGGCTATCTGCCCGTGCTCGATCAGTCAGATCGTGACCACATGAACCCGCTGTGGGAAGGCCAGGAGGCAACGGCCTTCCCCGACAACTGGTCCATCGGATTGAGCTTCTACCACAACGTGTTTGCCCGTGAGCACAACCAATTTGTCGACTACTTCCGCAGCCAAGATCCCAAGGAAGACAGCGGCTTACGCCGGCCGGATAAGCCAAACGAGCCAGTCCCATTTGGCGAAGTCACGCCGCGAGAGCTGTTCGAGATCGCCCGGCTCGTCGTGTCGGCCGAAATCGCCAAGATCCACACGATTGAATGGACCACGCAACTGCTCTACGACGAGGCGCTTCATAAGGGCATGAACGCGAATTGGTCAGGGCTGTTCGAGAACTATTCGGTGGTCGGCGCCGCCGTGGAAACCGTCATGGACCGGATGAAGCGCTCGGGCGACCTGACGGAAGCGAATCTCAAATATTCCGCCTTTGCCGGAGGCCCCGGCATCTTCGGTATGAGGAACGAAATCCGCGACTGCTGGCATCTCTTCTTCTGCCCGAACACGTACACGTTCCCCAAGCCCGATCACATCAACGGCGGCACGCACCACTTCGGCTCCCCGTTCAACTTCCCTGAGGAATTCATCACCGTCTATCGATTGCATCCGCTGGTGCCCGACCTGATCGAGTATCGGAAGTTCCAACAGCCGAATCAGGTCAAAGAGATGCTTCCGGTCGTCGACACGTTCAGGAAGAAAGCCACGGCCACGATGCACGACAAAGGATTGGCGCACCTCGCCTTGTCGATGGGCCGCCAGCGGTTGGGCCGACTCACGCTGTTAAACCATCCACAGTTCCTCCAGAATCTCCACATCGACGAGGCCGGCCATCAGATCGACGTGGCAGCACTCGACCTCATCCGGGACAGGGAACGAGGCATCCCCCGCTTCAACGAATTCCGCCGCCAATACGGCCTACGCACACTGACCAGCTTCGATGACTTCATCGATGAGAAGTTGGTGGAAGCCGCACAGAAGGATCCTGCCGCGCAGAAGGAGCTGGACAGACAAACCGAGATCGTCAAGAG
>DATIGP010000242.1:0-13803 GCA_035454625.1 Nitrospira sp.
ACGGCGAGGGTCACCGGTGGAGTCGTCGATGCCAGGTTCATCGCTTTGGTCGATACGGCCTTGGAATCACCCCTCGCACAGATCTCCATGATTCCGATGTTGGCATGGATTGCCAACTCCGCTCCGGTCAATCTGAAGGCCACTTTCTTTGCGGTCATGGCGTCCTTTACCAATCTCGCTCTTTCTTTCAGCCAGCTCGGCACGAAGTATCTCAACGAGATCTTCGTCGTGACGCGTGAAGTGCGGGACCCGGCAAGCGGTATTCTTCAGACACCCGCCGACTACAGCCAGCTCGGGGATCTTTTGATCACGCAACTCGTGATCGGCCTGGCCCTTCCCTTTTCCGCCATCCTGTTTGTCAAGCTCACCAAGTTCAAGAGCGCGTAAGACTCCTTCAACGGTTGCCGCGGAGGAACGCCGCGGGACGTGCCGTGACGTTTTGAACAAGACCTCTCAGACGCCTTCTTCAATATTTATGAAATGTGCCTCTGTAGACTTGCCGGAAACGGATGAAGCATGTAACGGGCTATTGAAGACAATACAAGATCTTTGACTGTATCGATACAGATACCGCTACCGAATCGAACGGGATACAGTGTAGGCCTTCCGATTTCCGCACATCGCCCATTGCGTTGAATTGGCGAAGAATTCGGCCGTTACGAATCACCACTGCCGCGTAGCATCGATCTTGCTTTGTCAACGCGAACGTGGTCGGAGTAAGAGACAGGCAACGCAAGATGTAGTGGGTTTACTTTTCCAGATCTTTGGATTAAGAAGTTGCACGTAAAGTAGTCTTACATAGAACCGGGCAATGGATTAGGGGGAATCTCCAACAGACCATCAAGCATGCATGAACCTATCGTCTTATCGCTTTCAGGCACAGCCACCGTAAACGGATTCTTGCATATGGCGGTGCAGCCTAAGAGCCGGATGCATTGCGTGGGTTATTGTAAGTGGGCTATCGATGATGCCTCGTCACGATATCCGTATTGCCATTGTTCATAGAGACGGGCTCTATCGGGACTGTTTGCGGTATTCTTTGGCTCAAACCCAACCGATCTCGATCGTGCATAGCGCAGCCGGACTGGGTCACGAGACCTGGGAAGCCGTTGTGGCCTGCAGACCCGATCTCCTCATCATCGACTTCGATTTGTGCCGACGGCGGTGCACCGAACCGGAAGAATGGGTAGATGCATCCTCTCTGGGAATGAAGACCATCGTTGTTGGAGTCCCGGATAAAGAGGAAGATATTCTTGCGTGTATCGAAGGCGGAGGAGCGGCCGGGTATCTCTTGATCGATTCATCACTTGAAGAACTCCTCAGCAACATCAGAGCCGTCATGAAAGGGGAGACCCTGTGCTCTCCACGAGTCGCCGGATTGGCCTTCGATCGGGTGTCCGCGCTTACTCGTCAGATTGAAAGTCGGCAGGTCGGTGATCGAGCTCGTCTCACAAAACGCGAAACGGAAATCGTCCGTCTGATCGACGAGGGTTTGACGAACAAAGAGATCGCGGTTCATCTGCACATTGAGGTTTCTACCGTGAAAAATCATGTCCACAATATCCTCGACAAACTACATCTCCACAACCGGTATTCAGCGGTCAAACATATCAAATCCCAGTCCAGCCTCACAGGTCGCTGCTAGCCTTCCCCTCTTCCTTGCGGCAATTCACGGACGAGATGCTGTCCGCATCTTTGCGGCAGAAAATCGCTTCGGAGGGATCTAGATCTCTCATCTCCGTTCCTAGATCCAAATTCATCCCGGAGATCTATAGGCATCTTGAAGCGTTGTAATTCAAGATGCGCCGGTCTGCCGTAATGAGGAGGGCTGTTGGATAAGATCAGAGTGCTCCTGGCGAATCATCCCGTCATGCTGCCTGACGCCATTCGCAGACTGGTCGAAGACCAGGACGACATGGAAGTCGTGGGAAACTGTCGGGGGCCCATGAAGATCCTCCAAGAGACCGGCAGGTTGAGTGTTGATGCCGTCATTCTCGCACGTGAACAGGAAGAAGATCCCGGCCTGTGCAGTCAGCTGCTGGCGGTGTACCCGGACTTGGTCATTTTGAGCGTCACTTCCGACCTGACGACGGTGGCGACGCTACGCCTCTCCTCACACCGGCAAGAGTTTGTCGATCTACATCGAGAAGATATTGTCCAGCCGCTTCGCGCAGCCATCCGAATGAGCGCTAGTCATTAAGCGGGAGAAGAGAAGCGGTGCATTGAACAACGGGCAAACAGTTTAGCGGAGGACACCAATGCCGACATCACCGACATACCCAGGTGTTTACCTTGAGGAGATTCCAAGCGGCGTCCGCACCATTACCGGTGTTGCGACCTCCATCGCCGCGTTCATCGGACGGGCGCTCAGGGGGCCGGTCAACGAGCCGATCACCGTCAACAGCTATGGGGATTTCGAACGAACCTTCGGCGGCTTGTGGGTAGGCAGCACGCTGGGTTTCGCTGTGCGGGATTTCTATCTGAACGGCGGGGGGCAGGCCATCATCATCCGCCTCTACCATGCCGAAAGTGGTGCCGGCGCCAAACCGGCGCAGGCGAAACTCACGGCGGATTCTCTCGGCCTGGAGGCCGCCAATCCCGGTGTCTGGGGAAACAAACTCCGCGTGCGTGTGGATCATAACACGCGTCCGCTTCAGCCGGGCGAAGCCGCCGACAGTTTGTTCAATCTGACTGTGCGGGACGGTGAGACCGGAGCGATCGAAAACTTCCGCAACGTTTCGTTCGCCGCGGGCCATCCGCGCCAAATCGACAAGGTCTTACTGAACGAATCGCAACTCGTACGCATGACCGGCAACTTGCCGACCGCACGCCCCGCGAAGAGCAGTGATCCCGCGGCTGGGAGAGATCCGTGGGAAGACAACCAGCCTGCGACGAATTATAAAGTCGCAACAGCCGGAGAGGCCTCGGACGGCGCAGCGCTGACCAAGGCCGATGACTTTACGCCGGCGGGCGCTGAAGCGAACAAGAAAGGATTGTATGCCCTGGCGAAGGCTGATCTCTTCAATCTGCTCTGTATCCCGCCCTATCTCGCCGGCGGCAATGTGGATACGAGTCTCATCTCAGA
Organism: Nitrospira sp.; assembly: GCA_035454625.1. Classification (GTDB taxonomy): domain Bacteria; phylum Nitrospirota; class Nitrospiria; order Nitrospirales; family Nitrospiraceae; genus Nitrospira_D. The sequence continues at coordinate 3,086 of DATIGP010000242.1, forward strand.
GGCGGCGGTCTACTGCGAGCGCAGACGAGCCATGTTGCTGGTGGATCCTCCGGTCGAATGGACGACAAAGGATCAAGTCAAATCCGGTGTATCCGGTATAGGCACGACCAGCAAGAACGCCGCGCTCTACTTTCCACGTCTTCGTCAGCCGCATCCGCTTAAGGAGAACCAGCTTGAGGACTTCGTTCCTTGCGGCGCGGTCGCGGGGATTTTTGCCAGGACCGATGCGCAACGGGGCGTATGGAAGGCTCCGGCAGGCTCGGAGGCGACACTGGTCGGCGTGCCGGGCCTCAGCGTGCCGCTGAACGATCCCGAGAACGGCGAATTGAATCCGCTGGGAGTCAATTGTCTACGCGTCATGGCGCCCTCTGGACCGCTTGTCTGGGGCGCGCGCACGCTTCAAGGCGACGACCGTTTTGCGTCGGAGTGGAAGTACGTGCCGGTTCGCCGTCTCGCGCTCTTCATCGAGGAGAGTCTCTATCGCGGCACCCAGTGGGTGGTGTTCGAGCCGAACGACGCGCCGCTCTGGGCGCAGATCCGGCTCAACATCGGCGCCTTCATGCACAACCTGTTCAGGCAAGGCGCATTTCAGGGACAAACCCCGCAGGAAGCGTACTTCGTGAAATGCGATAAAGAGACGACGACCCAGGCGGACATCAATCTGGGGATCGTCAACATCATGATAGGGATCGCCCCGGTCAAACCGGCGGAGTTCGTGATCATCAAGCTCCAGCAAATGGCCGGTCAGATTCAGGCATAAGGAGGACCAGCTATGGCCCAGTTCAGCGTCAACGTGCATCGCTTCGATCCCTACAAGAACTTCAAGTTTCGCGTGAAATGGGACGGCCGGTATGTAGCCGGCGTGAGCAAGGTCGGGGCGCTCAAGCGCACGACGGAGGTCGTGGAACATCGGGAGGGCGGTGACCCCAGCACCGGCCGCAAGTCGCCGGGACGGACGAAGTACGAGGCCATCACCTTGGAGCGCGGGATCACGCACGACCTTGAGTTCGAGAAGTGGGCCAACAAGGTATGGAATTTCAGCTCGGGCTTGGGCAAGGAAGTGTCGCTCAAAGACTTTCGGAAGGACATCATCATCGAAATGTACAACGAAGCGGGTCAGCTCGCCTTTGCCTACAAGGTCTATCGTTGCTGGGTGTCCGAATTCCAAGCTCAGCCGGATTTGGATGCGAATGCGAATGCCGTGGCGATTCAGACCATCAAACTCGAGAACGAAGGCTGGGAACGGGATCGGGACGTATCCGAACCGGTGGAGCCTTCTCTGGCGACATAGAGGAGCATGCGCGGACTCACGGTACACGAACTGCTCGAGATCTGGGATCGCGGCCAGAGCCTGTCGCCGTGCGGGCGAGCGATGCTGCTCCTCGCCTCGGCCTGCCCGGAATATCCGCACGAGCAAGCGAACTCATTCACTCTCGGGAAGCGGGATGCCCTGCTGGCACATATGCGCGCGCGCACGTTTGGACCGGTGGTTGAGAGCGTCGTGACGTGTCCGGCCTGCGAAGCGATGGCACAAGTGGCTGTCGATGTGCGTACGATATTTTCTGAGCCGACACAGATCACGTCACGAGATCAAACCAGCAGACTTCCCATGGAAATCCACGCCGGTGACTTTACCGTGCAGGCTGTCGCACCCACTCATTGCGATATCGAGGCGATTCCCGTGACTGCCACTCTGGAAGAAGGATTCCGGATGCTGCTGCAGCGCTGCATTCTTCGAGCGGAGAGCCGGGGTCGCCCGTGTAAGGTGGACGATCTTCCACAGGACCTGTGCAATCTTCTGGAAGAACGGATGGCGGACACTGACCCACAAGGAGATGTGCAGCTTTCCATTCACTGTCCGGCTTGCGATCACCAGTGGGCTGTGCCGTTCGACATGCTGGCGTACTTTTGGAGTGAAATCCAACTGATTGCTAGAGGGTTGCTCCGGGACATCCATGTGCTGGCGTCGGCCTATGGGTGGAAGGAATCGGACATTCTAGCGCTGAGTACGACACGACGGCGCGCGTATCTGGAACTGGTGGGAGGATGAGCCGCTATTTGCAGAGCGTGGTCATGCGGAGCCGGGGTGAAGGAACCAGGCTGATGCCAATGCCGCGGTCATACGCTCGATATGAACCTATCCTGTCCGACGGCCGCGAGAATGGACCAGGACTGTCCCGAGGTCCGGAGAACGGCGAGAGGCCGATGGGTGCCCGATTGGTGCCTCGCGATGAGGAAAGCTGGAGTGTCGGTGAAGCCAGTGAACCTGTTCAACCGCCGGATGGAAAGAACAGCGATCAGCGGGTCGGCGGCAATGGAAATCGGCAGGCACGTGTTGGTGACCCGCCGGCTGGTCCTCAAACTTACCACTCGGCTGATAGGGTAAGAAGATCGGCGAGCATCGGTGAACCTGTCGGGCAACCCGTGCAGAATGAAGTCGTCAGCGCTTCCGTTGCCGGTGCGGAGCCACTCGATGGGCCGGTACGTCACAGGGGTCTTGAGCCGGAGCCGGGAGATATTTCCCTTTCCAAGCAAGGGCGTGGAGTGAATGAGACAGTTTCGCCAACGCAGGTTTCGATGCAGTCGGAGGCTCGGCCGGTCGATCCGATGCGCCCGACGTTGGCTGAGGCGCTGTTCCAACGCAGGCATGGTGAGGGGCCGGTGTCGAAAGCGATGGAGGGGCCTCCTATCGTCCGGATTCAGATCGGTCGGATCGAAGTTAAGGCCGTCCATCAGCCCGCCACCGCTCCCGGCAGAAAGGCCGTCGAAGTTCCACGCTCATCGTTGCCGCTCGATCAATATTTGAGGCGAGGTTTGCGGGACACCTGATGGGCAATGCGTTGGCCATAGCTGCGGTGACGGCGGTGATGAAGGATTTGCTCAACAACGGGCTGATCGATCACAACGTCACAGGGGCGGTCGGGGGCAACGTGACGGTCAGCGCGCTGCCGCCTGATCGGGTCTTCGCGCCCGGCGTGCAAGAAGGCAATCAGCTCAATCTCTTTCTGTATCAGGTGGCCCCTAACACCGGCTGGCGCAACGTCGGGTTGCCGTCCCGTGACGATCGAGGAGGGCGATTGACCAATCCGCCGTTGGCCCTCGATCTGCACTATCTGCTGACGGCCTATGGCGCCGAAGATCTCCATGCGGAACTGTTGCTCGGGTACGCGATGCAGCTGATGCACGAAACCCCGGTGCTGACGAGGCAGTCCATTCGTACGGCCTTGCAGCCTTCTCCACTCAACGGGGCGATCTTGCCGCCCGCGCTTCAAGCATTGTCCGCTTCCGAATTGGCCGATCAGGTCGAGCAAATCAAGATCGTCGCCACCGCACTCAATAGCGAAGAGATGTCGAGACTCTGGACGGCTCTGCAGGCGCGCTACCGCCCCACGGCCGTCTATCACGTTTCGGTGGTGATGATTGAATCGCAACGCGCCGCCAGGTCGGCGCTTCCCGTTCTGACGATCGGTCCGGTCGATCCGATCACACGAGAGGCTCGCGGACCTGTCGCCTCGGCAAATCTTGAGCCGCCGTTTCCGACGCTGGTTGCGGTACTGTCGCCCCAGCAACGGCCGAGCGGACATCTCGGAGACGTCCTTGCACTTCAGGGGCACAAGCTTGAGGGGACCAACGTAGCCGTTCGCCTGACCGGTCCGCGATTGAATCAACCGGTCGAGCTTCCCGTAGCGTCCGGGAATACCGCCACGCGACTGGAGACAACCATTCCAAACCAGCCTGCGACGTTGCCGGCCGGACTGTACTCGCTGGCCGTTTTGGTTCAGCGACCTGGGGATACATTCCGACGCGCGACCAATGAGCTGGCGCTGGCGTTGGCGCCTCAAATCACGACCGCGCTGCCGGCTTCGTTCGCGCGCGATGGCAACGGGGATGCGACCATCACCCTGACCGTGAGGCCGGAGGTACAGCCGACGCAGCGTGTGGCCTTGCTCTTGGGCGATCTGGAGGTTGCGGCTCAGCCAAGAAACGGTCAGACCGACACGGTCTCTTTTGTGGTCCGGACTGCCGCGCCGGGAACGTATCTGGTCCGGCTACGGGTGGACGGTGTGGATAGTGAAATCGTGAATCGGGAGGCGACCCCGCCTGAATTCTTTAACCATCGGGTGACGGTAAATTAATGCCCACGATCGAAGCGACTGCGTTGCCCTGGCATGAGACGAATCAACGCTTCCTTATGGCGCAAGTCGCACGCGTGCGCGCTGCGCTGGCTGAGCATGCGGCGTCCAGGTCCGGTCATCACGCGTTGGAAGGCGTCGAACGCAGACAAGATGTGCGGGATGACGACACCCACCAAACCGCTGAGCCTGCTGCCTTGGATACCATTGGTGCGAGCTTCGGCCTTTCAGTATTTGAACGGGACGTCCTGCTCCTCACGGCTGGTATGGAACTCGACGCGGGTTTTGCACCGGCTTGCGCGGCGGCCCAGGGCGATCCCCGCAGAGCGTATCCGACCTTCGGTCTGGCTCTGGCGGTGTTGCCCCAAGCCCATTGGAGTGCCGTCCTTCCTAGTGCGCCTCTGCGGCGCTGGCGGTTGCTTGAGGTGGGCCAGGGCGACACGCTCATGACGAGCCACCTGCGGATCGATGAGCGCATCCTGCACTATCTTGCGGGGCTCTCGTATGTCGACGAGCGACTCGCCGGCTTTGTGGACATCGTGGATTCTGAAGAGGAGCACCGTTTGATTCCTGCTCACCGGCTCATGGCCGATAAAATTGCGGCTCTCTTTTCTACGCCGAATGTCGCACGGAAAAGGCCGCACGTCCAACTGTGCGGCGGTGATCGACTCACTAAACGGCTGATAGCCACTGCTGCGTCGGAGGCTATGGGGTGTCGCCTCTATCGTCTTGCTGCTTCTTCCTTGCCTGCGGCCCCGCAAGAGCTGGACATGGTCATCCGTCTCTGGACCAGAGAGGCGGTGTTGACGCGGAGCATCTTGTTGGTCGAGCACGAAGGGACGGATGCATCAGAAGTCGGTCGGGATCGGGCGTTCAACGCATTCTTAGATGGACTCCGCATACCCCTTATTCTGAGTGTCCGAGAGCGTCGGGACGCGGGACATACCGACTGCCTTACCTTGGAGGTGGAGCTTCCTTCTCAGCAGGAGCAACGTCAATTGTGGACGGAGGTTCTTGGCCGGTCGGGTCCTGCATGTCACGCCGTGGAGTTGGTGAGCCGGCAGTTCCACCTTAGTGCCTCCGTCATTCGGGCAGCCGGCGTCGCCTTCAGTTCCATGGAGGGAGAACGGGACGGGAAACTCTTGAACGAGCAAGAGCAGGCGGATCGCCTGTGGGAGATTTGTCGACGGCAAGCGCGACCGCATCTCGATGAGTTGGCGCAGCGGATCGAACCTTCCGCGACATGTGAGGATCTGGTGCTTCCGGAACCTCAACGGCGGATCTTGCATGAAATTGCGATGCATGTGCGACAACGAAACATGGTGTACGAGACATGGGGATTTGCGGCGAAGGGTTCGCGCGGACTGGGAATCAGCGCCCTCTTCGCGGGCGCAAGCGGAACCGGTAAGACCATGGCGGCGGAAGTATTGGCGAACAGCCTTCGTCTCGATCTCTATCGCATCGATCTCAGTCAAGTGGTCAGTAAGTACATCGGCGAAACTGAAAAGAACTTGCGCAAGGTGTTCGATGCGGCGGAAGGCGCCGCGGCTATTCTGCTTTTTGATGAAGCGGACGCGCTCTTCGGGAAGCGGAGCGAGGTTAAGGACAGTCACGATCGATATGCCAATGTGGAAGTGAGCTATCTACTTCAACGCATGGAGGCCTATCGAGGATTGGCGATTCTGACGACCAATATGAAAGGAGCCTTGGACCAGGCCTTTCTTCGCCGGATTCGCTTCGTGGTCCAGTTTCCATTCCCTGACCCTGCTCAACGCGCGGAAATCTGGAGGCATATCTTCCCGAGAGCTGTGCCGACGGAGGGGCTCGATTGGGAACGGCTTGCTCGGCTCAACGTGGCGGGCGGCCATATCCGGAATATCGCCATGAATGCCGCCTTTCTTGCGGCGGATGCTGGAGAGCCGGTGGGGATGCGTCACCTGCTTCAGGCGGCGCGTGGTGAATACGCCAAGTTGGAGAAGCCGCTGTCCGACGCGGAGATCGGTCGGTGGGTGTCATGAATGTTCAGAATTATGGTGAACTGCGCGGCGATGGGAGCACATGGAATAGACCGGAGCGGCATGATCCGGCAGCTCCCCGGAGTTCCTCCCAACAAGTACATGTGGAGATCGACGAGTTGGTGCTAACCGGATTCACGCAATCTCAATGTCAGGAAATCGCTGATTCATTGAAGGAAACCCTGACACACCTGGTTGCCGATGATATGGCGCGCTGGAATGGGTCGGAATCTATGAATGTGGAGACCCTCGATGCCGGAAAAGTCCAGATGCATCGCTCCGGCCGTGCTCAATTCACAGGCGAGCGGGTTGCCCGCGCCATCTACGAGAGTTTACCGACATGAGCGCACGAGGCGCAGCCACACCAATGGCGGTTGAGACCCCCTTGCCGATCACGCGCGTAACGCCTTCATTAGGGCTTCAGCGCAAATGCGCCTGCGGCGGATCATCCGGGCTCACCGGTTTCTGCCAGGATTGTCAGAAGAAGAAATTACTGGGAAAGCCAATACAGGCCAAGTTACGGATCAATGAGCCGGGCGACCAATACGAGCAGGAAGCCGATAGCGTCGCGGAACAGGTGATGCGGATGCCGGATACCGATATGAGCAAACCTCCCCGTGAAGATAGAGCTCCGTTAGTTCAGCGCCGGGCGACCAATGCGGGAACCGAGGTCATGGAAGCTCCGCTGGTCGTCCACGATGTGTTGAATTCGCCTGGGCAGCCGCTTGATGCCGCAACGCGTGCCTTTTTCGAGCCGCGCTTCGGGCATGATTTCTCTTTTATAAGGGTACATTCCGACTATACGGCGGCTGAATCAGCCAGACAAATCGGTGCCGCCGCCTATACTCTTGGTCGCCATATCGTTTTTGACTCAGGGCGATTTGAATCACAAACAATCGACGGCCGTCAGCTTTTGGCACATGAATTAACCCATGCAATCCAACAGGAGGCATCTCCGGCGCCGGGAGGGTCTTTTTCGCAGCCCACGATTCAACGGGCATTGGGCTTCGAATTTCAGACAAAGAATATCTTGACGACCAACAAGGGTAGAAAGTTCAAACGCAAAGCACACAAGTATTTTCACAAGGGCAAGACCGGTGTGGAAATGGAGGCCGACACCGGGAGTGTCGTTGAATTTGAGACGGGGGCCGTTTCGAAGTGGTCTCAGTTAAAAGGACAGATTGAGGAAGCGGTTGAGATCTGCCGAAAGCTTAACGCCACATTTGGAGCAAAACCTGTATTTTCTTGGAGTGAGGAACATCGCCGTGACAAAGAGCGAGACCTGTCATTCGCTTTCAGCGAAGAACCGAAAATTCGCAAAGAAGCCTCTTTCGGCAAAGATGAGTATCTGACTGTTGAAATCAAAGAATCAAGCTTCGAGGCTCGTATCCAGTCGACCGAGGGGTTTGCATTGGCACAATTTAGTTCATTTTTGAGGGAACACGAGAAACATAAGGTCATCAATCCGGTTATCAGCCACGCCGATCGCATTCTCACCGATGCTCGCGCAGCCAACAGAAGCATCAAGGCCAATGCGGATGTCAATAATTTGAGGGGCTTTTTACAAGCCGTCATCAGTTACATTGAACGTGGACAAAGCCAGAACTTGAAGCCGGATAAGTGGGCACCGGCCAAGCAAACGTTTTATCTAATGTCCCGGACCAGTTTCTCTTCCATGTTTAACTCCATCCTCAGCCGAGATGAAAAGATGCTGTTCCAACAAATCGTGAAGAGTGACGCGATCCCACGGCAGCTGGATGTCGACCCCACTGCGCCGCTATTTGCTGAAGGTTATTGGGGGCACTTCGCTGGCATGATGGCGCTATTTCGTGATGGTCAAATCGTCGCGCTGGGAGATGACAACAACAAGAAAGCGATCTATGACTGCATGACAAAAACAAGGACTGCCCAGGCTAAGAACAGCAAGTTGGATGAACGTCATTGCGGCAAATTCGTCCCAGAGTCGAACGTCACAGTGGGCGGTTGGCTTGCCAGCATCATCAATTCAAGAAAAGCTCCTGACCTTCTTTCGCCACCGCACCGAGGCAGCGAAAGCTTAGGAAAATTTGACGTTAAAACATCGGGCCCTGAAAAGGGACTTGTTATTTTTGAAGCCCGAGTGCCGCGAAGAAGCCGTGATAAAACCATGAACGAATGGGTGGAGTACGCAGAAGAGGTGTTCCAACAGGCAGCCCTGTGCCGCCCGCGTCCAGGAACCGGAACGGATCTGGAGTACGATGGCGACAAGTTTAACTTTGGTGTGTGTTTGCCGCCTCCATAGAAATGGATCGACAAACCAATGTGCTCTGTGAGGAGAGCTGGCGTGCGGACCCAGTCGATGTGGCACATTGCCGTCGCACTACAACCCAAGGATTAGCTTGGATGGCTAAACAAGCTCACAGAGACTCTTACGGAGCGACCATTTCATGGATGCCTCCACCGAGGAGTAACCTTCTTGCGCGTAAGTGCGCCTGCGGTGGGTCGGCGGGGATGACCGGGGAGTGTGAGACATGCAAAGGCAAGAAACTCCTGGGCAAACCACTTCAACGGAAACTTGCGATCAATGAGCCAGGCGATCAGTACGAGCAGGAAGCCGATCGGGTTGCGGAGCAGGTGATGCGCATGTCGGAGGGTCAGTCTGTCGTACCGTTGCGTCGATCGATCCATACCGGTGAAGGGGCGATGGGAAGAACGCCTATTCTGCAACGTGCGGAACAGCGCCCCGGTACCCCGGCGGCCGAAGGCGACAAGCCCGCGGAAGAAGGCAGCCGTTGTCCAAGCTGGCGTGGCGACCCGCAGAGCATCTCGAAGCGAGCCGGCGAGTTCTACGCGCGTAATCATCTGACGCCTCCCTCGCAAGCGACTGTCGAGCGGATCGACTGCGAGCCGCCGATTGCCAACGGAAACTACGGCTGTTACGTGCATTTCAGCGATGGGCTGGTGCTGCGCGTTATCGTGCGCGAGACGGATATCGTCGTCGGCACCGGTCCGGGGCCGATCACGACGGAGCATCCGCCGCCGGCCACGCCTCTGTGCTTCTACGAGTACTCCTGTCCCGAGGGTGATCTGGTGTTGACGGTGAAGAAGTGCCAGAGCGCGAAACCGAGTGGGTCATCGGGCCCACCCGCCGTCGCTCAGCGAGCGGCTATGTCCGCCGCACGGGCTCCCATGATTGCACCTCCGATCGTACACGAGGTGTTGAATTCGCCAGGCCGGCCATTGGATCCCGCCACACGCGCCTTCTTTGAGCCGCGCTTCGGCCACGACTTCAGCCAGGTTCGAGTACATACCGATGAACGAGCCGAGCAGTCGGCGCGAGCCGTGAACGCTCATGCTTTTACGGTGGGGCCCAACATTGTATTCGGTGCGGGAAAATTCTCCCCTGCCTCGCAGGGGGGGCGACGTTTGCTGGCTCACGAGCTTGCCCATGTGGTCCAACAAACAGGCACAGGGGCAATTCATGATCAGCACAAGCATGAAAATTCTGGTGTGGCGGCTCTCTCAAGGCCCGTGAGCGAGAGGGCGGCTATTAGTCCGACCTTACAGCGCCAGCCGTCACCCCCGGCCGAGCCTGAGAAACGGACGTTTAGGCCTGATCAGCGTAAGCGCACGTGGCGCCGCTATGCTCGATCGCTGGGGAAGCAGGATGCCTCTCGAATTCGTAAACTCGGCAAGTTGACCGCTGAAGACCGGGAAGAAGTCAACGCGAAGCTGCGTTTTTTCGAAGCCGATGCGAAGTTGGCGTATATAGCGGAAATCAAACCAGCTCTTGTGGAGGTCACTGAAGAAATCGAGACGTTGCTCGTCGCCGAAGCGCAAGATGAGAAGCATGTTCGCCGACGCCGACACACGACCCGTTTTTTCAGCAAGATTAAGGATCACCAACTCAAGGAAGCCTACATCAGTCGGCTCCAGCGCTATCTCGATGAGGGATTGGAAGAGAATGAGTATTGGGATTTGGAGACTATCGAACAGATTGTGAAGGAACGTGCCCCCAACGCGCCTTGGCGTGAAGAAGCTCGTCAGGATTTCCTTGCCCAGTTACGACGGCGGAAGCTTCTTCCAAAATTGCCATGGTATCAGCAACATCAGCTTGAATCGCTCGACGTAGAAACCAAGGGGTGGACGAAGGAAGAACGCGATCTAGCCCAAGATCTTCTCTTGCAGTGGTTTGAACTCCGCAACCAGGGGCAGGGTCCCGGTGACGTCAAAGAACGCATCCTCGGGCTAGTTAAAAGAGTCTATGAACAATGGCTTCGGACCGTCGACCAACAAAGACTGGACTGGTGCAAGAAGCACGAACTCGGCACGATTCAAAAAATCCGAGCGAGAGCTCGCGGCGACGAACCCTGCGTATCATGGTTCGCGGACCAAAACAAACCGGGCCCATTAAGACTTCTCGATATTGAACGGTATATGAGAGTCGTCGCGAGAAAGGACGACGTCGTTCCGAGGGATGCTGTATTTATGTGGGTCCGGGAGTACCGGAATCGGACCAACAAGCAATTACTGGAGGAAGCAGAATACGTTCAGAAAGCAATGACAATTCCGCAAATAGGCGCATCTTGGG